>JAOTZH010000078.1 GCA_029861425.1 Gemmatimonadota bacterium
ACTCGACACGGCAGGTCGCCGCACTCGTCGAAGAGCGCTTTCAGCTGAAGCTGAGCCACGGGTCTCTGGCGCGGATCGAGCGAGGCGAGCAGAGGATCAGCGTCGGGATGGTGGGGGTCCTCTGCGACATCTACGGCGTAGTACCCGCGGAGATCGCGATCGGCGTCGAGCTCGGCGAAGACGTCCTCTGGCATCAGCTCGTCAAGGCGGGGCTGGAGCGGAAGGTCGTGAGCGGAATCGTCTGGTTCGAGCAAATGCTCGATCACGGGTCCTCCCACCTTGAATCTGAGGGCGGACGCGCGCCCGAAGACGTTGGGCCGGACGAGTGATCGGAGACGGTTCGTGAGCGCTCGCGGGGCGGTCGTCGTGGTCTGGGGTGTGGGTGGCATCATAGCCTTCGTGTTGCTGGCGCTCGTCAGGATCATCCCGATCGGGTTCTCCGCGTATCAGCACAGCTTCACCACCGCGCAGTGGGCGCTCCTGTGGACCTGGGTGCCGGCGATGATGTGGGCCGAGGGATACCGGGGGTTCCACCAGTCGTTCTCGCCCATGGTCGCCGCACGGGCGAAGTACCTCGCCGGGAACCCGAAGCCACTGCACCTCCTCCTCGCCCCGCTCTTCTGCCTCGGCTTCATCCATGCAACGCCGGCGCGCCGGCGGGCCACGACCGTCCTCACGGTCGGGATCGCGGTGCTGGTCTTCCTGGTCCGGATGCTCGAGCAACCGTGGCGAGGAATCATCGATCTCGGGGTGGTGATGGGCCTGTCGATTGGGCTGGCGTCGATGGGCGTGTGGACCGTCAGGGCGTTCACGCAAGACGGCTTCGATTGGTCGCCCGACGTTCCGGAGGGTGGGCAGGGCGGCGTGGAAGTGGGGGCTCTGGACGTCCAGTATCGGGACGCGCCCGTGCGCCCACCAAGACACCGCCGTCACGAGCACCGGTGAGCATTTGGTCGAACTCGGGAGGCGATTCGCCTATCATGGACCCGCACGGGCACGTTCTGTGTAGATTGTGAGCTTCAGGAACAACCATGCTGGAGGAGAGCGAGTGGCGAGACAGGGGCTGAAGAAGGCTGGGGAGCGGTTGAAAGAGACCGGAGGTTGGGGGGAACGCACGTTCGACGCGCTTCCGGATGTCTGTGAGCGCCAGGAGCTTGCGAACTCGCTTACGGGCGTAGTAGGCCTGATCGGAAGCCTGATCGGCCTCGCCATGCTCGTCGATCTGGGGTCGCGGCTCGGCAGCACCGCCGCCCTCGTCGCCGCCACGATCTACGGGCTTTCGCTGGTCTTCTCGTATCTCGCGACGACGGTCTACCACTCCGCCCGCTGCGAGGTTCGCAAAGCGCGTTGGCGTGTTGCGGATCACTGTGCCGTCTACGTGCTGATCGCAGGCTCGTACACTCCCCTGGCCGTCGGCGGCGTCGGCGGCACCGCCGGGATCGCCTTGCTCGTCGCCGCGTGGACACTCGCCGCCCTCGGCATCGCGTTCAAGTTGAAGTTTCGCTTCCGCTTCCCCGGGACGTCCGTCGCGATCTACCTCGTGATGGGCTGGCTGGGGGTGTTCCTGATCGGCGAGGTGATTGCCAACGTCGGGACGGGGGCGGTCATGCTGATGGCCTCCGGCGGTGTCGCGTTCACGATCGGCACGATCTTCTTCGGAGCGAAGCGGCTCAAGTACCACCACGCCTTCTGGCACGTGATGGTGATCGCCGGCAGCGTCCTCCATTACCTGGCGATCACGGAGCACGTCCTCCTCACGGTCTGATCGGGTCGGATCCCGACGGGTGTCGAGGTGTTCGACCCGGGCGGGGGCGGCGCGGCCGTCAAGCTGCTTCCGGTGGGCTGCGAGCAGTAGGGGGAGAGCTACTCGGGAGGGTCCGTTTCCTGGGCGTCCCGCGACAACCGCACGATCGTCCGAAACATCTCGTCCACCGACTCCTGGTCCAGCCCCTCGTCCCCGGCCCAGCGGCGGCGATCGGCGAGGAGAGTCATCTCCCGACCCGGATCCCGCACCGCGTGACCTCGCTCCGCCTTGATGCGTCCGGCGCCCCTGGCGAGACGGACCCGCCGTCCAAGAAGGCGAACGAGCTCCCTGTCCACGTCGTCGATCAACGAACGCAGCTCCCGGAGCTCCGGCGCGCGTTCCCCGAGATCCGGAATGTCCATCCTCGCACCACCCTCGACGGCATCCGGGGCCACGGCATCGATCCCTTCGTGGACGCGTCCCAGGGCCTCGATCAAATCGCGCCGCGCCTGCGCCGCATACGGATTGTCCCGTTCGATCGCCAGGAAGAGATGGCCGGCATCGCTGCGGACTGAGCGGACGACACCTGCCATCGCCTGTACGGAGGGCGGACCGTCGTCGGAGATATTCTCCCCCCCGACCTCGAGCATCCCCTTCGCCACGAAGAACGTCAGCGCGTGACCCCGGGCGAGCTGCCGATCGTGCATGTCGGCGTCCTGCTCGACGACCTCGCAATCCATGCGCTCGTACATGGCTCGGACGGTTCCGACCGCGCTCTCATGCAGCGGATTCGGACAGACGACCACCCGAAGCGGTCGCTGGCCGAGCGCCAGGGCCGATGGACCGAACAGGGGATGCGTCGCGACCCACGGGATGTCGCGACCGAGCACTTCGGCGAGCGTCTTCTCGGCCGCCAGTTTCACACTGGCGACATCGAGCACGACATGCTCCGAATTGAGCTGCGGGCGGATCCCCTCCAGCACCGGTCGCAGCGACGGCACAGGAACAGCGAGCACGACGTGATTCGACCGGGCGACCAGCTCCGACGCCGAGGGCGCCCGGATCGCTTGCGGCGCGCGTGCGTGCGGATCGAATGCCCGCAGGGGAAAGCCAGCCTGTAAAGCGAGCTCGCCCAGCGCAGCGCCGAAGCGACCGTACCCGAGGATGCCGATGCGCGGGGTCACGGTCCCTCCCCGACCTCCATCGCGATGGTGCCGAGGAGCCGCTCCGCCTCCATGACCCTCCAGTGATCACCCGGAAGCTCCCGGTACTCGGCAAGCGCCGCGCGCAGGAGGCTGGCCGCATCTTCGTTCGCGCCGCGGTCGAGCTCGATCCTCGCCATGAGCGTGTAGGTCGCGCCGATGCGCCAGTGGGGAGACGGACGGACGGTCGTCTCGACCTCGAGCACGCCGGCGAGGAGAGACGTCGCCTCGTCGTGGCGACCCCGATCGACCAGTACCGCGGCCAGGTTGCGGCGAGCCTCGTTCAGGATCCGATGGTTCGCCCGGAGCCGCTCCTCGCCAATCGAGATCGCCTCCTCGAGGAGCACGGTGGCACTGTCCAGGTCGCCGCGACGGTGCGCGAGTCGACCCAGCTGATCGAGGACCTGGGCTCGGTATGACGTCCGTGCCCCGGTTCTCTCCAGAGCCGTGTTGAGGCGTCCTTCGGCCAGCTCGAGCTCGCCCGCCTCCAGCCGCGGCTCGGCCGAGCGGATCAGAGCGGCGATGGCCTCGGCGTGGTCCGAGCCGAGACGCGATCGCTTCTCCATGAACGCCGTGTCCTGGAGGGCCCCGGCGCGCTCGTACTCGCCGATCGCCCCCAGCGGCAGTGCGAGTCGTCCACGCATGCTCATGCTCAGCGGATGGTCGCGACCCAGACGCGTGTCGGCGGCGGCAATGCCCTCTTCGTAGACCGCGACCGCCTCACGGTGGCGGCCGAGACCGTGCAGCACGGACCCCCATTCGTTGATCGCTTCTGTCAGCTCGGGGTGTCCGGATTCGTAGAGGCGTCGCCTCATCTCCAGAGCGGTCTCGACGAGGGGCGCGGCCTCCGTCAGTCGATCCTGAAGCCGGCGGACCATTCCGACGTTGATCATCGCCGTCGCGGCAAGCGGGTGTGGCGCCCCGTCGCTGGCCCCGTACCGGTCGATCACGGTCTGGAAGATCGAGTCCGCCGCGAGTCGGCTCCCCTGGTCGTGCAGTACCGCCGCGAGCCCGGAATATGTCGAGAGCACATCAGCGCTCGATTGATCGCCGAGTGCCTTCTGCGTCGCCAGGGCGGTCCTGAACAGGGCCTCCGCCTCCTCGTGCTCTCCGAAATCACGGAGTGCCCAGGCGAGATTCACCTGCGCGTGTGCGGTGACTGAATCCGGTTCGGTCGACCCCGATCGAAGCGCGATTGCCTCCCGATAGGCCTCGATCGACTGGTCGCGGCGGCCCTCGGCTTCGAGCAGGTCGCCCAGCTGGCTGTAGCTCTCGCCGACGAGCAGCGGATCCTCGCTTTCGGTCGTCTGCAAGTCGATCGCCTGTCGAACGAGGGACTCCCCGCGATCGAGCAGTCCCAGGTTGCCATAGACTCCGGCGACCCGAGTGAGCAGCTGGGCCTTCACGAGGGGCTGGTCCTCGAACTCGCGCTGGATCCTGTCCGCGCCCTCGTCGAGTACCTGGCGCGCCGTCATCGTCGTTCCGAGCGACTGCGAGGGGTCCGACAGCCGGAATATGTCGACCATCAGGTCCGCCACGCGTTGGGCCTTGGCCGCCTCGTCCGAAGCGATCGCTGCCTGCACGCGTACCTGCTGCGCCTGCCAGGCCGTGGCCACGGCACCGCCGATCAGCGACAGGAGAACCACACCCGCGGCGACGACACCCACTTTGTGTCGCGAGGCGAACTTGCTGGCGCGGTATGTGACACTGTCGGCCTGCGCGAGTACCGGCCGCCCGTCGAGGTAACGATCGATGTCCTCCGCAAGCGCGGCGACCGATGAGTATCTGCGTTCGGGGTCCTTGGCCAGCGTCTTCATGACGATGCGATCCAGATCGCCCGAAAGCTGGCGGCGGAGCTTCTCGGGAGTCGTGGAACGACGCGCCCCGATCTGCTGCGGGCCGAGCCCGGAACGCTGGTCTCCGTTCGTCATTTCCCGGCCGACGGCGCTGCTGGGGCGCGTCGGCATGACGTCGCAGACCACTTGCTGGACCTGCGCGGGCGTGAGAGCCGAGACCTCGTATGGTCGGCGCCCGGCGAGGAGCTCGTAGAGAAGGATCCCGAGCGAATAGACATCGGACAGGGTGGTCGCACGATCGCCGCTCGCCTGCTCCGGGCTCGCGTAAGCCGGCGTGAAGAACGGGACGGTGGCGGTGGCGCCGGGCTCGAGATCCGGATCGATCGCCTTCGCGATCCCGAAGTCGAGCAGCTTCACGTGACCGTCGGGTGTGACGAGGATGTTCCCGGGCTTGAGGTCGCGGTGGACGATCAGCTGCGCGTGCGCGTATCTAACGGGCTCGCACACGGCCTGAAACACCTCGAGACGCTCCCGGGTGGTGAGCTCGCGATCGTCACAGTACTCGAGCAGCGTCTGCCCGAACACGAATTCCATGGCGTAGAACGGCTGGCCGTCGTCCGTAACGCCCGCGTCGATGAATCGACCGATCCCGGGGTGCTCGAGCCGCGCGAGGATCCGCGTTTCCTCGAGGAAGCGGCGGCGGATGACGTCGGTGGCCACACCCGGCTGGAGCAGCTTCACCGCGACCTGCTGCCGGAACTCGTCGGTCTCTCGGTCCGCCAGATAGACAGTCCCCATCCCGCCCGAGCCCAACTCACGCACGAGCCGATAGGGCCCGATCGATCGGCCGATCAGCCGCGACATCTGCCCGAACGGCTGCGCGTCGGTTGCGGCATCCCCGGACAGGCCCGCACGGTCGGCCAGCTCCTCGAAGAACCCGTCGGCCTCCGCGGGCGTGTCGAGCAGCGCCTGGACTTCCGCCCTGGTGTCCGGTTCCGTTCCGCACTCGCGGTCCAGAAACGCCTCGCGCTCGGCGCCCTCGAGGTCCAGCGCGGCGGTGAACAGCTCGTGCACTCGTCTCGCCCTGTCGTTCATGCCACGAATGCTGCGGGCACCGGGGGACTCGAACAAGCGTCCGCGGCTACTCCGTTCTCAAGGCATCCATCGGATCGGTCCTGCCTGCCCGCACGGCAGGAACCAGACAGGCGGCGATCGCCACGACCGCCATGACGCCCGAGACGAGGACGTAGGTCAAGGGGTCGTGGGGCGAAATCCCGAACACCATCGTGGCGAGTACCCGGGCGCCGGCCGCCGCCGCGGCGAGCCCGATCAGGATCCCGACCCCCGTCAGCAGGAATCCGCGTCGCAGGATCAGCTGCACCACATCGGTCCGACGGGCTCCGAGCGCGAGTCGGATCCCCATCTCCCTGACCCGCTGGCGCACCGAGTAGAGGAACGTGGCATATACGCCACCAGCCGCGAGCAGCAGGGCGACGACGGCGAAGCTCGCGAGAATCGCCGAGTAGAACCGTTCGTCCGCCACCGAGCGGGCCATCCGTCCCTCCATGCTCACGACGTCGGGCACCGGGAGGTTCGGATCGAGATCCCAAATGGCACTTCGGATCGCGGGGGCCACGGCCCCCTCATTCAGATCCGTGCGCAACGCGACGTTCAGATACGGCATGTCCGTGCCGACCGCCCCCCACGGCAGGTACATATTCGGCGAGATGTCGCGGTCGAACGCCTGGTGCCGTACGTCGCGCGCGACCCCGACGACGGCGGCCTCCATTCGGCTGAACTGGAGGGTCGCCCCCATCGGATCTTCATCGCCGAACAGCAGCTCCGCCGCATGCTCGCCGAGGACCACGGGCAGGGGCTGGATGTCCTTGTCGCCCGGCTGGAGGTCCCGACCCGAGATGAGAGGGACCTCGAGGGCCGAGAGATAGCCTGGAGTCACCGGGTATATCCCTGTCGGGACGTCCGCATCCTCCGCCTCGCCGGCAACGATGACAGAAGACCGCCAGCAGCAGTTGCCGCCCGACGCGTACTGGAAGGGCAGCGTGTTTCCAGCCACCACGGCCTGGGTCTGCGGCATCGCGCGAAGCCGACGCATGAGCTCCTCCGCGAACTGCGCGCGCTGCGTCGCGTCATAGGGCTCCTCGAGCTGGAGGTCGACCGTGATGAGGTTGTGCGCCTCGAACCCAGTATCGACCGTCGTAAGGTTGAGGAAACTGTGAAAGAGGAGACCGGCGCCGGTCAGCAAGACGAGCGACAGCGCCACTTCCGACACCACCAGCGACCCCTGCAACCTGGCCCGCTTCCTGGTGCCGGTGTTGTTGGTGCATCCCTCCTTGAGCGCTACACTCGCCTCGACCCGCGAAGCCTGGACGGCCGGCACGATACCGAAGAGGAGACCGGTCAACACAGAGATGAGGGTCGCGAAGCCGAGCACCCGCGGGTCCACCGAGATCGTCTCGGTTCGAGGTATCACACCAGGTTCCAGGACAGCGAACAGCTTCACGCCGAGGAAGGCGAACGCCACCCCGACGATACCCCCGGCCAACGAAAGCACCAGAGACTCGGTCGTGAGCTGGGCAAAGACGTTTCGCCGGGTGGCGCCGAGCGCACCGCGGAGCGCGACCTCGCGTGTGCGATCCGCTCCACGCGCGAGGAGTAGGTTCGCGACGTTCACGCATGCGAGGAGCAACAGGAGGCCGACCGCACCCAGTAGCATCACGAGGGTGGTCCTCACGCTCCCGACTTCGGCATCTCGGAGGGAGAGAACGGGAGTCGTGGCGATCGAACCGTCGCGCAGCCGCCGGTGCTCGGGAAAGCGCTCTGCGAAGATCTCGTTCATCGCACGCATCTCTACCTGCGCCTGCTCGACCGTGTATCCGCGCGCCAACCGTCCGGTGAGCTGGATCACGTGGTGCCCCCGGTCCTGTAGCGATGGCCGCTTCAGGTCGAGAGGAATCCAGACGTCGGTCGTGCCGCGTGCGATCGCGCGCGGGGGGCGGAAGTCCGGCGCCATGATCCCTACGACGGTCAGTGTCCTGTCCTGAACGCGGATGTCGGTCCCGAGAATGTCTGGGTCGCTCGCCCAGCGATCGCGCCAGAACCCGTGACTGATGACGGCGACGGACGGATCGCCGATGTGTTCGTCATCGGCGAACAGGCGACCCAACGTGGCGCGCGCACCGAGCTCGGAGAAGAGGTCGAGCGTCACGTTCGAGACGCCGATTCGCTCGGGTGACCCGTCACCGACGATGTCCCCGAACTCGTACCAGATCCCTGCCCAGGTTTCGACCGACTCGACCTCGCGCTGCCAGTCCTGGATGTCCATTGCCGAGTGCGACCCGTTGTCCAGATAGATCAGCCGGTCGGGCTCGGGATACGGCAGACGGCGAAGGAGAACGCCGTCGACGACGGAAAAGACCGCCGTGGCGGCCCCGATTCCCGTGCCGAGGAGAAGCACCACGGTCACGGCGAATCCGGGTCGCTTCGTCAGGGACCGCAGTGCGTATTTCAGATCATGTCGCATGCTCGTCCACCCCTGTGGTTGTGGCTGGTTGTACGTAATCAGGTCGATGCCCGGTGGCCGACCAGCGCTCAGCGAATGCCGCGACGCAGGCCAGTGTCGTCGATGACACGGCGAAGCGGACGGCGGCGGCCGCTCCACGCTCGGCAAGCCGCTCCCGGAGGAGACGGCCGAATACGGCCGCGGCCTCCTCGTCGAACTCGTCCCAAAACGACCTCGGGGGGGGCCGGAGCGCGGACCGGTACACCCGTCCCGCGAAGGTCAGGAGCGGCTCGGTTCGGTCCTTCATGAGCCGGCCCCACGCTGTGGAATGAGCCGCCATGAGCGGACCGTATCGGTAAGCCGAGCGAGTCGCGCCGACTCGGCCTTCAGCACCTGCTGCCCACGCGAGGTGAGCCCGTAGGTGCGACGGCGTTCCTCCCCGCCATCGGTGCCCGCGATGGCCACGAGGCCCTCTCGGTCCAGTCGCTTGAGGGCCCGGTAGAGATTGGCGGGATCCAGGCGCACTTCGTCCCCCGACAGGGCTTCGGCGCCCTTGATGATCGCGTACCCGTGGGAGGCCCCGCGGGAGAGCACCAGATGATCAGGTAGTCGCGAGGGCTTAGAGGTAGCCTGTGGCGCGTCGTCACTGAGGTCATCTCCGGAACCGGTGTCATCCGACGATCAGTCACTTGACGAATATCGTACGATTCCTCTTGTGACTCCGGCATCGCTCAAACGGTTGCATGCACGCGACTCTTGCCGGACCACTCGCCCTCTCGAAGGTTTATCAGCATCCCTCCACTGGAGCCGATGCCTCGATGAGACCGCACCGAGTATTCCTCACGATCCTCGCACTGCTGGTGACCGCTTCGGTCGGGCTCGCCGCCGGCCGAGACGCTCTCTCCCATTCCTGGACGGATGCGGCGCAGGAGGGTCAGGTCGTTCTGGTCACGGGCTCGACGTCAGGGCTGGGACGCGAGGTCGCACTGCGGATGGCGGCGCGCGGCGCGCACGTGCTCGTGCACGGGCGGAACGTGGAGAGGGGGGCGGAAGTGGTGTCCGAGATCGAGGCCGCGGGGACGGGAAGCGCGAAATTCTACCGGGCCGATTTCGCCTCGTTCGACCAGGTCCGCGCGCTGGCTTTGCAAATCCTCGAGGAGTACGACCGACTCGATGTGCTCGTGAACAACGCCGGGTTCGGTTCGGCGCCAGACGAGAGACTGCTGTCGGAAGACGGACACGAGTTCCGCTTTCAGGTGAACTACCTGGCGCCCTTCCTGCTCACGAACATGCTGATGCCGCTGCTCGAGCAGAGCACGCCGTCCCGCATCGTGAATGTCTCGTCGCTCGCGCAGGCGCCGATCGACTGGGACGACGTGATGATCGAGCAGAACTTCAGCGGTCGGCGCGCCTACGCGCAGAGCAAGCTCGCGCAGGTCATGCACACGTTCGACCTGCACGAGGACCTCATGGGCACCGGCATCATGGTGAACTCCCTCCACCCCGCCACCTACATGCCGACCGGCATGGTGCAACGTCTGGGTGTGGAGCCGCGGGCGACGATCGCGGAGGGGGCGGACGCGGTGATGCAGCTCATCGTCTCGGACGAGATCGAGGGCGGGCAGTTCTTCAATCAGATGAACCCGGCGCGCGCCAACGACCAGGCGTACGACCTCGAGGCGCGGGCCCGGCTCAGAAAGCTCAGCCAGGACCTGACGGGGAGCGGTCGGGCCAACTCTCGGGGAGGACCATGATGTTCACGAACATCACGAAATCGATCTCGGCCCCGGCAGACGTCGTCTTCGCGACGGTGTCCGACATCACGAACTTCTCGAAGGCCGTGCCGCATATCACCGGCGTGGAGTTCCTGAGCGAGCACAAGAGCGGTAAGGGCGCCCGCTTCCGCGAGACCAGGGAGATGAGAGGCCGTGAGCATTCCCAGATTCTCGAGGTGACCGAGTATGTCGAGAACGACCGGGTGCGGATGGTGTCCGACGCGGGCGGTACCGTGTGGGATACGCTCTTCACCGTCTCGACCGATGGTGACGTGACGCGGCTGGACGTCGAGATGGACGCCCGCCCGCATAAGCTCATGGCGCGGCTGACGACGCCGCTGATTCGGGGGATGGTGTCGAAGGCGGTGGCACAGGACATCGACGCCGTGAAGGCCTACTGCGAGAGTCTGTAGCCGACTTTTCGAACGGTCAGGATGTGCCGGGGCTTCGCGGGCTCGTCCTCGAGCTTGTTCCGGAGTGCAGAGATGTGCGTGTCGATCGTCCTGGTCCGGATCCGATCCGGCCGTGCGATGCCCCAGACCTCTCGGAGCAACCGGTCCCTGCTGACCGCATCCCCACCCGCTCTCAGGAGCGAGGCGAGGAGGTCGAACTCGAGCCGCGACAGCTCGACGGCCTCACCGCCACGAGTCACCGTGCGGGCGCCCTCGTCGACCTCGATATCCCCGAACCGATACTCCGCCGGCTCGGGTGTCGCGACTCGTCCCGTCCGGCGCAGGATCGCCTGCACCCGAAAGAGCAATTCGAGAACACCCACCGGTTTGACCACATAGTCGTCCGCACCCAACCGGAAGCCCTGGATCTTGTCGACCTCTTCCCCTCGCGCCGACAGAATCAGTACGGGAGTCGCGTCATCGGCCGTTCGGAGACCCCGGAGCACCTCGAACCCGCTCGCTCCCGGGAGCATCAGATCGAGCATGATCAGATCGAACCGGTCGCGCTCGAGTCGCGAGAGCGCCTCGTCTCCGCGCACGACGTGGACCACGTCATAGCCCTCGGTCTCGAGCGCACGTCGAATCCCGAGTGCCAGGTTACGGTTGTCCTCGACGATCAGAACCCGCGCCGCTTCGCCCGTCACGCACTCACCGGAAGCTCGACCTCGAAGCACGCACCTCCGGTCTCGGCTGCGTCGAGTCGTACGCGGCCGCCCATGTGCTCGACGAGGTCACGGACGATCGCGAGTCCCACCCCCTGACCCGTGCTGTCATCCCGCTGCTCGCGACCGAGGCGGAAGTAGGCCTCCCAGATCCGGTCGCGGTCGGTTTCGGGGATTCCGGGCCCCTCATCGCGAACGGCGACGACGCCGGACCCTCCGCGGCGAGAGACATCGATCGTCACGGTCTGACCATCGGGACCGTACTTCACCGCGTTGTCCAGCAGGTTCAGGAGCACGCGCTGGAGCGCCTCGGGGTCGCCCCGAACGACCACTTCCTCGCCCGTAATCCGTAGAGCGACGCCGCGCTCCTCCGCGATCGGCCGGAACGACTCGACCACAGTCCCCGCCAGATCGAGCGCTGCCGTCTCGCGCGGTGACACGGGTTCGCCAACGGGCCTCGAGAACGACAGGACGTTCTCGACGAGGTTGATCAATCTCCGGGTCTCACGGTGAATCACCGAGACGGCCTGATCCCGCTCGTCATCGGAGGACACCCGTTTCAGGCGCAGGAGGTCGCTGAACAGGAGGATCTGCTGCAGCGGAGTCCTGAGCTCGTGCGACACATTGGAGACGAACTGCTCGCGCAGCCGGAGAAGCTCCTGTCCCCGCCGCAGCTGTCGAGCCGCGATCACGAGCAGGAGCGCGGTCAGCGCGACGAGTCCCAGCGCCTCTGGAAGGCGCGACCGCGGGAGACCGCCCACCACGAGCCGCTCTGCGGTCGTGGGGTGCAGACGCAGCGCAACCTCGAGACCGCCGTAGGCCGCCAACGGCTGGACTGCGGCTGCCCCGACGAACCCGGTGGCATAGTCCGTCCCGTCATCCCAGACGATGCCTCCGGCCCCATCACCCAGGGACACCGCGAAGAGGGAGTCATTCGGCGTCTCCCCGATCAGTGAAGGAGGCAGGACTCCGGACTCGGCGATCGCGCCCGCGAAGACGTTCCCTGCAGGATCGATGAAGCAGTTGTCCAGACCGTACAGCGCGTGCCCCCCGTCGCGGCGAAACACCCGGTACGCGATGCCGGAGGGCCCGACACCCGGGGCTCCGAAGCGAAGGCCGAAGGAGCGTCCGCCTGCGTCCGCCGCGGCAGCATCCGCCACCCAGGTCCTCAGCCAGGCTTCGAACCCCGGGGCTGCCGGGCCGATGACGTCGAGCTCGCCGTCCGCCCACCTGAAAAACACGCGATCCTCCCGCGAAGTCTCATCAGCGCACCGGCGGAGCTCCTGATCGGCGCCCAGCGCATCGACGGCGGGCCAGCGCTCGCCATTCCGGATCGCGAGGTCCACGTAGTAGAACGCGTAGACCATCGCCTGGTTCATCCGGCGATCCACGCGCCCGGCGAGGATGTGTGCGCCGAAGGACGCATGGTCCCGCACCGTCGCCTCGGCGGCGGCCCGGTGCTTGCGCGCCGCATCCCACGTCTGATAGGCCAGACCGACGGCCAGCACGAAGCCCAGGCCGAGCGGGATGAGGATGCCCAGCCAGGGCAGGCGGCCACGCACGTCGGAACCTCCGGGAGGTGTGCTCATGCGCCCAAATCGAGCCTTCGCGGGCCCGACCGGCAAACCCGCCACGCCGATTTTGCGGATTCCTGACATTCGCGTGTCCGCTCTCTGTCATCGAGCGCTTGTCCGGCGGGGCGAAATCCGGCTTCGTGTCGAGGGTCACGCATGGTGGTGAGTCGTCAGAGGGGCCGGGACCGTGACACAGGTGAGGGAGATCCGTGGACATGGAGACTGTCGGGGTGAGACAGAGACTTCGGGAAGCGAGCTGGTTCAAGCGCGCGCGGCTTTTGCTGGCCGTTCTCGTCGGCGCCTACCTGATCACCGTCTATTCCTCGAACGGGTGGGACAAGTTCGACCCGGAGGGGTTCTGGTCAGAGCCGTTCGTCCGGTGGGGTTACCCCGTGTGGCTCCGCATCCTCGTCGGCGTGCTGGAGACGGTGGGGTCGATCATGCTGGTCATCCCATGGTTCGCCACCTGGGGCGGCCTCGCGACAGGGATCGCCATGTCCGGCGCGCTCTACACGAGGCTCCCCTCCGGCTACTGGACGGACGTCATGTGGATCGCGATCTGGCTCGCGGCGAGCCTGTGGATCGCGTTCGAGTGGAAAGACTGGCGCTGGCCCCGACGTCAGGGCGTCTGAACGGGAAAGTCGTCGAGACCGACCAGCGTCAGTCCCACCACCAGGGCGCTGCCCGCGCCCCCGGACTCCGTTTCGACATGCGAGACCAGATCTCGAAGGTGGCGCCGCGCGGCACGAGAGCCGTCCAGTCGCGCGAACACTCGCGCCGCCGGATTCCGGATCTCGCCGCGCTGGGTGATCGTTACGGTCGTGCCCGGTCGGTCGGACGTCTCGCGGAACGTGTACACCCAGAATCCGCGCCACGGAGCGGACCGCGAGATGATGCTGGACGTCAGGCGGCGGGGCGGCTCGTTCGCGGCGACCCAAACCGGGTGGGCCTTCCGGCTCTTCACATCGCGCCACGCCTTCTTTCCCCTCTGCACCTCCACGCGCTCCACGCGGTCGAACCCGGACCGCCATTCGGGCATCGCCTCAACATCCGATGCGACGCCGTAGACGAGCTCGGGCGGAGCCTCGAAGTGGGCCTCCGCGGTCGACACGTGCTCGACAGGCAGGAACATGCCCACCGCGAACAAGGCGGCTACGAATACCACGAGGGCCTGGAGGAGGACCACGGCTCGTGAAGCTAGTAGAGATATATGTGCGGACATCTTGGCGACCTCGGATTCGAAGGTTCGGGCTCTTGGACAAGAGCCCGAACCGCCGGGTCACATCCGGGTCGCTGGTGGGCTGTTCGATAGACAACGGCAGGGGTTCGAAGGGCCGGGATCGCACCCCGGCCCCGCCGAAGCGACCACTACGGGCGGCTAGTTCCCGGAATACGACAGGTCATTGATGCGACGCTGATCGTGTCGCTCGATCCGGTAGGCGGCGTCGTTCATCGCCCGGTTGTGGGCCTGCCACTCCTCCCTGTACGCCGCCCGGGCCTCCATCCGTGCGCCGCGACTCTCGAGCAGCGCCAGCTCACTCTCTGAGGAATACCTCACCATCACCACCTGCGCGTTCGTCCCGATGCCACCGTTCCAGGCGGTCTGGACG
Organism: Gemmatimonadota bacterium; assembly: GCA_029861425.1. GTDB lineage: Bacteria > Gemmatimonadota > Gemmatimonadetes > Palauibacterales > Palauibacteraceae > Palauibacter. The sequence goes on from JAOTZH010000078.1 coordinate 14,336, forward strand.
AGGCCCTCGATGCCTGCCTCACGGTCGAGGGCGGAGCGCGCCCGGAGCGCTTCCCTGAACGCTCCGGCCTGGTTCCACTTCAGGTGGTACACGACCACCCGGTTGTATGGCAGCGCCCGAATGTCATCCACTGTGAACCGGTCCGGCACGACGCTCATCGCGGGCGCCGTGTTCCAGATCGACACGTGGCGCGATCCCCAACCGGCATTCCACATGTCCATCTGGGCCTGGTCGAACTCCTGGAAGCTCTCGACCCGGGCCTGTTGGATCGGCAGCATCGACGGCATGCCCTCCGGCAGTACGGTGATCCGGTACGCGACCTTGGCGTTCTCCCGGTATATCGCCCACGGGTGGCCTCCGGTCCCCCCGTACTTCTCGACCAGCATCGCGAAGTAATCGTTGAACGCGGGATTGTTGACACCCCGGTAGGTCTCGTACATGACCGCGGGCACCTGGTCGAAGATCGGAGCGTCTTGAGCGGCCGCGGGTGTCGCGATAAAGGCCGGCACCGCGATACAGACTGCGGCGACTGTGAGTACGGCTCGGCGAATGAAGTGCATTCCTGCCCTCCCCTGGCTGGAAGTTCCCGTTCCCATCCACACCCCTTCTTGTCGCTAACGCAGAACGAAGCCGTCGGTGGGTCAGTCGTCCCCGTGTCGCGACACCTACTCGATCAGGATTCCGCGGCTGACCTGCCCGTTGCTCTCCCAGTAGGTCTTCTTCGAGGTGAGCCACGGGTCGTTCGGCTCGGGCTGAACGTTGCCGTCGCGATCGGTGGCTCGTGATGTGATCGTGTGTTCGCCGGGGGACGGATCCCAGTCCAGGTGCCAGAACGTCCAGGTGTGGAGGTCGTCCTTCCCCTCACCCAGCGTCGCTCTCTGCCAGCCCCCCGAATCGATCCGAACGTCGACCTGGGCGATATCGGCGCCCCACGCCGCCCCGTGGATCCGGTGACGGGAACCGTCCGTGGTGACGCGGCCCGGGATGGAGTTGATGAGCGCACGGCCGACCGAGCTCTCGGTCCACACCGTCTCGCCGTTCACCTCTTCCTGTCGAAGCGTCACGTAGTCGCGGCCCATGAACCGTCCCATGAACCGGCTGTCGCGGACCTCGATCCGCTCGAGCCACTTCACATTCGCCACCCCGTACCAGCCGGGCGCGATGAGCCGAAGCGGGAACCCGTGCCCGGTGGAGAGCGGCTCGCCGTTCACCTCGTGGCACAGGATGACGTCGCGGGCCATCGCCTCCTCGACCGACATGCTGCGCGCGAAGTTCTGCGTGACCGTGTTGTCACGGATCGTCTCTTCGCCCGTGTCGGCGCCCCAGAAGACGATCTCGATCCCGCCGTCCCGGATCCCCGCGGCTTCGAGCACCGGCGCGAGCGGCGTGCCGCCCCAGGTGGCGTTGTGGACGGCGCCGATGAACCCGCCGAACCCCCGGTTCCCCGCGCATTCGAGGGTCATCGTGACCTCGCGGTGCGGCATCCCGCGGATCTGTTCGAGGGACAGCGTGCGCGGGCTGTCGACCATCCCGCCGATCCGGAGGCTCCAGTCGGACTCGGCGATCTCGGGCTGGCCGTAGTGGCCCACGCGGAAGAGCTGGTCGGTCGGCGTGATCCACGAGGTGACCTGCTCCCAATCGAGCACGTTCACGTTCGCACGCATCCCC
>JAOTZH010000079.1 GCA_029861425.1 Gemmatimonadota bacterium
CTACTATGCCAGTCAGAGCTGGTTTCTCGGGTCGACCTCGCTGCTGGGACTACTCGGGGCGAGGCTGTTCGGGTGGATGGGGGCGGTCTTCGGCGGTCGAATCGGATACTGGCCCCCGTCATCGCCGGTCATCGCGGGCTGGGTGAACAACTGGCGTTACGCCCAACGGCACGCGATCGAGGGGAGGACGGACCCGTGGCACGGTCACCTTTCCGTACCGCGGCTCGTGAACGTCGGGAATGTCGGGGGGCAGACGCGCGTGCTCCAGACGCCCCACCCGAACCTGCGAACGCTTCGACGGGGCACGTTGATCGACTCGAACGGCGGTCTCTTGAACGGGAGCGACTTCCTGGTGCGGGTGCCACCGGGAGCCGACGGCACAGGTCAATGGGATCTCGGCCTCCGGTTCTCCACGACGGGCATGAGCGCCGACCGCGTCGGCATCCGGATTCGCAGCGACGACGAAACCCGAACCGAGGTGCGTTGGGATCGCGCGACCCGACAGCTGTTCTTCGACCGTACTCCTCCCCCTGGAGCGACGAATTCGGATCGCGATTTCTTCAGGATGTACTGGGCGCCGCTCCCTGCGGCCGGCGGTGTGATCGCGCTTCGGATCCTGATCGACCGCGACTCGATCGAGGTGTTCGGCGGCCGCGGTGAGACGGTCATGACCGGGCTCTTCTTCCCCGCCCCATCGTCCGGTGACATCGAGCTCTTCACGATCGGGGGCAGCGTCGAAATCCAGCGACTGCGTCTTTTCGCGATGTAGCCGGGGGCGCCGAACACCTCGATCACGGGGGCGCGTCGCCGGACACGCGGGGCGGTCCCGACCGGCACCTCGGTAAGGTTTTGCGCCTCTCGTTCATCTCACGTTTGCGGGAACTCACCATTGTATTGCGGCGGATTGACCGAGAGCCCGCGGTTTGGGTGCACCAGGGTGCAAGAAGCCGATCCTAGCAGGCAGGCCCTCGGGAGCAGTGACGGGCAACGTGCGCCATGGGACTCAGGCGGAAAGGGGACATGTCTTACCCGAACGGTGACCTGCTTCAACCCGAGATGTGGGAAGCGGTGCTCGAACACCTCCAGCTTTCCGGCAGGTTGGCTGATGTCCTCCAGGGGGCAGTCGCCGGGGCAACAGTTGGTGACATCGCCGCGGAGCTGGGACTCTCGCCGCACACTGTGAACAGCTATCTGCGACAGCTATACGCTCGTCTGGGAGTGCACGGTCGTGTAGAGCTCGCCGGCGTCGTTTTCGGGACTGCGCTGCGGAATGGACAGGCATGAATCAGTGCGCACGAACGTGTGGGCCCATCCGCGTGGGCACGAACTGATCCGCCTGAACATGTTCTTTCGTGCGAGCTCTGGGCTAACGCAGCATACGGTGCAGCGCGAGTAGCCCACCCCCCGTCCGGGCCGTCGCGCTTCATCTCTCGCAGTTGAGCCTAGACGAGGAGTGCGCGGAATGGCTGACGCCGTCGGACCCGTATACGCGGGACGCTTCGAAGAGTTCGTAATCCAGGAGGGTGGCTCACAGTACACCATCCTGTATCTGGCTGACCGCAACAACGAAGCGTTGCAGGCGGAGGGCAAGCCACCCGTCTACTACTGGGTACCCGGCGAGGTGCGACTCGCACGGTTCGGCGACACGGGCGATTACAAGTTCCGTCACATCCACTTCGTAGGAGTGATGGACGAGAACCTCCACGTGGGCGTCGAGGGCAACTCGGAGGTCGTTGGGGGCCTCATGGCACTGACCACCACGAGTCGCTACCCGACCGAAGTCCTCCAGCAGGCGACTGAGCAGCTGCTCGACAAGTATCGGGGTGACGACGATCGGTACTGGGGTTGGCGGTCCTCCGCCGCGCCGCGGACGGCAATGGTGCCGATCACGTCCAACACGACCGCGATCACCAACCTCGCCCCGGGGCGTGACGGTACGGCGCCGGCGGAGAACATCAACCCACCTGGCGGCGACTCGGGTCCGGGGGCCGCACCTCCCGGCCGGTCACTCGTCCGAGCCGCGCGCATGCCGTCTCGGGTCGAGCACTACGACCCCTCGTACGAAGGCAAGAGGAACAGGCCACTCGCCAGATCGAATCTCGACGCCTGGGCGTTCGAGCTCCAGGGACAGGGTCCGGGCTCCGTGACGGGTGGCGAGAACGCCTACTCGGGTCTGATGGGCGCGTATCCCAGCGAGTTGATCTGGGCGGGCTTCCATGGCGGGTACAGCCCGATGGTTGTCTCGCAGAACCTAATCATGCCGATGTGGTCGCAGGAGATCTGGCTCAAGATCACCGGCAACTGGGACCGGATTTTCACTCATTTCTCGGGCCACGCAAACGCCGGCTATATGTGGGCCAGCGCCGACATCAAGGCCGAGTTCAACAGCCTCCGGATCAACGGCGGCATCGAAGTCGAGCTCGCGATCGACGGGACTACTCCTCAGGGTCAGGATGCGCAGAAGGCGATCGAAGCCCGCATCGACGTGATCGTCGAGCAGTTCACCAAGCAGGCGGCTCAGATCATCTTCGAACCGCCGATGCCGGAGGTCGAGCCTGCGGAGGCGCCCAGCGGGGGACTCCTGTCCAAGATATACGGCGGGCACGCGGGCCTGGCGTTGCGTGCGCGTCGAGATGAGCAGCACATCGACCTGCACTTTGAGGAAACCCGGTACTTCCGGTACAACCAGCCGACCACGATCTCGAGCAGCCTGCAGGGGCTCGCGCGGGTCATCGAGGCGGACCCCGAAGCCGAAAGCCTCTATTTTCAGAGACTCATCCTCGGCGACCTGTCCCGGAAGGTCACACGCATTGTGAAGCCGATCGTGAACTGGCCGGAGACCGAGAGAAACTGGGTCGGTCAGCCCGTATCGTTCATGTCGGCCCAGGTCGGCTATCCAGACGAAAACGGCGTGCCCCAGTTCACACAGACGACGTTCCAGTCCACGGACGCCACTCCGGACACCTCGTGGGAACCGGCGTTCGTGAGAAGGGACGCTGACGAAGTCTCCAACGCGCCCGCCGGGTGGACGCCGGAGCAAACGTTCGTGCGCCGAAAGGTGCATCTACAGGAGCCGCCAAGCAGCTTCGCGAACTCGTTCGTACACCTCTCGATCGAGCAGAACGAAGTGGACCTGGACGCCGGCGAGCACGGCACCATGAGCGACGAGGGGGTCCTCGAGGTGCGGGCCGATCGGGTGGGTGTGCTCGAAGTCGGCCCGATCAACCTCGGGGTGGTCCTTCAAGACGAGACCCAGGTCGTCGAGGTGACGTTCTTCCCGGCGGGTCGGACGCTCGACGGCGACGACCGAGAACCGGTTCGTTTCCAATGGAGACACGACGACCAGAACGAGCCACGCTACCTCAAGATCTACACGGGCGACCTGAACTACCAGCCAGATTACGATTTCGAGGTGCGTGTGATTGTCCGCGGCACGTTGTTCTCGCCAGGCATGGAGTGGAGCGGCGAGCGGCTCCGAGGCACGGGAAACGGTCCCCTGATGATCACGGTGCCACCGGCCGACAGCGTGCCGACAGATCGGGTCATACGACATTCTCCCAGGCAGCTCGCGGGACCAGCCACAGCCGCGCTCCCGCCGAGCTCGAGCGAGGGGTCATCGAGACCTCCGGGCGTACGATCGTCCACCAGCCGATCGACACCCGAGACGGATTCGGAGGGCTACAGCGCCATCCGCGAAGGGTTTGAGCTCGGGACCGCGGGATCGAGGGAGGCGCGCTCCATGCCGCCCTCGGCCGATCCGTCCGCCCAGGCGGATGGCGATGACGGAGATGACGAAAGCGAGGATGTCCTCGCGGCAGGGTGGTACGAGGGCTGAGGGCGGCCAATGTCGCCGACGGAGCCAGTTCTCCGGATTCTAACCGACGCCGTTGCGCCACCCGGGCGCGACGGCGTCGCGGTCGTCATGTACGACCGACCGGCGCTTCTCGACGAAGATGCCGACGACGCGGGGGTGACGATCATCCTGCGCGAGGTGCCCCCCCCGTCCGTGTCGCGCGTCCGATATCTCGTCTCCAGCTGTCAGCTCCGACTGCGCCTGCACCTGATTCCACGGCCGGCGGCGTTGGACGACGAGTCGGCCCCACCGGACGCGATCCCGGTATGGCCCCTATCATCGTCACTGGCCCTCCTCGCTGGCGACGAGAGGATCGCGAACGCTTTCGTGGATCGAGGCGGCGCCCTCACGATCACGGCGCAACTCGACCGCTCGCAGACGCTGTTGCTTCTCGACGCGATCTACGACTCCGACAGCCACCTCCGGCTGGAAGGTTCCGTCAGCTATGAGTCGACGGATGGGGTCGGACGGGCCGTCGTAGGAGCGACGCTCGTGCACACGCTCGGAGGGAGAGATTTCGCCGAGCGGATCGTCCTGGCGACGCAGGAACCCCACGGGTTGGTGCCCGTTCCCGGTAGAACCGTGAGTCGGGCGTCCCGCCGAGCGGGTCGCAGCGTGTCAGCCCCGATCCCGCTGGCCCGAACCGGCACCACCACGACATCGATCTCCCACACGCTCGGGCCCAAACTCCCGATCTACACCACGGAGAACATCCTGAAGGCGAGCCCGGGAGGGTACAGCCTCGCGAATCTCGCTCTCGACGACCTGTTCGTCGCCCCCGTTACGAAGCCGGTCCCCCTGGTCGAGAACTCGAACGCCCCTTACTGGCGGGATCTTCACGATTCCGGAAAATCCTGGTACGCCCCGGAGTTCGAGCTGGTCGCCCCGGACGCCGGAGACATCGCTGATGACGCGACCTTTGCCTTCCGGTTCCGCCGCGACGGCGTGACGTCCGCGGGGGAACCCGCGCTACGCGGCGAAGTTTCGTTCGTGGTGCAGGCGGCACCGTCAAATAGCACCACCGAGGCCCTCGAGAGTGACGGCAGGCCCGACGGCGCCGAGCAGGTCCCGCTGGTAGGGCTCTCCGGTCACCTGGCGATCCCGTTCGTCGACTCGGCAACCGGAGACCTCCGGGAGCACCGCGTCGATATCGCGCTTACCGACCGGGGCGACGATACCTGGCTCGTAGAGGCGCAGCTGTTCGGCGACTGGGTGCGTCTGGCCTACGGCGCACTCTCCTCACCCGGCTTCCAGGCGAGTCCGGTCGAGATCTCGCTCACGTATCGCTTCGAAGGGGCTGTGCCCCTTGGCGACAAGATCATGATCTCCGCGTTCGGAGGGAAGATCGCGGCCGTCCCTGTGGTGGCTGCGGCGGCCGTCGTGAAGCCGCAGTCGGTCTACCTGGTGCGCGAAGATCTTTCGGTGCGTACCGGAAGTCGCAAGGTCGCCTCACTGTCGAAGGAGCCGGTGCGGGCGACCACGAGCCTGACCGCGGGCACCGTTCGTCCGCTGGCGCTGGGAGCGCTGACCGTGAGGCCTCAGGTCCTTGATCCGCCGCCCGAGCCGGTCAAACACGGGTCGCGAAGCTTCGCCCGGCAGGCGCGCGTCGACGCAACGGTCCCCTGCGAGACCCACGGGCATCTGTACCTCGACACGACCGAGGAGCCGGCCCAGGCCGTTGGATGCACCGATGCTCTGCAGCTCGGCACGATCAGGTACGAGCTGTACCGACCCGTCGATGGGTTCGCGAACGATCGCTTCACCGTCGAGCGGGCGATTCAGGAACCCGGGCGGTTTCTGGTTCGTCCCACGACGTATCGGATTGGTCGGCGCGACGCCGATGATCCGGTGGGCCCGTACGCACCACTGGTACTTGTCTATGCGCACCTCTCGCCGGACGCGGCGGACGCGACTCGCGTCGTGTTCGATGCCACCCTGCTACCCGACGTCACGGCTGCTGAACTCGCACAGCTGGAGCACGACCTGGCCGCCACGCTCCCGGGTGAACCGCGGTTGGAGTTCCCGACGCAGGTCGACTATGACGACATCGAGTGGCACTGGAACCTCTCCGTGCCCGATGCCGAAGTGACCGCTCTGCTGATGCCCGGCGGAGGCATCCGCGTGACGGTCACCACGTCGGTGATCTCCTGGCCGTTGCTGAGGAGCCAGCTCGAGACAGGCGGAATGGCGGGACAGGCCTCGATCGAGTTGCCCGACGGGAGCGAAGTATCAGTCGGTATGGAGCTGGACCTCCGGCATCTCGTGGGCCCCGTGAATTCCGGCCCCGTCGGCGCCGAACGGGATGGGAGCACGGTTACGCTGATCAACCACGCCGAGTCGTCGATGGCGGTCGCTGCATGCCTGGTCTGGAGTGACGGCCAGCTGACGCGGATCCCCGTGGGACTCACCCTCGAGTCGGGCGCGAGCGAGGAGATATCGATCGAGATGGAGGGCGATCGTCTTCTCCCCGAACACCGTCCCGTAGTCGGCGACAGCCTCGTCCTGGACGAAGTCCGGAGCTACGTGGAGAACATCGAGACGACGATCGCATTCGTGAACCTCGTCAATTTCGAGAACCACGATCTGTCGAGGCTCGATGTCGAGGCGAGAATCGAGGGGCTCGGGCCAGCCAAGCAGGTCGTCTTCGATGATGAAGGACACATCGGCGAGGTCACATTCGTGCTGCCCCTCACGAGCTACCTGGTGAACCCTCCCCTGGATTATCGCGTCACCGCCGTCGATACGACCGGCGTTGAGACACCGACCCCCTGGCAGGCCTGGGACATCGGCCGAGACGGGGTGGTCATCAGCCTCGTCTGGCAAGACATCGAATCGGAGTGAGCCGTGAGCACTGAGACCGAGAGCGGAGATTTCTACTGGGCCAACGGAAAACGCGTCCCGCTGTATCGGGATCCCCGCATGTTCGCGGTTCGGTTCCGACCCGGCCGCCGTGATGATGATCCGGACCTGTCCGAGGAATCGCGAACGCTGTTGAGGAACCAGTCGCGGAACGTTGGGACCATTCGGGGCCACGGGATCCACATCTACGAGGCTGACGACGACGGCCCCGCCACCGACTCTCGTGCCATGAGAGATGCGTCGGCGGTCGGACAGATCGCTTCCCGTGTCGCGTCGCTCGGGCGGGAGCCTGGCGTCGAGTTCACTGCCCCGGTCCTTCGTCGAAGCGCCACCGATGCAGACCCGATCGTCCCGACGCCTCGCTTTTTGGTCAGCTTCAAACCGGAGGTAGGCCGGGACGAGATCGACGAGTTCAACGCGGGATACGACGTGCGGATCGAGTCGCGCCTCGGCTACGTCGAAAACGGCTTCGCGCTCATCGCTCCGGACGCAGACGGAGACTCGGGGGCGATAGCCCTGTCCGACGTGTACTTCCGGTCGGGCCTCACCGAGTTCGCGATGCCCGACCTGATCCGGCGGCGGCACTTCCGGGCCACTGTCGAGACGGCGGCCGCGACTACGCGCACCACTGCTCGTAGCGGAGGTGATCTCCGGTCGGCGCAGTGGCATCTGGATCAAATCGACATCGACGGCGCGTGGCAGATCACTCGGGGGAGTTTGGGCGTCAGGGTCGCTATCCTGGATGACGGAATCGATCTGGGTCACCCGGAGTTCTCTGGCACTGGCAAGGTGTCGTTTCAGTACGACTTCGAGGACGATGACCCGGACGCGACACCGTCGTTCAGCAACGAGAATCACGGGACCGCGTGCGCGGGAGTCGCAGTGGCCAGCGGGATACGGGCTTTCGGGGCGGCCCCCGATTGCGCGCTGATGGCGATTCGGACGCCCTTCCAGCTGGGTGTGTCGGATGAAGCCAGAATGTTCCAGCGCGCCGCCGACGAAGCCGCAGACGTGATCTCCTGCAGTTGGGGGCCTCCGGATGGGACCGGAGCGGTAGACCCGCTGCCGGATCCGACCAGAGCGGCGATCGACTACTGTGTAGACAACGGCCGTGGCGGGCTCGGGATTCCAATCTTTTGGGCGGCGGGAAATGGCGCCGAGTCGGTCAGCGACGATGGGTACGCAGCCTACCACCGGGTGATCGCCGTAGCGGCGTGTACCGACGCCGAACAACAATCGTGGTACAGTGATTCTGGTCCCGAGGTCGACATCACGGCCCCCTCCAACGGCGGAACGCTGGGCATCCTGACCACGGATCGCCGAGGATCAGCGGGGTACAACAGCGGAAGCGCCAGCCTTGGCGACACGACCGGCGACTACACCAACGATTTCGGCGGTACTTCGTCGGCCACGCCTCTGGCCGCAGGAGTCGCGGGTCTCATACTCTCCGTCGCCCCGAACCTGAGATGGGACCAGGTCAAGCAGATCCTCGAGGAGACCGCCGACAAGATCGGCGGCTCGAACGAGTACGACTCCAGCGGACATAGCGATCGCTTCGGCAAGGGCCGGATCAACGCGCGTGCGGCCGTGGAACGAGCACGTACGATGGCGGGGGGTTCCTCGGGACCGTCGACCCCGTCTAACGGGTCGCCGACGATTCAGGGACCGCAGCGCATCGACCGGAGTGGATCCGCTCCGGCGTTCACGGTCAACGCGGCGGGTCGCCCCTTCATGGCGGTCGAGGTCGCGACGGAAGCACGCCTGTTCGACTTCGACTCGCACGGCGGCGATCGGAGTTCGAGCAATTACTATCCGGACTGGGACGCCGGCGGCTCGACGACTTCCTCCACGCTGAGCTGGAGGCTTCCGGATGACGTCTGGCAGCAGATGCGCCATGCAGACGCCCTGTTCTACCGCGTGCATGTCGCGGACGATCCGGATACATGGGCCAACTATGACGTGTCGCTCGAGGACGGCGACGCGGCGCTGGCACCATCCTCTCCCATCGGGGCGGGATCGAGCGTCAGTCCCGTCACGACGTCTACAACGACGTCGACGGAGACCACGGAAACCACCTCGACCGCCACCTCGACCGTGAGATTCCCGTCCGGCGCGAGTTTCGCCGAAGTCGTCTCGCCGGACGATGATGTCGACTACTCCGACACGGTAGCGGGCGGGATCGTGCCTCTCATCGAGGTCCGCGACCGCCTCGATGACCAGCTGTCCGCCAATTTTAGAGTGGAAGAGTTCGCGTCTCGCGAAGTCGGGGGACGTCGCAAGACGCGGTACAGCAGAATCTCGCCGGAGCTGATTGAAAGGCTCCAGGAACTGCGGGAGTCGATCGGTAGCGCGATCACGATTACTTCGGGGTACCGATACCCCGCCCTCAACGCCGAAGCGGGAGGGGTCGGTCAGAGTCAGCATATTCCTGGACGAGCGGTTGATATGCGGGCGACGGGCCACACCCCTCTCGAGCTGGCGGAAGTGGTATTGGATGTCTTTGGCTTCGACATCGGCATCGGGCTGGGTTCCAGCATCGTCCATGTCGACCTGCGCGGAACCCTCGCCTCATGGACATACTCCGGAGCGGAACTGTCCGAGTCGGAATTCGATGACTGGGTGAGGGAACGCCGAGCCTCGAGGCGATCCGCCCCCGAGAGGCGATCGGAGGCGGCTGCCCTGGACGGGTTCGTCTCGGTTTCGGCTCCCAGCTCGTGGCACATCGGCAGTGGCGTTCCGACATTCGCGGTCCGCCCGGGCAACCAGTCGTTCTGGGGTCTAGAGGTGGTCACCGACCGGAGAGCCTTCACAGACGAAGGGATTCGGAGTTCGAGCTCCTACTGGAAGTCCTGGTCGGAAGCTCTCTCGGAGGCCGGGGATGGCGAGTTGGTCACCGTCCCGCTCGACGAGGCTGCGTGGGAGGAGATGAGAGGCTCGGACACCCTCTGGTATCGAGCGTTCACCTCATCCGCGCCGCATGTGCCGCTCGATCTCCAGATTACGACGGCTGACGAGGATGTCGACAACGCGCCACCGATGGCGATAACGAGGGAGGCCCAGCGCGATCCGCGGATCGCTGCGCTATCGGACGAACTCGTCCGGCGGGCAGACGAAGCGCGCTGGCGTGACCGCTAGGAGACCGGCGTCCACGGGTTTTGAGTCGGCGAGGCCATAGCCGCGCACCCAGACCACGTATTCGGCCTCAGGCAGCTGCGGGAGGACGAACCGGCCGTCGGCGTCGGTTCTTGGTCGGCCATGCGGCACTTTCCTCACGTTCGTTGTCGCTGGTCAGACGTGGCTTCGTTTCGGGCGTCCGTAGTGAACGGCCCTAACTCTTGTAGATGATCTCCAGCTGGTCGGCGAGGTCGTCGATCGAGTCGTTCTGCTGCACGCGACCGCTCTTCAGACGTCGCGAGATGAGGACCGCGGGGGCGTCGGACGCCGCCGCACGCACCGTGTCCAGCATCTGCTTGGCCTTACGTTCGGCGAGGGTGGCCGCCGTCTTCGCCCGGGCCGCCTTCCCCGTGGCGTCCACCGCGTCCTGCTTCGCCGTGTCAGCCTGGTCCTCTGCCTTTGCGACCTCGCCGCGGCTCGTCTCGCGGCCGAACAGGTACCCGGCGGCCGCGAACGCGAGCGCCTCTACACCGCCGTAGAGGAACAGCACGCGGTGCCAGCGTACCTCGTTCGTCTCGTCGACGTTGAAGAACATGTATCCCAGGATCACCAGGAAGACGATGAGCACCGCGACGGCCGTCCAGTTGGAGAACGAGTTCCGCGCGATGTTGAACGTCTTGCCCCCTCCCGACGCGCCGGCGGGCTTTGAGGGTGCGGACGAAGCACCGGCGGCGAGCTTGTCGGGCGCCTGCTCCGGTGGCGGCATCGCGGGAGGGTCCTGCGGGGTATGGTTCGACATCGTTGGCTCCTCGTTCCTGATCTCTTCGGTTCTGACCGTTCCGACCGACGTGCCCGGGTATCACGGGCCGCCGGCGGCGGCTTCCCTGATCCTCTGCTCCGTGCCCGTCCTCAATCCGTCCAGTCTGCTCTTCTGGCTGACGCCCCACCGGATGTCCGCGATCAGGAAGGTCGTCTCCGCCTCGTCGAAGGTGCTGAACCGGTTCCCAAAGCCGGTGGACAGCCACAGGTCTCGCGAGATCCGGAACTCGATCCCCGCCGACCAGATTCCGCTTGTGTCGTCCGCATCCTCCGTCTGGTCCGAGCGCGCCTCTCCGATGACTTCGACAAACCCGTTCACTCGCGGGGGCCCGAAGATGAGCCGGCCGCCATAGTTGAAGATGTTGGCCTTCTCCGTCTCGCCTCTCTCCGGCTGGTGCGAATACGTGAACTGTCCGACGATCTGGCCCCAGCGTTGGAGGGGCAGCGCTCCCACCAGCCACGTGCGGAAGCCGGACGAGGCGCCCTTGCTCAGATCCGACTCCGCGAACCGCAGGCCGCCGGCCAGGGCGAGGCTCAGCTGCGCGGCGTTCCAGCGCGCGGCGGTGCTGTCGCTGAAGCGTTTGTAGACGCGCTTCATCCCGCCGTCGAGACACGGCTGTACTTCCTGAACGGCGAGCTCCGCCCTGGCCCGGTTGAAGGCCTCGACTTCGGCCGGATCGGTCACGTTCGGAGGTGGCGGCAGCTGGGGAGTTTCGGGAAGGCACGCCTCGAGGACCTCGAACATTCCGCCGGTGAACACGGGATCTCGCATCGGATCGCTGCCGTCGATCAGCGTGAGCCGGAGCCCGTATGCCAGATCCATCGAGGTCGAGTCCCCTGCGGTCTTGGTCGTCCCGATCGACAGGAGCGTGTTCGTGAACATCCTCGTGAGAAAGTCTCCCTGATATCTGTCGAGCGGGACCTTCAGGCCCGGGATCAGCGTCCAGGGGCTGACCTCGATCGCGAGCCCCTGCCTGACCTTCCCCTCCGAGTCGAGCCCGTTGATGATCGCAACGCCGAAGTCACGGATCGTGCTCGGCCGAGTGACCTTGGCGGGCGTGATTCCGAGGAACGTGAACGCCGGACTCTCTGGGACAGCAGTCAGGAACTCCGGGGAATTCTGGGCGTCCTCGGGCGCCGCGGCGGCGATGTTCGCGGCCCGATTGACGCTCGTGCTGTCCTGTGCGCCCAGAGATGCCGGGAGCATGGCAAGGGCGAGCAGCAGGCACGGGGCGGTCCGCCCCGACTGCAGTGGGTGGTTCACGGGCCCTCCTTGTCCTACTCGAAGATCAGGTGGGTCGAAACCGCTCGAGCGTTGCTCTGGCTCAGCTCTCCCGTCTCGATGACCCCTCCGCCGGGGGCCGAAGCACCGTTCTGCGAGACCGTCACGGAGAACTCGAACTCCTTCTCCTCGCCGGCGAGGTTTGTCCACACGAGCGCCTGCGAGTTCTCCATCACCGGCGGATCAATCGTGTGCGAGTCGCTCTCTCCGCCACGCCCGACTGGCGTCCATTCGGTCGCCCCGGGCTGCGCGAACCAGACGGCGTGCCTCATTCCGTGGGGCGTGTGACCCTCGATGGTGATGGTCAGAGACTGATCGGGGTCAGTCTGCACGTGGTGTGATTCCGCGCTCATGGGACACTCCTCGGCTCGGGCACGCGCAGGACGATGCGCGGGAGGGGCGCGTAAGAGGTTGGATGCACAAGCGCGCCGAAACCTTACAGAGCCCGAGATAACTCGCCCCACCGACCGGCTGCCTCAGGGAGCCTCCGCCGCTGTCGGAGTCGGTACTACGGCCGGCTAGCGGCCGTTCCGGAGCCCCTCGAAATCGTCGAGGAGAAACTCGAACTCCGCCTCGATGATTCCCGTCGTCCTGTCGCCGCGTTTCCTCCCGATCACGCCCAGCTCCGTCACCAGTCGCTTGAACCCGTCCGGTGAGTACTCGCCGTCCGGCCAATGAGCGGCGGTTCGAGGTGCGATGCGGTCGAGCTCCATCCCGGCGAAGGCCATCGGCATACCCGATAGCGCGCCCAGGGCGGGAGAGACGTCAGCCCTGCGACCGGTCCTTCAGGGAACCGTGCAGCGACGGCGACGAGACAACGCGCCCCGAGCTCCCGGTGACGGGTGGGGCGAATCTCCCGCCCCCGCACCCAGACCATAGTTGAATGACCACCCTAAGTCGTTCCAACACGGATAGTTGCGGTACCGCGTGCGGAGATCGAGAATCGGTCTCCTTCGTGCATTAGATCCTCAGCGTAGAGGCGCGGCCACCTGGACCGCGATCTCTGACGGACGTCAAAGCGGAGTTCGTGAGTCGCGGTCCCCGGTGACGTGCTCGGATCCCCCGATCCGACGCGGCGCGTCAAGGAGGAACCGAAATGAAACGACTCACGACATCTCTGGCGATCGGGCTGTTGTTCGCGGCATGTGACTCCCCCACCGGGCTACCCGAGCCCGCGGTCTCGACTGGCGGGGCGGCGAGCGCTGAGTCTTATCAGGCCTACGATCTCGGAGCGCTCGGCCCCGGTACGAGCATCAGCACCGCGATCAACGGCCGCGGCGAGATTGTGGGATTCAGTGACACGGGAACGGGTGCGACGCATGCGTTCCTGTGGCGCCGAGGTGAGATGATCGACCTGGGCACGCTGGGCGGCATTCACAGCTTCGCATACGGCATCAACGCGCGAGGCGTGGTCGTCGGTATGAGCTACACCGCCACTGGAGAAGAGCATGCGTTCGTCTGGGAGAACGGCGTGATGCGCTCCCTCGACGTTCCCGGTCAGCACAGCTTGGCTCGGGCGATCAACGGGCGCGGTCTCGTCGTCGGCCTCCGGCATGGCCACGGACCGACGCTATGGGAGGATGGCGTTCCGGTCGACCTCGGCTTCCAGGGGCCCGCCGTCGCGATCAGCCCCAACGGCTGGGTCGCGGGAACCAGCTACGCGTACCCGGGGGCCGACCCGCGCGCGGTCTTGTGGCGGGACGGGAAGTTGACCGTGATCGGTGAGGCCAGCGTGCGCACGACCGCGACCGGAGTCAACCATCGGGGAACGGTCGTCGGGATCCACATCTTCACGGGGGGAGCGCAGGCGGTTCGTTGGGTAAACGGGCGGATGCGAGACCTCGGGACGCTCGGCGGCCCCTATTCACGGGCGTACGGGATCAACTCGCGCGGCCAGATCGTGGGGAGCAGCGACCGGCACGGGCTCCCGCGTCCGTTCCTCTGGGAGAACGGTGTGATGACGGAGCTCCCGACGCTGGGGGGCGACGGGTTCGCCAACGCGATCAACCGAGACGGGCAGATCGTCGGCTATTCTTGGGATGGGGTGAACTACCGGGCCACGCTGTATCAGAAGGGCGGCACGCCGCCTCCGACGCCCCCAGTCGACGACATCGCGCCGTCGATCACGGGCCTTCAGCCCGACCCGGCGATCACGGGGTTCGTGCTGAATCCGGATGCGAACGGGGATGGGACCCTACAGCCGGGCGATTATGTGCTCGCGTTCGACGCATTCGACCCACCGCTGCCGGGCGGAAGCCCGGGAAGCGGCGTCGATGAGACGGGGTGTGCGGCTGGCGGGCCGTGCGCGAACATCTCGGCCACCGTGCTGACCGGTCCGGGCGGGGCGCCCGGCACGTTCGCCGTGGAGAACCGCAGCACGCCGGTTTCGACGAATCCGGACTTCTTCGTCCAGATGCATTCGCCGCTCGCGCCCGAGGGCGATTACGTCATCGACATCATCGTCCCGGATCACCGCACGAACGTCGCCACGGCGACCTACCGATTCTCGCTGGACAAGAGCGATCCCGTCTACGGGCCACTGTTCGCCTTCCCGGTGGACTTCCCCGGTACGGACGCCCAGGCCGTTGTGACGGACATGGGTGGCACCATCGCGGACGCGAACGTCATCGAGTTCGCAAAGCTCGGAGTCTACGTGGACGGCACTGACAGGTTCGGCACCGGCGCCGACGGCGTCTGCGACTCCTCGACTGATTATCTGCTGAATGCTGCCGCGGGCGAGATCGATCAAAACGTGATCGACCACACAAACGGCACGTCGTCGATCTCGTACAGGGAGTCGTTCCTGATTCCTGAGCCCGACACGGCAGCCCGCACGATCACGTACTGCTACATCCATCAGGCGCGAGATGGGGCGAAGACCTACGACGGCGTGAGCGCACCGAACTTTGGGGTCCTGCGGACCCAGTCACGGGTGGTCTGGAACGCCGGGTAGTCGCGAGGAGGTCCGGTCGTTAGCGGCCGAGGCCAGGTCGCTAGCGGCCGTTCCGTAGTTCCTCGAAGTCCGGGTGGTCCGGGAACGGATAGACGCAGACGCCCTCCGTCGGCTGGACGTTCAGCTTCCGGTAGAACATCGGGTGGATCACACAGGTGTCCTGTTCCGTCAGGAACAGCCGGTCCTCGAGGAGAAACTCGAAGTCCGCCTCGATGATCCCCGTGCTGCTGTCGCCGCGTTTCCGACCGATCACGCCGAGCTCAGTCACGAGTCGCTTGAACGCATCCGGTGAGTACTCGCCGTCCGGCCAGTGCGCGGCCGTTCGGGGCGCGATCCGGTCGAGCTCGTTTCCAGGAAACGCCATCGGCATCCCCGACAGGGCGCCGACGATCTCGCCGGCATGCGGATAGATCTTGCCGTACGAGTTCACCACCTCATCGGCGAGCGACAGCTCCATTCGATGTACCGCAGCCCTGAGGACTTCCGGGGGGCAATCCGGAAACGTCTCTCGGTCCTGAGCCACGCGCGCGATCTCGTTGCACATCATCACGAGCTGCCGCGGGCGCATCTGCGTGTGCCGGAGCACGTAGGGAAACGTGCTCTCGCTGACTCCGTTGGCGTTCACGAGCGACGTCCCGAAGTGCGGCGTCCACACGGTATCGATCACGTCGTTGTATCGATCCCACGCGACGTCCGGAACGTCGATCCCGCCGTCCTCCAACAGGAACTTGTAGAACCGCCAGCAGATCAGGCGCGCGAGGTCCTTCGGGCGCCAGTGCAGGAACAGCGGATCCTTGATGTACTTCGCCGGGTTGTTGCAGACGTTTTCCTTGAAGTACGGGAAAATCTCGTCTGTCAGGAACACCTTAGTATGGACGCCGCGGTGCGAGTACGCCGCGTTCAGCTGGCTCGCCTTCATCACGAGCGCCGCCGTCGAGTACATCACCGCATCGTCCGAGACGGAGTAGTGGTCCATCGAGTCGACGGCGATGAAGATCGGCTCCTCGGGCGTGACCGCGAGCACGGCTTCCTTGGCCTTCTGGAAGCTCTTTCGGCTCAGCATGTCACGGGCGTGCGCCGAAATCT
>JAOTZH010000080.1 GCA_029861425.1 Gemmatimonadota bacterium
CGGGCTACGAGGCGATCCTCTTCACCGTCGACGTTCCGGTCCTGGGTCGCCGGGAGCGCGACGTGAGATTCGGGTTCACGCTACCGCCACAACTCGGGCTCGACACGCTCATCGATGGGATCCTCCACCCCGGCTGGACGTGGGACTTCATCCGGTCCGATCCCATCCTCTTCTCCAGTGCGATCAGCCGGGACAGCGCGCACGGGGGCGGCGTCGACGCGATGGGCCTCGCGGAATATGTGAATACGCAGTTCGATCCGAAGCTCACGTGGAGCGACGTGGAGTGGCTGCGATCGATCTGGGATGGACCGATCGTCATCAAGGGGATCCAGACGCTAGAGGATGCCGAGCTCTCCGCGGACGTCGGTGCCGACGGGATCGTCCTCTCGAACCACGGCGGGCGCCAGCTGGACGACGCGCCACCGACACTCGAACTGGTCGCCCCGGTCGCGGATCGAGTCGGAGATCGGCTGGACGTGTTGGTCGACGGCGGCATTCGGCGCGGGAGCGACATCGCCAAGGCGGTGGCTCTGGGCGCCAGGGCGTGTCTGGTGGGCCGAGCCTATTTCTACGCTCTGGGCGCCGGTGGGGAACAGGGCGTCGATCTCGTCCTCAAGTGGTTCGACGAAGGGTTCCGCCGGACGATGGCGTTGCTCGGCGCCCGGACCGTCGATGAGATCGGACGCGACATGGTGACCTGGCGCGACCGGGTGAGCTGACCGCGGGCCCCCCGAGCCAGAGGGGGAGCGCCGCCGACGGCGAGCTACGGTGCCGGCAGCTCGTAGTCGAAGTCGTAGAAGTGCAGCCCGTCCGTGATCGTGATGACCAGCTCGCCGGCCAGGCCTTCAAGCTCTCCGGTGCCTGAATCGGGCGTCACGATGATCGACTGGTTCTGCGCCCCCCGGTGCAGCGTGCTGCTGTGCTGCAGTACGAACGTGCCGGTCCTCCCCTTCAGAGTCCCCGTCACGAGCTCCACGGCCACATAACCGGCCGACCCCTCGACCGCCGACCGGAACGCGAGCATCTCCCCGACGCTCGACCCCTCGAGATCGCCCGCGAAGGTCTTTTCGATCGACATCTGTGCGACGCCTCGCTCGCCGGACGGCCCCTCCAGCGGTCGTGGCGTGAGGTTGACCTCGAAGGTCCCGTTCGCGTGCGCCATCGTCGTCCTCTCCGGTCCATCCATCTCGGGCGTTTCAGTCCGATGCTAATGTGCACGTCAGAACGGATGTGGGAACAGGCGAGCAGCGACATGACGATCCCCGAAGACTCGACCCGTCGCTTCTCCGACCGGTACGAAACCGAGGTTTACCTGGGTCCCGTCTAGCCAACGGCCATCGCCTCGGTGGTGGCCGCTGCGTGATCGATGATCACTCCGCTCGCAGGGTGTCGATCGGGTCGACCCGACCGGCGCGACGAGCCGCCAGGTATGTAGCCAGAGCGACAGTCCCGAGCAGGGTCACCGTCGCGGCCCCGAACGTCAGTGGGTCCGCCGGGTCGACGCCGAACAGCACGGCGTCCAGCGCTCTCCCCGCCGCGAGGGCGCCAGCGACCCCGATCCCGACGCCGACGAGCGCGACCCGCATCGACTGACTCATGACCATCGCGATGACCTCTCGCAGGCGCGCGCCCAGCGCGAGTCGGACGGCGATTTCCCCTGATCGCTCGACGACGAGCTGCGACACCACGCCGTACATGCCGACGGTGCTGAGCAGGAGCGCGAGCCCCGCCGCGACTCCGAGGAGGAGGAGCGAGAACGATGTCCTGGACACGGAAGGCGAGGACCAGATCGCATCGCGGAGCTCTCGGACGTTCGCGAGTGGTACGTTGCGGTCCAGGTCCCGGATGGTCGACCGGACCGCGGGAATGATGGTCGACGCATCGTTGGTCGTTCGGATCACCACCCGCATGGCGTTCGGCGCCGACCACAGGGGGGCGCCATCGATTGGCCGCATGGGGAAGAAGACGCCTTCGATGGGCGGCCGATCAAACCCGTCCGACAGGAAATCGCGCGCAACGCCACGGACGCGGTAGAAGGGCTGAGCCCACCCGTTCCCCCGCACGCCCTTTCCGATTGCCGCTTCCCCCGGCCAGATCCGGTCGGCCAGCGCCTGCGTGACCACCACCGAGCCCGACCCTGAATCGACATCGGCCCACGTAGGGGTCTCTCCGTCGACAGGGATCCCGAGCACATCGAAGAAGCCGGGAGAAGCCAGCGCGACCGGCAGACAGGGCGGCACCTCCCCCTCACCGAGGGGCTGGTCCTCGAAGAACATCGCCGAGCAGAACCCCACGTCGATCATCGGGAGTCTGGTCGTGGCTCCCGCGCGCTCGACTCCCGGCAGGGCCTCCAGGCGATCGAGAAGCTGCCGGTAGAACTGGCTGACCGGTACGTAACCGCTGTAGGAGGACCATGGGATGAACACGTCCAGCGAGAGGACACGTTCATCCTCGAACCCCGACTCCATGGCTCGCAGCTGGGTCAGACTACGAAGCATCAAGCCGCCCGCGGCGAGCAACACCAGCGCTACCGCCATCTGAGACGCCAGCATGACCTGACGGGCCCGCCTGCCCGATCGGGAGATCGTCGCTCGCGCTCCACTATGGCGAGCGACGCCGCCCCCACTCTCGAACGTGCGAGCCATGAGCGGCACGAGACCGAGAAAGATGCCCATGGCCAGCCCGACGCCGAGGGTGAACAGGACCGTCGCGCGGCCGAGATCGAGCTCGACGAGTCTCGGCAGACCCGGGGGGGCACTCGCGAGGAGCAACTGGATCCCGACCCTGGCCAGAGGGATCGCGACCACGGCGGCGATAGCACCGAGAATGAGCGTCTCAGTGAGGCACTGCCACGTCAGGTGCCGCCGGCTCGCGCCCAACGCCGTCCGGACCTGAAAGTCGCGGCGACGCGCTGACGTCCGCACGAGATAGAGGTTCGTGACGTTCGCCAGCGCGATCAGCAGAAGGAGTCCGGCGGCCGAGAAGAGGATCCATATCGTTCGGCTCGAGTCCCCGAGCACGTAGTCCTTGAGGGGCGTCACGATCGTTCGAAATCCGGACTCTCGCATGAACCCATCGGAGTATGCGCTGGGGAAGCGCTCAACGAAGCCGGCGGTTCGCCCATCGAGCTCGGACTGCGCCGCGTCGGCCGTGGTCTCCGAGAGCCTGCCGATCGCCGATACCCAGTGGGCATTGACGGGTCGGGCGGCCCGATCCAGCTGGAGCGGACGCCAGACGTCCGCGGGCCGATCAGGCAGCCCGTGTCCGCGCTCGAGCACCCCGATGATCTCGCTGGGCGACCCGTCGAGCTCGATCGTCGTGCCGATAACCTCGGCGTCGGCGCCGAATCGCGTCTGCCAAAAGGCGTGGTCCAGCATGACGACGGCCGGACCCCCCGGGACGTCGTCGTCGGGGCCGAGCAAGCGCCCCACGACGGCACGCAACCGAAGGGTCTCGAGCAAAGTGGCGGTCACCGCCGCGGCTCTGACTCGTGCCGGTCCGGCATCGCTCGTGAGGTTCGACCCGCCGACCGAGAACGCGCCTAGCGAGGACAGCGTCGACGCGTTGTCCAGGAAGTCGAAGTACCCAGCCTGCGAGAGCCCCCAGACCGCGTCCGGGCCGACGCCCGGTACCCCGCTCTCGATGCGCACGAGATCGCCGGCTTCGTCAAACGGCAGCGGACTCAGCACCAGTCGCTCGAGCACGGTGAACAGAGCCGAGAACGCGGCGATCGCGACCGTGAGCGTCAGAAGCGCGAACAGGCTGAACTCGGGCCGTCTCCGGAGTCGCCTTACCGCGAGACGGAGGGCTCGCGTCGCGTCGTGTGCGATCTCCGAAAGCTCGGATCGCCGATTGGATCGTCGATCCACGGCGGCCGTTTCGTGTCGGACCCGCTCGATGTCCCCGAATCTCTCGAGAGCGGCGCTGCGGGCTTCATCCTCAGCGAAGCCCTCATCTCGGTAGCGCTCGACGAGCGAATCGAAGTGCAGCTCGAGCTCCTCGATCACCTCGCGCTCGAGTCGGCTTCGGCTCAGAAGGGCGTGGAGCTCGGCATATCGATCGGAAAGCTGGGTCATCGCCGCCTCCTCCCTATGCCGGTCGTGCTTCGAGGACACGCGTCATGGCCTCGGAAAACCGAGTCCACTTCCGTCGTTCCACGCGAAGTTGTGCCTGTCCCCCCGCCGTAAGCGCATAAAATTTCGCCCGTCGGTTGTTGCTGCTCACCCCCCAGGATGCGGTGACCCAACCCCTGTGAACCATGCGATGGAGAGCGGGATACAGGGAGCCCTCCTCAACGCGTAGCGCGTCGGCCGTTGTCGCCTCCACCCACCGCGCGATCTCGTATCCGTGACGGGTTCGGCCAACGAGTGCCTGGAGGATCAGGAGGTCCAGGGTCCCCTGCAGGAGATCGAGTCGGTTGTCGCGTCTGCGGGGCATCGGCGTAGCGTAAGTTCGGGTCATTTCCATAGAAGCTTGAGGGAACCTGCGGCCGTCATCCATAGAAGGTCAAGGGGAGTATGGTTCCAACAGGACCGCCGGGTGCATCTTGCGGGGGGCGCCCACCGGCGTGGCGCCTCGGACCCAGGGGGTGGCAAATGCCAGGACGAACCGCTGTTCCTTCCATCGTGGCGCTGCTGTGCGCCTGCGTTCCAGCGGACCCCGCGCCCCCCAGCCACGAGGACTACGGCGCCGCAGACGCCCTGTTCGAGCCCAATCTCGTGGGCTCGGTGAAGAACCAGTCGGTCGAGCCGCACTGGATCGGGGATGACGGGGCATTCTGGTATCGACGCGACACCGCCGACGGACACGAGTACGTGAGGTTCGACGCGACGGGCTCGGAGCGAACGGCCCTTTTCGATCACGAAGCGCTCGCCGGCGCGGTCGAGATGGCGCTCGCGGCTCGAGCCGAGGCGGCCGGGGTCGACTCCCTCGCAGTCGTGCCGACCGCATCGGATCTCGGCCTCTCGGACGTCCGGTACATCGCCGACACGGAGACGCTCGAGGGCGTATCGGAGGCGCTCGGGTCGGCGGGGCCCACCCGCGTGACGTGCGAGCTCCGGGGAATGTCATGCGAGGCGCACGACGTCGAGGCTCCCGAGCCCGGTCTGCTACCGGACCCTGGAGGTAGTCGCGTCGCCTTCAGGCGCGCCGACGACCTGTTCGTACGCGACGCCTCTACCGGCCGCGAGCGCAGGCTGACGACGGACGGAGCGCCGTCCTACTCGTATGGGGCGGTGCCCGAGAACTCGCTGACGGCGATTCCATCGAGGAAGACGGGGACGGTCCTGCCCCCTTCCGGCGTGTGGTCGCCGGAGGGCCGATACCTGATCACGGCGCGCCTGGACGAGACCGGGCTCGACGCGAACCCGTTTGTCGAGTGGGTGCCCCAGGACGGGTCGAGGCGGCCGATCCACCACCCGATCCGGACGGAGCTCCCCGGTGATCGGAACCGGCTGCGCGCAGACACCTACGTCTTCGAGCCGGATGCCGGACGCCAGACCGCCCTCAGGCTCCCGGAGCCGTTCGCGGAATCGGGTGGCTCGGTGCTCGGCTGGAGCACGGAGCGTAGCCAGGCGTTCGTTCTCGCCCGCACGTTCGGGTGGAAGGACGCGGGGCTCTTCCGTGTCGATCTCGGGACCGGGGCCGCGACCCCCGTCATCACGGAGTCCGCGGACACCCGGTTCGAGACGCAGACGATGCTCTACAACACACCGAACGTCCGGGTAGTCGGCGACGGAGCCGAGGTGATCTGGTACTCGGACCGAACGGGTTGGGGCCATCTCTACCTGTACGATGGACAGACCGGCGACCTCGAGAACGCCATCACCGGAGGGGACTGGGCAGTCATCGACGTTCTGGCCGTCGACGAATCGGCCCGGGAGGTCTACTTCACGGCGGCGGGCCGGGAAGAGGGCCGCGACCCCTACCATCGTCATCTGTACAAGGCCGATCTGGATGGTGATGGCGTGAGACTGCTCACGGACGTGGACGCCGATCACGACTTCGCGCCGGTCCCGGCCCTGGCGCCGGCGAACCCCGACCCTGCCCGCCCGATCAACCTCGAGGCGGGCGTCTTTCTCGACACCTACTCGACGGTGTCAGAACCCCCGGTGACCGTCCTCAGATCGATTCGCGACGGAAGCTTGATCGCCGAAATCGAGCGAGCCGACGCCACAGCCCTCTACGAGGCGGGCTGGCGGGCGCCGATTCGCGAGCGGGTGAAGGCGGCGGATGGCGAGACCGATCTCTACGCCAACTACTATCCGCCCGGCCGGGAGATCGGCGCCGCGAAGCACCCCGTCGTGGACGCGGTGTACGGGGGCCCACAGGTGTTCGTGACGCCCAGGAACTTCGTCGAGGCCTACAGCGTCGGTAACCCGCGGTATGAGAGCTCCCTGGCCCGGCTGGGGTTCGCTGTCGTGACGGTCGATGGCCGCGGTACCCCTGGCCGGTCGAGCGCATTCCGAGACGCCGGCTACCCCGAGTTCACCCAGGTCGGCATCGACGACCACATCGCGGCCATCCGTCAGCTTGCCGAGCGACACCCCGAGATGGACGTCGACAACGTCGGCATCTACGGCTGGTCCTGGGGCGGGACGTTCTCGGCCCAGGCGATTCTGAGCCGTCCGGAGTTCTACAAGGTGTCCGTGACCGGCGCGGGTGCCTACGACTACGCCGCCCTCTACTCGGGCTTCGAGCCGTTCACGGGGCTCCCCGTCTACGAAGACGGGACCCGCTGGCGCAGCGAGGCGGACGAAAAGCCCGTGAGCTGGGAGCCGCTGGATGTCACGGCGATGGCGGGGAACCTCGTGGGCGACATGCTGGTGATCTACGGAGATCTGGATGAGAACGTCCCTCCGACCCAGGCCTTCCGGCTCATCGACGCGCTGACGAAGGCGGACAGGCGCTACGACCTGCTGTACCTGGCGAACCGCACACACGCCGGGGGCTACGATCCCTACACGGTCCACCGGACGTGGGACTACTTCGTGGAGCACCTCATGGGAGTCACCCCGCCGGGCGGGATCTCCCCGGTCGACGGTGAGGACGACCGGTAAGCGTGGCCCCGGCGGTCGGTCGCCGGGCTACGCCCGCCGAAAGATCGGCAACGGTGGGTCCTCTCCCCGGTCGTGCCAGGCGACGCTGACCCTGTCGCCGATCGCCACCCCGTCGACCAGTGGGCTCCCGTCCTCGTCGACGAGCCGGGTCAGAAGCCGCGGTCCCTCGTCCAACTCGACGAGGGCCACGATGTACGGGGGTTCGAGATCCGGGGTCACCTTCAGATGAACGGTGGTAAGCGAATAGACCCGTCCCGTCCCGGCCGCATCGACCCAGCCGACCTCCCCGTCTTCACACTCGAGACAGAAGGGCCGCGGATAGAACTGGTGGTGGCCGCAGCTGGCGCAGCGCTGGACGACCAGACGCTCCTCACGGGCCGCCGCCCAGAAGTCGCGTGTCAGGGCGTCGCCGTATCCCTCGCCGGTGTCGGTCATCAATCCACTCCCAGCACGACCGTGGACCTGACCGAGATGCCGCCGACACCGTGCGCGACGGCGATGCGGGCGTCCGGCACCTGCCGCGGGCCGGCCTCACCGCGGAGCTGGCGCACGGCCTCGATCAGCAAGAGAACGCCGAGGGCCCCGGGGTGGCAGTATGACAACCCGCCCCCGCTCGTGAGCGACGGCAGGGCCCCGCCCGGCCGCAGCGCGCCGCCCTCCACGAAGGCCCCGCCTTCGCCGGGTCCGCAGAAACCGAGCTCCTCGAGGTGCATGATGACGTTGATCGTGAAGGCGTCGTATGGTTCGAGCACGTCGACGTCCCGGGCGGTGACGCCGGCCATGCCGAACGCGTCGGCAGCCGCCTGATAGCCTGCCGTCCGCGTGATATCGCGAGCTTCGGAGACATGCCAGTACGAATGACCCTCTCCCGCTCCGAGCACGCGGATCGGGGTCGACCTCGCATCGCGGGCGCGGTCGCGGTGGGTCACGACGACGACACCGCCGCCATCGGTGACCAGACAGCAATCGTGTCGGTGGAGAGGGTCGCTGATCGGTCGAGACCCGAGCACGTCCTCCGCCGTGAGCGGCTCCTGTCGCCAAGCCTTCGGGTTGAGGGCGGCCCAGTGGCTCGCGGCGACCGCGACCTCGGCGAGTTGCTCACGCGTGGTGCCGTACTCGTGCATGTGCCGCGCGGCCATCAGGGCGAAGGCGCCGATCGGGCTCGGGGCCCCGTACGGCGACATGAACTGCTCGGTCAGGTGGAACGGGTCAGGCCCGTACACGCTCGTCCCGGACCCGGAAGCCGCGACCCGGCGGGCGCGCTTCGACCGCTGACGCGACGCGTACGCGATCAACGCGACCTCGCACCGCCCGGCCGCGACCGCGAGCATGGCGTGGTGAACGAACGCCTCGAAGGCGGCCCCGCCGAGATCCGACGAATCCGCGTACCGGGGTTCGAGGCCGAGATACTCGCCCACCTGGACGCTCCCCTGTTCTCCCATGTAGTTGACGAACACGCCGTCGACGTCGCGGATTCGGAGGCCGGCCTCGCGGAGGGCCTCCCGCGCCGCGAGAGCCACCATGGAGAGCTCGGTCTGGTCGTGGACTTCGCCGAGCGCGGTCTCGGCGACGCCGGCGATATAGACGGGTCTGGCGAATTCGATCGACAGTGCGCACCTCGGGCGTGGAGTGGCCGGACGTCCGATCCGGACGAAGCCAAACATGGCTGCGGGCTCCCGCGGCGGAAAGCGACGGATGGACCGCCGGTGCGGCGCTCGGGCCATGCCCGTAGTGTGGCGGCGGCCGATGGTCCAGTCCCGCCTACTCAGTCTCGGCAGTGAGCGACCACGGCGTCCGACTCCACGGGAGGGCAGGGAATGGGTGACACCTCCGGACAGATTACGGACCGGGCCATCTCCTACGGCCGCCGGCTGGGCGACCTGGCCCGCGAGCGGCCGGCCGATGCCGGGCTCGTCTTCGTCGAGCGAGCGGGGGGCGAACAAACGCTCACCTGGTCCGAGCTCGAGGCACGGAGTAACCGGGTGGCCCGTCTGCTCGAAGAGCGGGGTGTGAGCCAGGGTGCCTGGCTCGTCGTCGGTCTGCCGAACTCCCCTGAGCACATCGTATCGACCCTCGCGGGCTGGAAGCTCGGTGCCTGCGTTCTCCCCGTGTCCGCCCGCCTGCCTGCCGCCGAGCGAGATGGACTCCTCGACCTGGCCGCACCGACGCTGGTGGTCTCTGTCTGGGACGACCTCGACTGGCCGAACCTGGCCCGGACCGGCCTCGAGTCCGCCGATGCCCTCTCCGACGAGACGCTCCCCGACCGGATTCCGCACCCCGGGAAGGCCGTGGGGTCAGGGGGCTCGACGGGTCGATCGAAGATCATCATCGATCCACGCCCTTGGGCCGCTGAGCCGGGCGACACGTTCAAGGGCCTGGGGGGTGGGGTAGGCATGGCTCCGGGTCGGGACGTCCTGATCCCCGGTCCGCTCTATCACAACGCCCCGTACTGCTGGACACACTGGAGCCTCTTCGAGGGGCTCAAGGTCGTCGTGATGGAGAAGTTCGACGCGGAGCTGGCGCTCGATCTGATCGAGCGCCACCGGGTCGGGTGGGCGCAGCTCGTCCCCACGACCATGCAGAGGATGCTGCGGGTGCCGGACGTCGAGCGCCGGGACCTCTCGAGCCTTCAGGCGATCATGCACACGGCGGCCCCCTGTCCCCCCTGGGTGAAGCGCGGGTGGATCGAGTTGATCGGAGCCGAGAAGATTCTCGAGGCCTTCGGAGCGACCGAGGCGATCGGGGCCACGATCATTCGGGGAGACGAATGGCTGGAGCGAGAGGGCAGTGTCGGTCGCCCCGCCGGATGCGTTCTCAGGATCCTCGATGACGAAGGGCGGGAGCTTCCATGCGGTGAGGTCGGCGAGATCTACATGAGACTCGAGTCGGGCGAGGCTCCCGCGTATGAATACCGGGGCGCCCCACCCGCGCCGGCCACCGCCGACGGGTTCGTCACCGTGGGCGACATGGGGTGGCTGGATGAAGACGGATACCTGTTTCTTGCAGATCGGCGTACCGACCTCATCATCACGGGCGGGGCGAACGTCTATCCCCACGAGGTGGAGGCGGTTATCGGCGAGCACCCGGGGGTCGCGGATGTCGCGGTAATCGGTCTGCAGGACCGTGAATGGGGCAAACGTGTGCACGCCGTCCTGAGCGCCACCGACCCGGCGGATCCGCCCTCCGCGGCCGAGCTGGACCTGTTCTGTCGCGATCGGTTGGTCTCCTACAAGGTCCCGAAGAGCTACGAAGTGTTGATCGATTTTCCGCGCGACGAAGCCGGAAAGATCCGCCGAAGCGCACTGGCCGCCGAGCGGCGGGAGACCACATGACCGGGGCGAACACATGAAGAGAAGACGCCACCCATGCCGCCGCCGCATTGCCATGACGAGCGCCGCCCTGGCTCTGGGTGGGTGCGCCGGACCCGCCCCGCCGACAATCGAGGACGACTCCGATGTCGTCCGCACCGCGTATCACGATGTCAGGGTGACACAGGTGGCCGATGGGCTCGTGCGCCCGTTCTCGATGGCATTCACGCCCGCGGGCGACCTGCTGGTCACCGAGCGTCCTGGTCGTCTGCGGATCATCCGAAACGGTGCGCTCCTGCCGGACTCCGTTGCGGGGCTACCCGACGTCCTCGCCCTCGGAAGGGGCGCGCGCTCGATGGCGGGTTTCGAGCAGGCTGGCCTGAGAGACGTCGTCCTACACCCTGATTTCGCGGAGAACCGGCTCCTGTATCTGAGCTACACGAAGCCCGGCACGGACTCGCTGGGCAACCTGGCGGTCGTCCGGGGTCGCTTCGAGAACGACCGGCTGTCGGACCTCGAGGAGCTCTTCCACGCCGAGGCGTTCGGGAACGGCAGCGAACGGAGCTCCATGTGGGGCGGCCGGCTCGCGCTCGACGGAAAGGGGTACCTCTTCATCACGCTCGGCGACCGGCAATGGCCCTCCGCCGGCGACCTCGAGGCGCACCCGGCCCAGGACCTGAGCAACCACAACGGCACCACCGTCCGGATCCACGAGGACGGACGCATTCCCGAGGATAATCCGTTCATCGGTCGGCCCGACGTGCGTCCCGAGATCTGGACCCACGGACACCGGAACGCACAGGGAATGGCCGTGCACCCGGAGACCGGCGACGTCTGGCAGAACGAGCACGGTCCGCAGGGCGGGGACGAGCTCAACGTCATACGAGCCGGCTTGAATTACGGCTGGCCCGTCGTCGGATACGGGGTGAACTACCGAAGCGGTCTGGCGATCCATGCCGGGACGCTCGGCGAGGGGATGGAGCCGCCCGTCCACGTCTGGGTGCCCTCGATCGGCATCAGCGGGATGCTCTTCTACACGGGCGACGCGTTTCCCGAGTGGAAGGGAGACATGCTGGTCGGAGGCCTCAGCGGCGAGGTGCTCGTCCGGCTTCGCCTCGAAGGGGGCGACGTCGTCGGCGAAGAGACCCTCCTGCGCGGGACAGGTCGGATCCGCGACATCCGGCAGGGTCCGGACGGACTCATCTATCTGGCGGTCGACGGGAACGCCCGTGATGTAGACGGGCCGCCGACACCGATTCTCCGTCTCGAGCCGGCTGGACGTCGATAACCCGGACCGGCACCGCAGACACCGTTTTTCGGTGGTCCGTTACGGCCTGACGACCGGGGGAGTCTCACCTTTCGAGCGGCTATCGGGACGTCCGTTCTGGAGGCTCGTGGTCTCGGAGTTGCACTGTCAGCCGTTCTATTGTTGGTTCTAGCCTCTCGACCCCATGAACTCGATAGAGCTGCAATGAGACGAACAGTTCCGATTCTCGCATTCGCGATCGCGTTGACGGCCTGCGGCGAAAGCCCGACGGGCCCGGGAGACGTGGGTCTACAGCTCGAGGCGCGCTGCAGCGGCGGGTTCGCGAAGCAGTTCGCTTGTGAAGGCGTCGACCTCTGGGCTCACGTCCCGCTGGGCGATCTCGAGCCGGGGCTGTCGAACTTCGCGTCCGTCAGCGACGTGTGGGGCTGGACCGATCCCCAGACGGGGATCGAGTACGCGCTGATCGGCCGGTCGAACGGCCTCACCATCGTCGATCTCTCGAAGCCGCATGCTCCGAAGCCCGTTGGACGGCTCGCTTCGCCGACCCCGTCGAGCACGTGGCGAGACGTGAAGGTGTATTCCGATCACGCGTACATCGTCGCCGATGCCTCGGACGGTCACGGGATTCAGATCCTCGACCTGACCCGTCTGCGGACGCTCGAGGGCTTCACCGATCTCGCCGTCGACGGTCGCTACACGGGCGTGAGCAGCGTCCACAACATCGCGATCAACGAGGAGACCGGCTTCGCCTACTCCGTCGGTAACGCCGGGGGCGGGACGACCTGCGGCGGCGGTCTCCACATGCTGGATCTGGCCAACCCGACGAACCCCCTCTTCGTGGGCTGCTTCGCCGAACTCGGCACCGGACGGACCGGGACCGGATACACCCACGACGTCCAGTGCGTCGTGTATCGTGGGCCCGACACCGAGCACCAGGGACGCGAGGTCTGTGTCGCATCGAACGAGACGGCCGTCGTGACCGTGGACGTGACCGATAAGTCGAACCCCACCACCCTGGGCACGGGGACCTATCCGGACTTCGGGTATATCCACCAGGGGTGGTTGAGCGAGGACCACCGCTTCTTCTATCAGAACGACGAATCCGATGAGGCCAGCGGGACCGTCAATCGGACTCGGATGCTCGTGTGGGACGTGACGGACCTGGACGATCCGGTCCTGGCGAAGGAGCACCTCGGTCCGACGGGCGCGATCGACCACAACCTCTATGTCCACGAGGGGCTCATTTACCACTCGAACTACACGTTCGGCGTGCGGATCCTCGATGCCTCCGACCCGGGGAACCCCACGGAGCTCGGGTTTTTCGACACGGTGATAGAGAACGACGCGGCTACGTTCGCGGGATCCTGGTCGAACTACCCGTACTTCGAGAGCGGCGCGATCCTTGTCACGAGCTCGCGGGAGGGTCTGTTCGTCCTCCGTCTACCGGACTGACGACACCCTATTTCGCCTCGACAGCCATAGGGCCGCCGCTAGCAGAGCCCCGGCGACGAGCCACCAGGACGTGCTCTCGGGTTCCGTCTACCGGCCGTCCAGCTCGGCCAGGTACGCGCCACATTCGATCTGTTCGAGGGTGCGGGATCCGTCGGTCTGGATCACGAAATCTCCCCACTCACCCGAAGGCGCGGGTTCGAAGGAGTCCACGTCCTCCACGGGTCGAAGGACGACGATCATGTACGATGCCCCCGGCGAATAGGCGGCCAGGTGCTCGGGCGTACCCGTGCCGCGAGCCACGTGGAAGCTCCCGACCATGTGGAGGACGAGCGCATCCGGCACTGCCGCAAGATGCCGCGAGATCCGGTGTGCCATGGTGGCGTCCCACAGCGTCTGGCTATGCAGCTGGTTCCCCATGTTGTCGTGGGCGCCGGCCGGGGCGGTGGCGTGGACCGGTTCCTCGCCTTCCGCCGGCTCCGGGAGGGGGCGACCGCACTTCATGCCCTCCTGCTCCATCACGCCCGTGATGACGTGGATCCACTGGTCCCGGTAGGCCTCGGAAGGCTCTCCGTATGGGAGTGGCGCCAGGTGGGCCCTGGCGGTCGCGCTCAGGTCGGCGAGTGACTCACGTCCGTTCGCGGTCACTCGACTCGTGTATCGTCTGGGGGCGTTCGCCGCGATCACCGAGATCTCGTTTGCCTTCGAGAACTCGATCAGCGGACGATAGTCGGTTTCGTACCGCGGCCACGGCCGGCTGTCCGTCCGGAACGCACGCTCGGAGATCAGGCCACCCAGATACTCGTCGAGGACCGGCTGGACGTCGGCCTGGAAGAACTCCAGTGACAGGGCGACGGACCGTCCGGCCGTCTCATCGCTACTTGCCCGGTGCTCGGCCAGAGCACGGGCGAGGAGCTCCGCTTCCAGCATGTGGCCGGTCGGGTCATCGTGCGCCTCTCCGATGAACACCACCTGGTGGTGAGCCATGTCACGCACGACGTCATCGAGCGAGGCCGGCTCTCCGGCCCCGGTGAACACCCTGTACTCGCCGGCGGTGTACGCCGTGTCGGAGGCGGACACCGCGGTCTCCTGAGCCGCGACGGGAGATGCCATCAAGAGCATCAGCACGGCAGTCGTTTCGATTCGCATGCGCTGAACCTCGGGATTCGACGGGCCGCAGTCCATGTCGGGACGCCGCGTCCCGCAGCCGGCCAGGATCACGGACTCTGCCCCCTGACGCGCGCCGCGATCCCCTGGCGATCGATCGCGGCGCCACGGAGATGGACCGCGGAGATGCGCCGCGTGTTCGTGATGTCCTCGAGCGGGTTCGCGTGGAGGACGACGAAATCGGCGCTCTTGCCGGTCGCGATGCTCCCCACCTCCGACCAGTTCATCACGTCCGCCGAGGCGCTCGTGGCGGCGACGATGACATCGCCCGGGCTAAGCCCGGATCGGACCATGTCCTCCATCTCCTGATGGATGGCCCACGCCGCGCTCCCGTCGGTGCCGAACGCCACCTTCACGCCGGCCTCGTGGAGACGCGCGAGACTTCGGGCCTGAATGCCGAAGGACTCCTGCGCGGCGGGACGGTCGACTGAGCCGGACTGCATCTCCTCCAGGCGATCGGCCGGGACGGTCCCCGCCAACCAGCTCAGATCCACGGGGACGCCGGGATTCGGGAGGTTGGGCACGAGGACGACCTCCGGGCGCTCGAGCCACATGCGAACCAGCTCGTCGTCCACGTCCATGTCGCGGACGCCATGTGCGAAGACATCGATTCCGGCCTCGAGCAGCCCCTTCGCGTCTTCCAGGTAGAAGACGTGGGCTGTCACCTGGAGCTCGTGCTGGTGTGCTTCGTCGATTATCGCGCCGTAGAGATCCGGCGACAGCCGCTCGTAACGGCCGCCGCGGTCGTCCACCCAGATCTTGACGATGTCGACGTTCTGAGCCGCCAGTTCGCGGACGGCGTCGCGACCGGCTTCCTCGGTTTCGACCCACAGCGGGACCTCCGATCGTCCCGGCTCCGGCGTCGTGATGCCCTGGCCGGCACTGCGCGATCTTGCCCCATCCGGCACGAGCTCGTGCCTCATCGACAGCCCCACGTCTCCGGCATCGAGCCCGAGGCTCACGACCGCCCCTGCGCCGTAGTACGCCATGTGCTGAAGCTGGAGCGTCCGTTCCGCCCGGTCGGAGGACAGGTGGATATGTGCGTTCACGATCGCGGGCATGACTGTCGAGCCGTCGAGATCTACCCGACTCGCCCCCTCCGGGATCGCGAGATCGCCGGCGGCGCCGACCCCGGCGAAGCGTTCGTTCTCGACCAGGAAGACTCCGTCCTCGATCACGCCGCCGTCCCCCGTGATAACCCGGGCGCCCACGTACGCGACGATCGAAGTCTCGGAGGTTTCCGCCGTCTCCGGCTCTTCATCCGCCGCCCCGCACGCGAGGGACACCGCCGATAAAATCAGCGCGGCCGCGGTCGTCAGGCGGGGGACGGAGCGCCTCGTCGGAGCGGGCATCGAGTACCTCACGGTTTGGGGCAGCGCGTGCCCGGGTAGGCCAGTGTGATGGCGAGCGTTGGATCTCCTGAGCATATTCGTGCGCGCTCCAGGGGAGCAACCGGGCCGAGCCGCATCGGGCGGCTCTGGAATCGTCCACGCCGGATCATCGAGGCCTCCGCATGCGCGACCAGTTGAGACGCGGGCTCGCCGAGGGCGTCGGCGCCTTCTTTCTCGTCTTCATCGGTACCGGGGCCGTCGCGGCCGACGCCGCGTCGGGCGGGGCGATCGGGCCCGTCGGAATCGCGTTCTCGTTCGGAGCCACGATCGCCGCGATGATCTACGCCGTAGGCCACGTTTC
>JAOTZH010000081.1 GCA_029861425.1 Gemmatimonadota bacterium
CGTAGAGAACATGCGCGGGTTCGCCTGCCCGTCGTGTGGTGAGGCGCACGACATCTTCGGTTCGGGTGGAGGCGAGCGTCTAGCAGGCGCTCTGGACGTGGCGTTTCTCGGCGCCGTCCCGCTGGGAACGGCCGTGCGCGAGGAGGGCGACCGCGGAGTCCCGACCGTCGTGGGCCGTGCGGATTCTCCGGAGGGCCAGGCGCTGGAAGCGATCGCCGCGGCAGCGATGGCCGAGCTCGGCGTGGGCGCCGAGCTGGCCGGCTAGATCCGTTCCACCTCGACCGCGCCGAAGGCCGCCTCGAGAACGATCTCGAGCTTGATCTCGGCGGTGTTCCAGTTCTCTGACTCGTAGGAACGGTCGACCTTCGTGAAGCCCGGTGCGTCGAGCGCGATCAACAGCGAGCTTCGCTCGATCCTCACGCCGATCTCGCGCGGAACCCGCAAGTTCAGCTCACCCACTCCCATCTTGATCTCGGCCGTCGCGCTCCGCTCCCACTCTCCCGAGAAGTCGAGTCGAACGTCGCCGATGGCGCCCACAAACTCCATGCGATCGAACCGAGCGTTTCCGAGCCCCGAAGCGTCGAATTCCGCGGCGCCCACCTTGAACACCAGCTCGGACATTCGCTCACGGTTCGGGTCGCCAAAGACCACCTCGGTCTTGCTCGCCCCCGTGAGAAGTTCGAAGGACGTCAGCGACAGACCCCCGAGATCGAGCCGGGAAGC
Source organism: Gemmatimonadota bacterium (assembly GCA_029861425.1). GTDB lineage: Bacteria > Gemmatimonadota > Gemmatimonadetes > Palauibacterales > Palauibacteraceae > Palauibacter. The sequence goes on from JAOTZH010000081.1 coordinate 724, forward strand.
GGCGGCTCCGATCTCGAGTCGGAGATCGGTCGGCACGTCCGGGTGGAGCTCGAGGTTCAGCTCCCCGGCCTCGTCGTCTCGGAAGCGCAGGTCGTCGAAATCGAAGTCGAGATCCCACTCCTCGAGTCGAATCGTGGCCTGCCCCCGTTCATCGCCGACAGACGTGAGTGCGAGGCGCAGGTGCCCGCGGTCGCCCTCGATCGTCCACCCGCGGAGCGGTTGGAAACGCTCGGTGTCGTAGCGGATCCGCGCATCGTAGAGAAACGAAGACCCGGACGGCTTCACGAACAGCCGACCGGCTCCGTAGAGGAGTTCGACCTGCATGGACTCGACGTCGGCGCTCTGCCGCGCCGCCCTGAAGTCGCGCCAGTCCTGAGCCGCGATGGGTCCGACAGATGCAGCGATGAGGGCCGTCAGGGCCCCGGCTCGAGAGAGCCACTCGTTACGCATCCGCGGAACCCTCTTCGTCCGGCGTCGGGTCTGCGGGCGTCTCTTCGACCGTCACCTCTGTGTCGACCATTTCATCGAAGCTCGACGCGCTCCCTTCCGTCCAGTCGACCACGACGCTGCGCGAGCCGGCTCGGGTGAGGAGAACGCTGCCGAATCCGGCGGTCATGAGAATCCAGGTGCCGATCGTCGCGACGAACGCGACCATGCCGCGAACGAAGCCCGCGGTTCCCCCGAGAAGCCACAGCACCCCGGTCGCGGCAAAGGGGAGAAGCAACAGGACCAGTCCGCTGAGGACGTAGTAGTAGGAGTTCGAGCGCCGCAGCCGCTCCAACCACTCGTAGCGGTATCGGCTCTGAGCGAACATCTCGCCAGCCCCGTGCGCGACCGCGATGTACCCGGCGAGCATGGCGAGCCCCGTCGCGAGGACGAAGAACGGCACGATCGGCCAGGTGATCACCAGTACCGCGAGAATCAGGAGTGCGGGGAAGAAGAGGACCTCGGCCGCCAGACCCATGGCGAACGACCGCGCGAACTCGTGACGGACCGTGTCGGCGACCATTTCAACGCGATTCTGCGCGAAGTACACGAGCAGGAGTCCGATGACGCCGAAGGCGATGAACGCCGTGACGGCGCCCATGAGCTCTTCCGTCGCGTTCGCGAGATTCCGGGTGAAGCTCCTGAAGGGTCCGCGGCTGGCGTTTCGACCCGAGCCGCGACGCGATTCGACCGCGACGACCGCGTCGCGCGCATCCGGAGCCTCGGCCACGGCGGTGGGAGCCGCTTCGATGGAGAAGTCGGAGACGATCTCGCCGACGATGGTGAGCGCCTCGCCCACGAGTGTCAGGTCTCCCCCTACCTGGAGGATGTCGCCGTCGATGCGGGAGCCGTCGAGCAGGACGAGCTCGCCGTCGAGCACGAGGACGTTTCCTTGCACGCTGCCGCCGAGAGCGAGCTCGCCGTCGAGCAGAGCCAGGTGGCCCGGAACGATCTCGCCGGCCTCGATCGCGTAGTCGTCGTGAACGATCAGCGCGAGTCGATCGGTCGCCTCACCGGCCGCCGCTCCGAGCTGCCGCAGGGACCCACGAAGCAGATCGAGCTGCCCCAGAAGCTCGTCGAACTCGACTCCGCCGGGCGCGATCGCGAGGGTCGAGCCGTCCGGGCCGCTGACCGTGGCCGGAACCTCGAGAGCCTCGTCCTCGAGCACGTCGCGCAGGAACTCCAGTAGCCGCCGGCCGAGCCGCCGACCCACGTCGCCCTCTGCTCCGGACTGCTCGGCGCTCCATTCGCTCAGTCGCTCGCCGAACCCCAGCATCCGGGTCTCGACCGTCTCGTTGTCGGCCCCGGCGACCTCGCGTAGGAAGGCGCGCCATTCGGTCACGAGGTCGCCGTCCGCCCCGTAGTCGGCGAGTACCTCCCCGTTGAGCAGAAACGCACCGTCGGTGAACGACACCCGTTGCTCGCTTCCGTTGTCGAGCTGCAACCACAACTCGGCACGACCGTCCGCTCCGGAAGACAGCGTTACCGCGCTGTCTTCAATCCGGACTTCCTGGGCGACGACGTCCACGTGGACGCCGGTGCCGCTAATCGCTGTCGCGATTCCGAGCGTGGCCAAGCCTCGCGCGAGGGAACTCTTCATATCAGCCCTTGATCTCCTGCATCCCGTATCAAATAGGCCGGCTGAGCCGTAGCTCGGGGCCGGTGCGCATCAGACGCGCCATTACAAACAGGGAACTCAGCCCGATGAGACTCGCGAGCGCGAGACTGCCGAAGGCGGCCAGCGGGCTGATGTCGGTGAGCGAAGTCCCGGCGTCGACGAGCCCCAACTCGTAGCCGACACCGCCGAGGGCCACGAGGCCCTGCAAAGCGAGATCCTTCACTCCAACGAGCACGAACGTCACGAACTGCACGGGCGTCACGCCCTGAGCACCGAACAGCCAGGCTGCTCCGGTCGCGCTGACCGCGACGGTGGAGGCAGCAGCTGCAGCGAGCGCGACGCGCCTGCGCCGCGCGAATCTCCAGATCCGCTGGTGCCAGGGGATCGGCAATCGCACCCTCTCCAGGACCGAGGTCGCGAAGCCGGGGGCCGGCGTCTCGCGCCGGAGCCCCGCGAAGGCACTCTCGAGCCAGGGAATCGGCAGGTCGACCCGTTCCAACGCCGCGACCGCGAACCCCTCGCGAGCGTCGACGTGTCCGAGCCCTTCGAGCGCGGCGTCCAGCCACGGAGTCGGCAGGTCGACGCGGTCCAGGACCGACGACGCGAACCCGGTCGCTGGCGCGACCTCCGGCAGTGCCTCGAGGACCTCTTCCAGCCAGGGGATCGGAAGGTCGACTCGTCGCATCACGCCATCGGCGACGCTTCTCGCCGGCGACTCCTCCGGAAGCTCCGCGAGACAGCGGACGATCGCGCGCAGCGCCTCCACCGCTTCGCGGCAATCCTCGCACCCGAGCAAGTGTCGGGTGCGGGCGTCATCGCCACGATGCGTGGAGTCTCCACCGAAGGCGTGATCGCCCGCGGCGAAGAGCTCGATCTCTTCCGGTGTGAGGTGCGTCAAGTCGGTTCTCCCATCCGTATGCCCCGGCACCCGTTTGCGCGTCATATCGTACGGACCGCGAAGGTTCGCGGTTTCAGCGCCCCCGCACGTCGAATCGCCCTGTAAATCAAGGCTCCCGGAGGTGTACGAGGCTGTCCTTGAGTTCGTTTCGGGCCCGGTGGATGTAGGTCTTCACCGTACCCAGTGGCACATCCATCACCTCGGCGATCTCGTCGTAGGCGTAGCCCTCCACATGGCGGAGCAGGATCGCCGTCTTGTACTCGGGCCGCAGTAGGTCGATCGCCGCTTCGATCTCCCGTCCTATGGAGCGCGCCTCGAGCAACTGATCGGGTCGCTCGTCCCGGGTCTGCAGCGTGATCCGGGTCGCCGCCTGTTGGTCCGCGGTGATCGCGTCCGGGGCCCCCTCGATGGACACGACGTCCAGCTCCTTCTTGCGCAGATGGTCGATCGTGAGGTTGTAGCCGATCTTGAAAAGCCACGACGAGAACTTATAGGACGGATCGTACCGCTTGAGGTTGTTCAGGGTGCGTACGAAGGTCTCCTGCGTCAGATCCTCCGCCAGCTCCCGATCCCTGACCATGCGAAAGATCAACGAAAACACCGGCTTCTCGAACCGGACGATGAGCTCGCGCGCCGCTCTCTCGTCCCCTTCGAGGCAGTGCTCGACGAGTGTCTGGTCGGTCTGATCCGAGTATCGCATGTGTCGTCCCGGGTTGAATCGGCCCGCGAGGATAACCGCGACGCCGAACCGCCGACAAACTACGTCAACTCTGGCAGGTCTCGCAGAAGAACGTGCTCCGACCCGCCTGGATGATCCGCGTCACCGGCCTCCCGCACCGCGGGCAGGGGCTCCCGTCCCTTGCGTACACATGAAGGCGCGTTTGGAACGAGCCGCTTCGCCCGTTGACCGCCCGGTAGTTCTGGAATGTCGTCCCCGCGGACCTCAGGGCCTCCCGCAGAACGGCGCGCACCTCGCGGTGGAGGCGGCGGAGCTCCGACTCGGACAGTGAGCCGGCCGCGCGTCGGGGATCGATCCCCGAGCGGTAGAGCGCTTCGCTGGCATAGATGTTCCCTACGCCCGCCAGACGTCGTTGGTCCAGCAGGGCGTTCTTGATCGGGGCGCGCGCGCCCTCAAGGCGATCGGCCAGCACGCGCCAGGTGAACGCCCGCGGCAGCGGCTCCGGGCCGATCCGGGATTCGGCGGCCGCCCAGGTCTCCGGCTCGAGCACGTCGAAGCCCCCGAGACGCCGGGTGTCATCGTAGAAGAGAGTCCGGCCGTCATCGAGCCGGAGGTCGATTCCGGGGTGTCGAAACTCCTGGGGGTCCGGCCTTCGCGATCCGAGCCAGAAGCGACCGCTCATCCTCAGCTGCACCCGGACGATGAGGTCCGGAGCGAGATCGAAGAGGAGGTACTTCGCCCGCCGCCTGACCCCCAGGATCCGCCGATCCCGGATCCGCCCCGAGAATGTCCGGCGGTTCATCCCCCCGAGGATGAGATCATCGTGGTAGACGCGGACCCGCTCGATCGACCGGCCTCTCAACTCGGGATCGAGATCGCGACGGATCGTCTCGACCTCGGGAAGCTCCGGCATCAGGCCGTGGTCATGCGGAGGTGAGCAACGCGCCCCAGGGCTCTTCGACGCGCCCCGGCTCGAGCTCGTGCCAGCCGATGTCGGATCGCCACTGCGCCCCCTCGAACGAGATCTCGGAGGCGACTCGTCGGCTCGTCTCGGCGGCCTCCGCCAGGGTCGATCCGAGACCGGTGACGCCGAATACGCGCCCCCCCGCCGTGACCAGCTCGCCATCCGAGAGGGCGGTGCCGGCATGGTAGATCCTGGCCACGTCGGGCGAGACGTCGGGGAGTCGGATCGGCCGCCCGCTGTCGCTCGACTCGGGGTAGCCGGCGCTCGCCACGACGGTGACCAGAGCGGCGCCCGGACGCGCCTCGGGCCTCCAGCCGGCGAGGGACTCGCCTCGCGCGACCGCGCCGAGAGGATCGATCAGGTCAGAGGCGGTAAGCGGAAGCACCGCCTGAGTTTCGGGGTCGCCGAGCCGGCAGTTGAACTCCACGACCTTCGGACCCTCCGAGGTCAGCATCAGTCCCACGTACAGGAACCCGCGGTACGGCGTGCCGGCGGCGGCCATCGCGCGCAGCACCGGGTCGGCGACGGTCGCCCGCACCTCATCGAGGAAATCCGGCGCGCACGGGGCCGCGGGCGAGTACGCGCCCATGCCACCCGTGTTCAGCCCGACGTCCCCTTCGTCGATCCGCTTGTAGTCCCGTGACGTGAGGAGCGGGACCGCGCGCGCGCCGTCGGCGAGAAAGAAGACCGAGAGTTCGACGCCCTCCATGAACTCCTCCACGACGACCTCGGCTCCGGCCGTCCCGAAACGGGATTCGACCATGACCGCTTCGAGGGCGGCGAGGGCTTCCGCACGCGTCTCACAAACGATGGCGCCCTTGCCGGCCGCCAGACCCGAAGCTTTCACCACGAGCGGCTCGGGGTGGGCATCGATATACGCCCTCGCCGCCCCGACGTCCGTGAAGTTGCGGAACGCGGCGGTCGGCACGCCGTTCGCGCGCATGAGGTCCTTCGCGAACGCCTTGGACGACTCGAGGCGTGCGGCGGCGGCTGAGGGTCCGAATACCGGGAGTCCGTCCGCCTCGAACCGGTCCGCTATCCCGTCGGCCAGGGGGGCCTCGGGTCCGACCACGGTCAGATCGATTCCGTGGCTCCGTGCGAGCGTGGCGAGTCCCTCGACATTGCCCGACGCCACATCGACACATGTCGCCGCTTCCGCCATCCCGGGATTCCCCGGCGCGGCGAAGATCTCCGCGTCCGGGTCGTCGGTCCGGAACTTGTCGATGAACGCGTGCTCTCGGCCGCCACTCCCGACGACGAGGATCTTCACCCGATCAGACCTCCATGGGGACCGCGCTCGGGTCCCGCTCCGTGGTCAGACGTCCCGGCGACCTTTGAACGCGTCGGTGATCTTGGTCTTGAGGCGGTCGACGCTCGCATCGACTTCGTCGAGCAGCTCGCGCGCCGCGTCCTTGTAGCCGGTCATCGCTTCATGCAGATCCTGACGATACGGGCGCTCATCCTTCTCGCTTCGACGCTGGTACTCGCCCGAGAGGATCCGGTCGTAGTCTCCGCTCTCCATCCAGTCCCGGAGCTCGCCGACACGTATCACCGCGAACGGGTGGGTCTGGCCCAGGACGTTGAGCACCTTGTAGACGGCGTCGAGCAGGTCGCCCCCCTCACGATATTCCTCCGATTGGGCGACGAACTCTTCGAGATCGAGTGTTTCACCGCGCGTGCCACCCGCCATGTGCATGAGGGAAGACATCGCGATCTCCGGGTTCTGGATCGCCAGCAATCCGGCCCGGTCGGAGGACAGCTCACTCTTCCGGTACCACTCCATCAGCCCCATGAGGATCGGCCGAATCGCGAGGCCGACGATCGTGTACCGTAGCACCACGAGATTGAGGACGATGATGAGGAGTGTCCGATAGAGAACGTGTCCGCTCAGGATGTGCCCCACTTCGTGCCCGAGCACGGCCTCGACTTCGTCATGTGAAAGCACCTCGAGCATGGACGAATTGAGGACGATGAAGGGGTCGCCCATGCCGACCGCGCCGGCGTTGACCACCGGTGTCTGCGAGATGTAGACCTCGGGCGGGTCCGCCACGTCGAGGATCTCGCAGACCCGGAGCAGCCGCTCGTGGACCCAGCCGTACTGGTTCGGCGACACCCGCACCGCGTTCGCCTTGAAGGCGAGCCGGATCGCGCGCTCCCCAAAGAGCCCGAAGATCTTCCTCAGCGCGAGATCGAAGCCCGGGATTCGCCGGAGCGCGTTGAGTGCCGCGCGGTCGGCCGGGTGCTCCCAGGCCACCGGACTGATCTCGGTGAGGATTCGCCGCTGTACGCCTGTATCTTCCGTCATCTCGTCCCTCTCGCGAGGCGGCTCGTTGCACCCCCCGCAGAATGATATGCGAGCTGTCCGCCCGGTCCCGTTCGGGCCGCGGGCTTCGCCGCGGAGTCGTCCGCAGTACGACCTTGCACAACCCCCTGTTTCAGACCTGCGTGTGTCTTCTCGTCGTCCACGATCCGCCCACTACAAGGCGTCGAGCGCCCTCTCGAGGTCCTGGACGAGATCATCTCCGGTCTCGACTCCGACGGACAGCCGCACGAGACCAGGTGTAAGCCCGATCTCCGCCTTCTTCTCGTCCGGCACCGAAGCGTGGGTCATCGAGGTCGGTACGGAGACCAGACTCTCCACCCCGCCGAGACTCTCGGCCAGCTGGAACAGCTCCGTGGTGGCGGCGAACCGGTTCGCCCGCTCGGTCGAACCGAGGTCGAAGCTCACCATCGAACCGAAATCGTCCATTTGCCGGCCGGCCAGCTCGTGTTGGGGGTGGTCGACCAGACCTGGATAGAGAACCCGCTCGACGTCGTCCCGGCCGTCGAGCAGCCCGGCGATTCGACGGGCGTTCGCGCAATGCACCGGCATCCGGAGGTGGAGCGTCTTGGTCCCCCGAAGCACGAGCCAGCAGTCGAACGGGCCCGGAACGCCTCCGGTCGTCTTCTGATAGAACCGCAGCTGATCGGCCCGCTCGTCCGAGTTGGTCACGAGCGCACCGCCGATCATGTCCGAGTGCCCGTTCAGGAACTTGGTCGTCGAGTGCATGACGATGTCCGCCCCGAGATCCAGGGGCCGCTGCAGAAACGGGGTAGCGAACGTGTTGTCCACCGAGAGCACGGCTCCCGCATCGCGGGCGATGGCCGCGCACGCCGCGATGTCCGTCACGGTGATCATGGGGTTGCTCGGCGTCTCCACGTGGATCAGCCGCGTTTCCTCCCTGACGGCGGCCTGAACCGCTTCGGCGTCCGTCGTATCGACGAAGTCGAACTCGATTCCGAACCGGTCCCAGACGTAGCGCAGCATCCGATCGACGCCACCGTAGACGTCTGCTCCGCACACCAGATGGTCTCCCGCGCTCAGCTCGGTCGTGATGATTGCCTCGATCGCGGCCAGCCCCGAAGCGTACGCGACCGCGTGCCGGCCATTCTCGAGCGAGGCCAGGTTGCCCTGAAGCGCCTCGCGCGTCGGATTCTTCACGCGAGCGTAGTCGTAGCCGTCGGTCGGCGACCCGACCTCTGACTGGACGTAGGTGGAGGTCTGATATATGGGGGTCATGATCGCGCCGGTCGACGGATCCGGGCGTTGCCCGGCGTGAATCGCGCGCGTGCCGAATCCCTGGCTCTCGTGGGCCACGAAGTCCCTGCTCCTCATCTGCGGACGACGTCTCTGGGTGAGTTCGCCCCGATAGTAAAGGAGGGGTTCGTCGCGCGCGACCCGATCGCCACGTCGCGCCGCCACGCCGTCTCGGGCCACCGCGTGCGGTTGACGTGTCGATGACGCACCGGGTCATCTTCGGGGAGTGACCACCTCGACGGAACCCCCGAACGACCTGCATCCACACCGGTTGTACGTACACATCGCGTGGTCCACCCTCGCCCGGGTACAGGCGATCCACCCGGATCGCCGCGCCGCGATCGAGACGCATATGCTCGCGGTCTGCCGGAGGCTCGGTGTCGAGCCGATAGAGGCGCGCGCCTTCGGCGACCGGGTGCACCTGCTGGCTCGACTACCGGTGACCGCCAGCGTTCACGACGTCGCCGCGGCCGTTCGCGACGACGTCGCCTCACGCCTCGCCAGTGCGGGTCGCGTCGTGCGCTGGAGCCCCGGATTCGCGGCAGTCACCGTGTCTCCGGCGGAGGTTCGACGCGAGAGGAAGCGCCTCGCTTCGCTCGAGCGCCCGGGTCAGCGCCCTGAGATGCCGAGGTTGCGTCGGTCTCGCCCCGGCGCGTCACCGCTCCGGCCCGGTTGACGTCCACCCCCGTGCCCGGTCTACTCACGTCCGGGAGCCGCCAGAAACAGGGGGAGGGGCGTGAACGAGGTATTGATCATCTCCGCATCGGGAATTCGGGGGGTCGTCGGCGAAGGGCTGACGCCAGAGGTCGTGGCGCGATACGGGGCGGCCTTCGGGTCATGGGTCTCGGACCGCTCCGGCGGGGCAGGCGGAGTCGTTCTGGTGGGTCGCGACACCCGGACGTCCGGCGACCTGTTGTTGGACGCCGTGACCGCCGGGGTGCGCTCACAGGGACTGGACGTCCTGGACATGGGAGTCATGGCCAGCCCGACCGGACTCCTCGCGGTCGAGGAGACCGACGCGGCCCTCGGCGGATTGCTGGTCACGGCCTCGCATAATCCGGCGCAGTGGAACGGTCTGAAACTCGTCGCGCCGGAGGGGCGGTTCCTCACGCCCGAAGACGGTCGCGACGTCGAGGCGCGCTTTCGCGCGGGCGTCGGCGGGGTCGAATGGGATGCCGTGGGCGGCCGCGGGCAGCTGGAGGGCGCGAACGAGAGACACGTAGAACGTGTTCTCGATCTCCCGATCGTCGACGCCGCGAGCATCGCGGATCGTCGATTCCGCGTCGTTCTCGACTGCGTCAGGGGCGCCGGGGTTTACACGATGCTACCGCTGCTCGAGGCGCTCGGCTGCCAGGTGATCGGAGTCGACCTCGAGCCCGATGGTCGCTTCCCACGCCCTCCCGAGCCGGTCCCGGAGAACCTCGGTAAACTGGGCGAGGCGGTGCGTCGTGAAGGGGCCGACTTCGGTCTGGCCGTCGATCCCGACGTCGATCGGCTCGCCCTCGTCGATGAATCGGGCACGCCGGTGGGTGAGGACTGGACCCTGACGCTAGCCGTCGAACTGGTGGGCGAGCTGGAGCCGGGGCCGGTTGTGACCAATCTGTCCTCGAGCCGGTCCATCGGTGACGCGGCCGCCCGGGTTGGTGTCCCGTTCTACCGGGCGCCGGTGGGCGAGGCCAACGTCGTCGGACGAATGCTCGAAGTCGGGGCGACGATTGGAGGGGAAGGCAATGGTGGTGTGATCTACCCCGGTCTTCATCTGACCCGCGATGCACCGCTGGCGACGGCTCTCATCTTGCAGTTTCTGGCGCGCAGCGGGCAGTCCCTCGGGCAGATCGTAGGCGAGAGACCGGGGTACCGGATCTCCAAGCACAAGATCGACCGGGGGGGGCTGGCGGTGCCGGAGCTGCTCGAAGCGCTTCGGGGGGCTGCGCCGGACGACGTATTGCAGGATCTGCAGGACGGGATACGGCTCGAATGGCCGGACGGGGCATGGGTCCATGTACGGCCCTCCGGAACCGAGCCGATTGTGAGGGTCGTGGCGGAGGCGCAACAAGACGACAGAGCGAGCGAGCTTGCGGACTGGGTCCGCGCACGGGTTCCTCAAGATGAATAACGTGTTGACGCGGGGTGCGGCCGGATGTGCGGAATCGTCGGGTACGTGGGAAAAAGGGACGCGGTGCCACTCCTCGTGGAGGGTCTGCGGCGTCTCGAATACCGGGGGTACGATTCCGCTGGGGTAGCCGTGCAAAACGGCAGGGGACTTGAACTTCGCAAGTGTGCTGGAAAGATCGCGAACCTCGAGCGCCTGATCGATGAGTCCCCCGTCGGTGGGAACATCGGCATCGCGCACACCCGGTGGGCGACCCACGGCGCCCCCAACCAGACCAACGCCCACCCGCATACCGACTGCAAGCAAGAAGTCGCTCTCGTCCACAACGGGATTATCGAGAACAACGATGTGCTGCGGGCGAAGCTCACGGAGCTCGGTCACGTGTTCTCGACCGATACGGACACGGAAGTGCTCGCCCACCTCATCGAGGAGACCTTCCGCGGCAATCTCGAGCAGGCGGTGGCGGCCGCCCTGACGCAAATCGAGGGGACCTTCGGCCTCGCGGTGATGAGCCAGGGCGACCCCGGGAAGATCGTCGTGGCGCGTCGGTCGGCCCCCCTGCTGCTCGGTGTGGGCGAGAACGGCGACCGCGCGATGTGGGTCGCCTCGGACGTCGCCGCGATTCTCGGGCACACCCGTCAGGTCATCTATCTCGAGGACGATGAGATCGCGATCCTGAAGGAGGGCGAGTACGAGACGCTCGACCTCAAATCGATCGGATCTCCAGGCGGCCTCCAGCGGATCGAGAAGGAGATCAGCCGCGTCGCATGGGACCTCGAGCGGATAGAGCGGGCCGGATACCCCCACTTCATGCTCAAGGAGATCCACGAGCAGCCGAACACGGTTCGGGACGCGACGCGCGGTCGCCTGCTCGAGGAGGAAGGCACGGCGCGGCTCGGTGGTCTCGCGGAGATCAGCGAGCAGATCGATCGGGCCGAGAGGATCATCCTGACCGCCTGCGGCACCTCGTGGCACGCGGCGCTGATCGGCGAGTACCTCATCGAAGAGTTCGCTCGCATCCCCGTCGAAGTCGAGTACGCATCCGAGCTCCGTTATCGGAATCCCGTCATTCCGCCCAACACTCTCGTGGGCGGAATCAGCCAGTCCGGCGAGACCGCTGATACGCTGGCGGCGATCCGCGAGGCGCAGTCGCGCGGTGCCGCGACGTTCGGGATCGTGAACGTCGTGGGTTCGACGATCGCCCGGGAGACGCACGCCGGAGTGTATACCCATGCGGGTCCCGAGATCGGGGTCGCCTCGACCAAGGCGTTCGTCGCTCAGGTGACGGCTCTCGCGCTCTTCGGTTTGATGCTCGCGAGGCGTCGCGGCCTCTCGATCCTCGAGGGCCGTGAGCTCGTGAAAGCGATAAGCGGCCTGCCGGCGCAGATGGAAGAGGCGCTCAGTAGCGAGGACCATATCAGGGAGATCGCCGCCGAGTTCCAGGATGCGCGGAATTTCCTCTACCTCGGGCGAGGGCCGAACTTCCCGATCGCCCTCGAGGGCGCGTTGAAGCTGAAGGAGATCAGCTACATTCACGCCGAAGGATACCCGGCGGCGGAAATGAAGCATGGTCCGATCGCGCTGATCGATGAGGAGATGCCGGTCGTCTTCCTGGCCCCGAAGGACTCGGTGTATTCCAAGGTCGTGCTCAATATTGAAGAGGTGAAGACGCGCGGCGGGCGGGTGATCGCCATCGTCACCAACGGGGACACGGAGCTGGCCAAAAAGGTCGACCACTTGATTCGTGTCCCCAAGACGCACCCGCTCCTTCAGCCGATCCTCAACGCCGTTCCGCTCCAGCTTCTGGCCTACCACATCGCTGTCCTCAGGGGCTGCCACGTCGACCAGCCGCGCAACCTGGCGAAGAGCGTCACGGTCGAATAACCGCCGTGCGGCCCATCGGGGCCGGCGGCGCGAGAGCCCCCAGCCGTTACGCGGGAGCGGTCTCACACGTCCTCATTCCAGACAGGACGATCGCCGCGACGGGGCAGAACCCTGGCGGCGGTGCGGGGGTTACATGACCCCGGGTGAATCGTATCTTCACGCGCGCGCCGACCCCCGGGCCACCGGGCCCGCACGCGCGTGTCTCACAAGGAGTCGTGGGGATGTCGCGGATGCCGCCATTTCATGTCGCCGACAGCGTGGATCGACATCGGCCCTCGTTCGTTCGCGGGAGCCTCGGAGCTGTCCTCATCGCCGTGCTGCTGTTCGCGCCCCTTCCGGCGGCGGGGCAGTATTCCATGACGGCTCCGTCGGGCGTTTCGATCGACTTCGATCGGGACCGACTACTCCTGATGCGCGAGCGATCGGTCACGCTCTGGGACGAGCTTCAGGAGGATCCGGAGATTCTGTACTACACCGCGTACGGACGCGACCTCGACGATGATGACCGGTCCGCCGCATATCCCTGGAACGCGATCGAGGTCGTGACCGACTCGCTCGCGGCCGTCATCACGCCCGGCAACCTGCGGGAGGCCGACCGGGCCTACTACAACTATGTCGTTCTTCGGATGCACGCCGTTCGCGAGGACCCGGACGTCTCCTGCGACGTGGTCTTCGAGCGCGAGCTGGAGGCGATCGACGGTTTCGTCGACGGGTGGGTGATCGCGCGCACCCTGTTCGGAGGCCCCGAGTACGAGCCGCTGGACGAGTTCGCGTTCGCCCGTGAGGAAGGCGTGCTGTCCGGCATGATGGCCGCGAGGTCGGATCGCCAGCTGGGCGGTTGCCTGGGCGTGTGGCGCTCCGCCAACGCGGATGCCGTCGCGGCGTACGAGGAGTGGCGCGAAGAGCGATACGCGGCGGGACGCGAATGAGCCTTCGGGTCTACAACTCCCTCACTCGCCGCGTCGAGCCGTTCGAGCCGCTGGACGAAGGCAGGGTCCGCATCTACACGTGCGGGCCTACCGTCTACGACCGCGCCCACATCGGGAACTTCCGAACCTTTCTTTGGGAGGACCTGCTCCGCCGCTACTTGAAGTGGAAAGGGTACGACGTCACCCAGGTCATGAATTTGACCGACGTCGACGACCGGACCATCACGGCGGCGATCGAACGCGCGATCACGCTCGACGAAGTCACGGCGGCCCCGATCGAGTGGTTCTTCGAAGACTGGGACCGGCTGGGTCTGGAGCCGGTCGAGCACAATCCGAGGGCCACCGACCACGTGGACGGGATGATCGAGCTCGTCCGCCGTCTCGAGTCGGCCGGTTTGACGTACGAGAACGAAGGGTCCGTCTACTTCCCGATCGCGAAGTTCGAGGACTACGGGCGTCTCGCTGGCATCGACCCCGAGACCCTCGGTTCCGCCGGACGGGCGTCGGGTGACGAGGAGTACGAGAAGGACGACCCTCGCGACTTCGTGCTTTGGAAGGGCGGGGAGCGCAGCGGGGAGTCCGATGTGGCGGTCTGGGATTCGCCCTGGGGCCGAGGTCGGCCAGGCTGGCATCTGGAGTGCTCGGCCATGGCCATGGAGTATCTGGGCGAGACGCTCGACATCCACACTGGCGGCGTCGACAACATGTTCCCGCACCACACGAACGAGGTCGCTCAGTCGGAGGGTGCGACGGGAAAGCCGTTCGCGCGGTACTGGCTCCATGCCGCCCACCTGCTCGTCGAAGGGCAGAAGATGTCGAAGTCGCTCGGGAACTTCTTCACGGTCCCCGACGTGATCGATCGGGGCCACCGCCCGTCCACGATGCGGTATCTGATGCTGAGCGGTCACTACCGGGCGCAGCTCAACTTCACGTTCGACGGGCTCGATGCCGCGGCCCGATCCGTCGAGCGTCTGCGGGACTTCCGGGAGCGGGTGCGAGGGGCCGCAGAGTCGGAGGGACCGCGATCGGGCGACCTTTCGGATGCCGCGGCGAGGGCCGCCTCCGCATTCGAGGCGGCCATGGACGACGATCTGAACGTCTCGGAGGCGCTTGCCGCGATCTTCGGATTGGTCCGCCAAGGGAACCAGCTCATGGACGCGGCCACCCCCGCGGTGCCCGATGGAACAGACAGCGTGCTGTCGGTCTTCACGGACTTCGACGCCGTGTTCGGGGTACTCGCGTTGCGCGACCGCGAAGGAGACGCCGTCGATGATGATCTGGCGGCCTGGGTCGAACAGATGATCGCCGAACGGAGGGCTGCGCGGGCCGAGAGAGATTTCGCGCGCGCCGACGAGATCCGGAACGAGCTGCTGGCACGCGACGTCGTCCTGGAGGATACGGCGGAGGGTACTCGTTGGAAGATCCGGGAAGGGGTCGCCCCGGCGACCGCGGAGTAGGCGGCGATGTCGTCTTCGAAGAGCCGCGGATCGAGGCGGCGGGGGCGGCCGGAACCCCTTGTCAGACCCCGCGATTGGACGCACTTCCGACATATTGACGGTCCTTCGAACCGCTAATATGTTAGACGTCTATTTTCGGAAGGGTCGCTGGCGTAGCTCAACCGGTAGAGCGTCGGATTTGTAATCCGGAGGTTGTGGGTTCGAGTCCCACCGCCAGCTCGGTCGAGCAGGCTGGCAGAATCGCCCCCATGCGGCTGGTGCGCAAGGAAACGCCGTCGGAGTGCGGGGGCCGACGGTGGGGTACCGAAGCGGCCAAACGGGGCAGACTGTAAATCTGCTGGCTTATGCCTTCGGAGGTTCGAATCCTCCCCCCACCATTTCTCGTTCGTGAGTCACGCGTGCGCGTGCACGGCTGACAGACGTAGTCCGACAAGACGCAGGAGAGGCCCAGGGTGGCGAAGCAGAAATTCGAGCGAACGAAGCCGCACGTGAACGTGGGAACGATCGGACACGTGGACCACGGGAAGACGACGTTGACGGCTGCGATCACGGA
>JAOTZH010000082.1 GCA_029861425.1 Gemmatimonadota bacterium
CCGCCCGCCTCGCCCACCCGCTTCGCCCCCTCGGCGACCTCCTCGTGCACGTATTCCTCGTCCATGAACCAGCCGGCGTTCCGGCGACGCGACTTGGCGTCGAGCTCGCTGTGCGGGGTGAAGCGCTGGAGCTTCGGATCGTCGTGCGGCGGCTCCTTCGCGTACCAGTAGTTCTCGGTCCAGGGGCCTCCATACGCGACCAGGAGCGTCGGCGTGTACGCGATCTTGGATTCGACGAAGAGCGTGACGACATCCTTGAACATCGGGAAGATCGGATAGGTATGCTCCAGCCCCGAGTAGCCGTCGATCGCCAGGGTGAGGTCGTACTGCGCGCGGAGCCCCCCCTCCGTGGTCGGCATCAGCCTCTGCTCGCGCGCCGCGTCGATGACCCACTGCCGCTGCTGCCGGTTGCCCGCCATGTACATCTTGATCGTCTTCGTGTCGTAATACTCGCTGTACGCCTTCAGGATGCGCCGGGCGTGATCGGCGTCCTCGATCGCGTCCATGACGTAGTCGCCGAAGACTCCCGGTCCCGTGGAATAGACTCGAGGCCCGATGGCCTGACCGGCGTCGACGAGATCGCCGTATGTGATGACGTCGGTCTGCGAGGTCTGCGGGTCGCGCGTCGTCGTCACGCCGTACGCCAGGTTCGCCAGGTACATCCAGACCTGCTGTTTGTGGAGCCCGAAGGCGGGCCACATATGGGCATGGGTGTCGACGAATCCGGGCGTCACGGTCTTGCCGCCGATGTCGATCTCATCCGTGCCGGCCGGGACATTCAGGGTGCCGGACGCTCCGACTTCGGCGATCCGGTTGTTCCGAACGAGGATGTCGGCGTTCTCGATGACCTCGTCGCCGTTCATCGTGATCACACGTCCGCCCCGCAGGAGCACCGACCCCTCGGGGATGTCCCGCGTCGCCTCGATGAGCACCCGTTGCTCGGAGGCTCGATAGCCGGGGTCCTCCTCGTCCTCCGAGTCGCCGGCTTCTGCCTCCGTATCCGCGCCCTCAGCCTCCGCGTCCTCGGCCTCGTCGGTCTCCTCGTCCTCGCTCTGCTCGTTTGCCGCGGCGATCGAGTCCTCCACCACCTTCGCGCGGTCGAGGTCGTAAACGAAATGTGCGTTCCCCATCGAGTAGTGAACGGTCCGACCGTCGCCGCCCCAGGCGGGGAACTCGCCGCCGATGTCGGTGATCTTGCGAGCGGGGAACGAGGCGTTGGCCGGGTTCGCAACCGAGATGGTGGGCGCGTCCGCGCCGACCTGCGGCACCGTGACGACGTACACGTCGCGGTTGACCATGGCGAGCGCCTGGTCTCCCTGCGGGGCCATCATCGTCAGTCCAGCGCGGTTGGGCTGCTCCGAGCCCGGGCGCGTGTTTCCGACGACCTTCACGTGTGCCTTCGGGTCCGTCCCGTCCCACCGGAGCGAGACGAGCCCGTTCGCCCCGTGCGACAGGTAGACGCGGTCGTTGTCCTGCGTGAAATGTGGGCGCGATCGGCCCTGAGTCGGAGCGATCATCGTCGCCGTCCCACCGCCGTCGGGGGCGCTGGCGGCCACCCACACGATGTCTTCGTTGGCTCCCGGCGCTCCGGGGCCGGTCGATTCCTGGTAGGCTCGGGCGGGGCCACGGATCGCGACGATGCGGCTGCCGTCGGGAGACCAGGCCGGCTGCTGGTAGGTACCGGCGGCGGACGTCATCCGCATGGCGTCACCTCGCCCGTCCGCACGGGTCTTCCACAAGTGTCCGCCACTCGGCTCCCAGGACACGAACGCGAGCCATTCGCCGTCGCGTGACCACGCGGGGTGCGCCTCCGTGGTCTCCGCCGACGTGAGTCGCTCGGGAGTCCCCTCGGGCCAGTCCATCACGTACAGGCGATCCAGGGAGGTGAACGCGAGCCGTGAGCCGTCGGGGGAGGGGACCGCGTCGCGGATCTGACGGACCGTGAACGTCGGCGAGTCGTCGATGTCGTACTCGAACCAGACCTCGGGCCCCATCGCGAAGTCCTCGTTCACACGGAACGGAATCTCGATCGGATCTGCGCCGTCGACCGGAAGCCGCCAGATCTTGCCGTGATACGAGGCGACGACCTCGCGCGAGTCGGGCGAGAACGCCATCCCCGGAAGCACGTCGCGGTCGGCGATCGACTCCTTGTCGTCGCGCTGGACCGGGTACGCGAGCCAGCGCTCGTCTCCCGTGTCGATCTCACGGATCCGCAGCCCGGTCTGGTCCTCGTGGCGCGATCCGTAGACCAGCCACCGCCCGTCTGGCGAAAGCGTGGGCCGGAACGCCGACCCGTAGCGGGAGGTCCGGTTGAACGTGTCGCCGGTCTCGCGGTCGTACACCGCGAGCTGGTACTGCGGGAACGCCGCGTTGTAGTCCCAGCTGTTCATCCGGCGCGCATGCCAGATGTAGCGGCCGTCGGGGGTGAACGCCGCGCCCGTGGTCTTGAGGTTCTGCGGTTCCGGCGTAAGGACAGTACCGCTGCCCCCGTCCTTGTGGCCCATCCACAACTGGACGCCCCCGAGCCTCGTCTTGCCCTTGGAGGCGGCGATGTAGTCACCGTCCGGCGCCCATTCGGGCGACATCCAGGAGCTTCCGTTTCCCTTCGTCACCTGCGTCGTGTCGCCTGTGGCGAGATCCATGGTCCACACGTTGTCCCCGCCGCTCCGGTCCGAGACGAACACGAGCGACTCGCCATCCGGACTGAAACGGGGCTGCATGTCGAACGCCATGCCGTTCGTGATCCGCGTCGCCGTCCCGCCGCCGATCGGCAGCGTGAACAGGTCGCCGAGCATGTCGAAGACGATCGTCTGCCCATCCGGACTCACGTCCAGGGAGAGCCACGACCCCTCGTCCGTGTCGAGGTGGAACGACCGGGCCGCCTCGAGCGGGAGGGTTTCGTTCTTCGAAGGCTCGTCTTCAGAGGAGGCTGCCTCCTGGGCGATCGCGCCGCCGGCGGGGAGCGTGATTCCGAGGGCGATCGAAAAAGGGATCAGCATGGTGCGGTGCATACGAGTACCTCGTGCGGGATCGGTGCCGGGAAGAGGCGGACTGTCCGGGTGACGGTTGATTATGAAGGGCGCCGGGGAGTGACGCGACACCTCCGAGGGCGTGTCGCGTCGAACTCCTCGACGATGCTGCGAGCCCTATTTCCGGGAGGCGACGGCCTGGACCTCGAACCGCGCGTTGAAGAGCAGCGTGCCCGCCCCGATGAACGCTCGCGCCGGGAACGTCTTCGTAAAATAGGTTCGGTAAACACCGTTAAACGCTTGGTAGTCAGACACATCCGATGAGAATATCTGGACGCTGACGAGGTGGTCCATCGTAAGGCCCTCGCCCTCCAGGACCCGCTGCATGTTGTTCAGGACGTTCCGAGCCTCTTCTTCGGCCGTGTCGGGGACGCCGCCCTGGGCGAGCCCGAGCATGCCCGAGAGATACAGCGTGTCGTCGATCCAGACGGCCTGGCTGAACGGCGCTCCCTCTTCATCGGCGGAGCGGCCGCCGACGTAGGATCGCTGCGCCGCCAGGTCGTTCGCGGAGGCGAAGGCGAGACCGGCGACGAGGCCGGCCAGCAGGAATCGGTTCTTCATGGGTTCTCTCTCCAGTGGGTGCACGCGCGGTTCGGGGTTCCGTGTCGAGTCAACAGTTACTGGTTCTCCGCCGCTGAAACGGCGGCTCGGGCGCGGGAGACCACATACGCGTGGATCTGGGTGACTTCCTCTTCTGTCAGGACCCCGGCGTAGGAGGGCATCCCCTCTTCCTCCCGGATGCCCTCGAGCACGATGCGATGGAAGTTCCGGTGCGTGAGCCCCGTCGCCCGGTGGAGGCTCGGCATCGCGCCGTTCGAGCCTCCGCCCGCCCCGTGGCAGGACCCGCAGTACTCGCCGTAAACCCGGGCACCGGCCATCAGCGTCGCGGCATCCGTGGGCAGCTCGACCTCCGGAACGAAGAGCTCTCGTCGGCGTGGCGGGTCGGGCATCTCGGCTGTCCCTCCCGGGGCGAACGTGAAGATCCGGCCCTTCTGGTCGAAGTCGGCCGCGTCCCCGTAGGGCGCGCCGCTCCGCCCCCGTGCTCCGCCCCAGCCCGCCGCGATCGTCACGTACTGGGTGCCGTCGATGGTGTACGTGACGGGGGCGGCGAGAATCCCGATCCCGGTCGGAGCCTCCCACAGTGGGTCGCCGCTCGCCGCGTCGTACGCCACGAACCTGCCGTCCCCGCCCCCCTGGAAGACGAGCCCGGTCGACGTCGTCATGGTCCCGCCGTTCCAGAAGCCCGCGAGCTCGACCGTCCACCTCGGCTCCTGCGCCATGGGGTCCCACGCGAGGAGGTAGCCGCCGCTCGGACGGTCGGCCCCCTGCATGGAGATCCCGATGTTCCACGCGGCGGACTGCACCGTATCGCCCGAGATCTCCGGCTCCTCGTACACCCACTCGGGCTCGTCCGCCTGCATCGTCCACGCTTCCTGCATGGGAATGTAGACGAGTCCGAGATCGTGGTTGTACGACATCGGCTGCCAATTGTGACCGCCGAGCGGTGTCGGGGCGATGAGCTTGAACTGCGTGCCGTCCACCGCCTCCGGCGTCTCGTTCGGTCTGCCGGTCTCGACGTCCAGGCCCTCGGCCCAGTTGAGCGTGGCGTACGGCTCGCCCGACAGGAACTCCCCGGTCTCCCGGTCGATCACGTAGAAGAACCCGTTCTTGGGCGCCTGCATGATCACGCGCCGAAGGGCGCCCTCGAACTCGATGTCCGCCAGGATGAGCTGCTGGGTCGCCGTGTAGTCCCAGTGGTCTCCCGGCGTGGTCTGGAAGTGCCAGCGGTACTCCCCGGTCGTCGCGTCCAGGGCGAGGATGGACGACAGAAACAGATTGTCGCCGCCACCCGGACTCCGGAGGTGTCGAGACCACGGGGAGCCGTTGCCGGTCCCGACATAGAGGAGCCCGAGTTCCGGGTCGTAGGCCATGGCGTCCCAGGCCGTTCCGCCTCCGCCAGCCACCCACCACTCGCCCGACCAGGTCTCCGCGGCCATGCGGAGCGCCTCCGACTCGAACCCGTCCGCCGGGTTGCCGGGCACCGTGTAGGTGCGCCAGACGAGCGATCCGTCATCCGCGTCGTAGGCGGTGACGTAGCCCCGGACGCCGTATTCGGCTCCGCCGTTACCGATCACCACGTTGCCCGCCACGACTCGGGGGGCGCCGGTGATGGTGTAGGCCTCGCCCTGGTCGACGGTCACGACGTCCCAAATCGGCTCGCCGGTGTGGGCGTCGAGCGCGACCAGCCGTCCGTCGATCGTACCCACGAACACCTTGCCCTCGTACACGGCCGCGCCTCGGTTCACCACGTCACAGCAGGCGAGCCGGCCCCGCAGGCGTGGGACTCCAGGATCGTGCCTCCAGAGCCGCTCGCCAGTCAGAGCGTCGATGGCGTGGACGACGCTCCACGGCCCGGTCACGTACATGACGCCGTCGACGACGAGCGGAGTGGTCTCGACCCCGCCTCGCAGCTCGAGCGGATAACTCCACACCAGGCCGAGCTCGCCGACGTTGTCCGGCGTGATCTGACCCAGGAGGCTGTAGCGGTCCTCGTAGTAGTTGCCGCCGTAGGTCAGCCAGTTGTTCTCCGGCCCGGCCTCCTCCAGCGCCTCGTCCGAGACGGCATCTGGGCCGGTCGCAGGCGGCCCGGGGGCGCACGCCGTGCCGAGGACGACGAGCGCGGTCAGGGCGATGTCCGGTCGGGTCGAACGCATTCGATTCTCCGCGTTGAGGTCGGCGAGACGACCAGAATAACCGCTGCCGCGCCGGTGCCGACACCGGGTCGGGAGGATGATATCTTGGACGGTGTACCGGGCCCCCGCGGTCGCAAACGGACCTTGCCACAGGATCGAGGACTTGGAAAACGCGCTGAAGTTCTACATCGACGGAGAATGGGTCGAACCGTCCACTGATGACACGCTCGGTGTGATCAACCCGGCCACGGAGGAGGCGATCGGGATGATCGCCATGGGGCAGCCGGAGGACGTGGATCGGGCCGTCGCCGCCGCGCGACGTGCGTTCGAGAGCTATTCGACGACGACGCGTGAGGAGCGCATCGCGCTCTTCGAGAGGATCATCGGCGTGTACAAGGCGCGGATGGCGGAGATGGCGGAGACCATCAGTGCCGAGATGGGCGCCCCGGCGGCGCTCGCCGGTCGGGCACAGGCGCCAGCTGGCCTCGGACACTTCATGAGCACCCTCGCCGTCCTCAAGGAGTACGAGTTCGAGGAGGGACTCGGGGTGGCGACGATCGTGAAGGAGCCGATCGGGGTGTGCGGCCTGATCACACCGTGGAATTGGCCCGCGAACCAGATCGCCTGCAAGGTCGCGCCAGCCCTCGCCGCCGGCTGCACCATGGTATTGAAGCCGTCCGAGGTGGCACCGCTGAACGCGATCATCTTCGCCGAGATTCTCGCTGAGGCCGGCGTCCCGCCCGGGGTCTTCAACCTCGTGAACGGGGACGGGCCGACGGTTGGCGCCGCCATCTCGTCGCACCCGGACATCGACATGGTTTCCTTCACCGGCTCGACCCGTGCCGGCGTAGAGGTAGCGAAGGGCGCGGCGCCCACGGTAAAGCGCGTCGCGCAGGAGCTCGGCGGGAAATCCGCGAATATCATCGTCGACGATGAGGGGCTCGCGGATGCGGTGGCCCGCGACGTGGGGCGCATGTGCACGAACTCGGGTCAATCCTGCAACGCGCCGTCGCGAATGCTCGTCCCGCACTCGCGAATGGCCGAAGCCGCGCAGGTCGCGGCGGAGGCGGCCGCGAAGATCACGGTCGGTCCCCCCGACGCGGAGGGGACGAAGATCGGGCCCGTCGTGTCGGAGGTGCAGTACGACAAGATCCAGGACCTCATTCAGCGCGGGATCGATGAGGGGGCGAACCTCGTCGCCGGGGGCACCGGACGACCCGAGGGCCTCGACTCGGGCTTCTACGTGAGACCGACCGTCTTCTCACACGCCACGAACGAGATGACGATCGCGCGAGAGGAAATCTTCGGACCGGTGCTCACGATCATCGGCTATGAGGACGAAGAGGACGCCGTCGAGATCGCGAACGACACGCCCTATGGGCTCTCTGGATACGTGTCAGCCGAGGACCCCGATCGGGCCCGGTCCATCGCCCGACGACTGCGAACCGGGAACGTCCACATCAACGGAGCGTTCGGCGAGATGGCGGCGCCGTTCGGGGGCTACAAGCAGTCGGGCAATGGCCGCGAGTGGGGTGTTTACGGCTTCGAGGAGTTCCTCGAGGTGAAGGCGATCATGGGGTAGCCTGCGGGCTTGCGGCGATCAACTGCCGCCCAGCCCCATCGCCTCAAGCACCAGCCGTCCCAGCTCCGCGCGCAGCTCGCCCCTGAGGGACGCCATTCCCGGCTCGCCAGCGAGGTTGTCCGTCTCGTAAGGATCGGCCTCGAGGTCGTACAGCTCGTCCAGCTCCGGATGCTGCATCCAGTGGACGTACTTGTGTCGATCGGTCCGGACGGCCCGGTAGTCCATGTCCACGAGATGCGGGAACGGGTTCTCGTACGTGTAGAACTCGACTAGTAGCGACTCGCGCCAACCGGCCGGGTCCCCCTGCAGAAGAGGAACGAACGATCGACCCTGTACGTGGGATCCGATCGGGGCGCCGGCGAGATCCAGCACCGTCGGTGCGAGGTCGACCGTCGACACCAGGCCGTTCGGGCGAATCCCGGCCGCCACGACCGGAGGGTATCGCACGATGAGGGGATTCCGGATCGACTCCTCGTAAGGGAGCCGGCGCTCACTCGTCAGCCCGTGCTCGCCGTAGAAATACCCGTTGTCGCTCGTGACTACGATCACCGTTTCGTCCAGGATCCCGAGTTCCTCGAGGGTCGTGACGATACGCCCGATCCCATCGTCGACGGCGAGCACCATCTCGGACCGTCTCCGGATCGTGCGGTCGTTCGTACGCGTGCCCGTGCTGTCGAGTACGGCGACGGGGTCGTCTCCGCGCCTCGAAAGCGCGTTCCGGACAGCTGGTTTTCCGTCGAGGTCGGACAACGAGTCGATCAGATTCGCCCGCCGAACCAGATCCACGTCGTCGTATCGACCGAGATGTCTCGGGGCCGGCACGAACCCACGTGATGTCGCGGGATCGACCGAACCGTCGTCGAGCTGCGCGATGTCGGGGTGGACCGCCTTGTGTGCGATGTAGACGAGAAACGGGTTCTCCGGGTCTTTGCGGATGAAGTCGACGGCCCGCTCGGTGAGGATGTCGGTCGTGTAGCCCTCGACCTCGTGCAGCGCGCCGTCCTCGAAGAAGACCGGATTCTCCGATCGACCCTGACCCGGCAGCGCTGCCCATTCATCGAAACCGGGTCGCGGCGTGGGGTCGTTCCCCATGTGCCACTTGCCGAAGAACGCGGTCCGGTAGCCCTCGGCCTGCAGGGCCCCGGGGAACGTCCGCAGCCCGTGACTCGCCAGGTTCCGGGCGACGTTGTCGATGATCCCGTGGCGGGACGGATACTGCCCGGTCAAAAGCGAGGCGCGGTTCGGCGAGCACAGGGGCACGGCGTGGAACGAGTTCGTGAACATCGCGCCGTCCGCAGCGAGCCGATCGATGTTCGGCGTCTCGATGAACGGGTGTCCGGCTGCACCGAGCTCGTCCCACCTGAGGTCGTCCACCACGACCACGACGACGCCCGGTTGCCCGCGCGACGCGACCGCGCCGGCCTCGGTCTCGGGAGCCGGCCCGCCACAGCCGAAGCCGATGACGAGTGTGAGAACCAGCGAGAGGGTTCCGGGACGTGCGCCGCGCATCGTGATCTCCTACCTGAGGATCGTATCCCTTACTCGTACCGACGCTCCGCGCCGGGTGCCAGACCCTCGATGACCGCACTTCCGCTGTCGCCGCGCGCTGTCCTGGCCTGTGTGCGCAGCCAACGCGGGCCAGGATGCCCCGCATTAGCCCAACTGCATCATCCAGCCGCTCGGCATCTCGATATCCGTCGCGCCCAGGAACTCGGCGAGGCTCTCCACCGCCTCTCCGAACGCGGCCACGAAGCCCATCGACGACTGAAAGTCGGGCTCGGTGTGGATCGCCTTGATCTCGAGGACACCACGGTCGCGATGAAGCTTCGGGTCGATGCGTCCGACCAGCCGCCCTTCGTGGAGCACCGGCAGGACGTAGTAGCCGTAGACCCGCTTCGCGGCCGGGACGTAGATCTCGATCGTGTACTTGAACCCGAGAAGCTCCTCGGCCCGTTTTCGCTGCCACAGGAAAGAGTCGAAGGGGCACAGCAGGTTCGTTCCCGTGGGGTTGGAAAGATCGTCGAGATCCTCGAGATGCTCGGGCAACGCGTAACAGGGGCCCCGCAGCCCCTTCACCTTCACCTCCACGATCCGGCGCTTCTTGAGATTCCGCGCGATGACGCGCTTTCGTTCAGCCGCGGTGAGCGCGGGCCCGGTGAAGTAGTTGACCATGTGCCGCTCGGGGGTGATCCCGCAGCCGGAGAGCGCCGAAAGGAGCCAACTGTCTTCGTACTCCGTGGGGGTGGCGGTCTCCCCCTCCGGGTAGACTCGATCGGCCATGTCGTACACGCACCGGAAGTGACGACGATCGGTCACCGCGATCCGTCCGTCGTGCCAGAGAAGCTTCAGCGACCGTTTGTCCTCCTTCTGCAACCAGGCCTCGGCGGGCCGGCCCGCCGGCCCCAGCTCCGCCTCCTGCCGCTCGAAGTGCGCACTCTCGAGCGGACCCTCCTCGCGGAGCCGCCGAAGGACCCGACGCTTGGACCCGGTGGACGTGGCGTATCGGCTCCACCACGACTTGCCGCTCCAGTTATCCGGCGGGAAGCGTCGCATCGCCCGTCGCCCGATCGGCAGGTGCGAGATCGGAAGAATGGAGGCTTCGTGACCCCAGTATTCATAGGCGGCACGATCGCGATAGACCCAGCGGTCGACCCTGGATCGGTCATACGCGCCGTACCGGCTCCACAGGGTGAGGTAGTGCGCCCGGTCGATGACGTTCACCGAGTCGAGCTGGAGCGCTCCGGTACGCTCGAGGTGATCGACGAGGGCACCCCTGGACAGTCGGGAGCTCCCCCTGGGAGCCGTCAGACCCTGGCGCTGAAACCAGAGTCTGACGGCCGTGTCCTTCTCGAAGACCGGAGGAGAGGAGGGCACCTCGCGGCTAGCTGGCGACGCGGGTCACGCGCCGTTGCCGGGGCTCACTCACCGCCGGCCGCGGTCACGATCTCGCGCTCGATATGTTTGTCGAACCACGTGAGGATCCGGTCCGTGACGTCCATCAGGAACTTGGGCTCCCTCGGCCCGTGCGGAGTTCGGGGATACACGACCATCTCGGTCGGTACGCCTCGACGGTCGAGCGCCCGGTAGAACTCCTGCCCCTGCGTGAACGGCACGCGAAGGTCGTTCGCGCCATGGATCACCTGCGTCGGAGTGACGACGTCGGCGATGTGGTACATGGCGGAGTGACGCTCGTAGCGCTCGTAGTCCTCCCAGAACTCGACGCCCATGTGGCCGACCAGGTAGTCCTGGATATCGGTCGTGGTGGTCATCGAGATCAGGTTCGGGAGCCCCGCGCCCATGCTCGCCGCCTTGAACCGGTCAGTCTGGGTGACGGCCCACGACGTCATGTACCCGCCGTAGCTCCAGCCCATGAGCAGCAGTCGGTCGGGGTCGCCGACTCCCATGTCGATCACGTGGTCGACGCCGCTCATGAGGTCGCGGAAGTCCCCGTACCCCCAGTCCTGGAAATTCGCGTAGCGGAAGTCCTTCCCGTAGCCGGTCGATCCCCGGGGGTTCGGCCGCAGGATCGCGAAGCCCTGCTGCGCGAAGTGCTGAAGCATGTAGATGGACGGTCCACCCGTGAACCCCTGGCTGAATACGCCGGCGGGCCCGCCGTGGACGTTCAGGATCAACGGGACCCGATCCCCGGCCCGGTAGCCGACGGGGTAAGTGAGCAGGCCCTCGATCTCGAACCCGTCCGTGGATTGCCATGTGAGAAGCTCTGTGCGCCCCATGGTCGGTCGTGGCACGTCCGCGTGTATGTCCGTCACCCGGGAGGGCGAATACGACGCGGTCGAGGAGACGAACACATCCCAGGGCTCGTCCGTCGTCTGCCAGGTGAAAGCCATCTGATCCGCATTCGGGGTGAACGAGATCCCGCCCATCACACCGTCGCCGGTGGAAATGAGGCGGATCTCCTGGCCCTCGACCGGGACGGCGATCAGGTGGCGCCTGGTCCCGAGCGACTCGACGACCAGAAGCTCTCGCGAGTCCGCCGTCCACGCGACGACTCCGCCGCTTCGGTTCGGGGTCTCGACGATCTTCCTGCCGCCAGCTCCGTCGGGAGCGATGACATAGATGTCGGAGAGCCCGATCGGCTCCGGCTGTCCGCCGGTGGACAGGTATGCGATCAGGTTTCCGTCGGGCGACCAGCGCGGCTGGCCCTCGACACCGGCACCGCCGACGAGCTGCCGCACTTCGCCGACGGCCATCGGGTGCTCCTCCATCGACTCCTCGGTCTCTTCGTCACTGGTCTCCGCGCCTTCATGCGCCGCGTGGATCTCGTCGATCTCCGCGGAGCTCGGAACCGTGACGATGGAGACGTCGCCGGAGAGGCGGCCCGTGTTGATCCGCGGATCATTCTGGAGCGAAAAGACGATCTCGTCTCCCGCCGGTGACCAGCTGAAGCCCGTGACATGAAAATCCCCGACGGTGAGACGGATCGGACTCGCCGGCTCGTCGGCGTCGGGCGCGAAGTTGACGACGTAGAGGTGCGAGAACTTGAAGTCCTGATCCACGAGGATGACGTCGCGCTTCTCCTCCCGGGCCTTCTTCTCCTCGGCGGTCGCCGGGTCACGCATGACGAAAGCGATCCGAGATCCGTCCGGCGACAACTGGTAATTGCCGACGCCGTTCTCCGATGCGGTGATCACCTTCGCCTCGCCACCGGTCGTCGGCAGAGCCCAGATCTGGCTCCCGTCCGGGGCGTCGTCTCCGCCGTCGCGCGACGATGTAAAGGTCAGCCAGCGGCCGTCGGTGGTGAACCGAGGGCCACCCGCGGAGGATTCCCCACGAGTCCACTGAGATGTGGCGCCCGTCGCCACGTCCGCCATCCAGATGTGGCTACGGTACTCGGACTGGCTTCCCTCCATGAGCGGTTCGCGCACCACGAAGGCCACACGGGATCCATCGGGCGAGATGGCCGTGCCGCCGATGGCGTGGTACCGCATGCTGAGATCCGGCGTCCAGCCGTCTTCCTGGGCGTCGACCGGCGCGACACCGAGACCAAGAGCGGCAAACAGAATCACCGCGTGGACGATCGACAACCGTGTGCGGGCGAGAGGGTGGGGGGAGAAGCGGCGCATATCACAACCTCGTTGTTCCTGGAGTGCGGTCGAAACCGTCGGGTCAGGAATGATGGCCGACTCCCGGGTCCGGCTACAAGGGGCAACCTCGCACGCGCACGGTCGGTCGCCTACGTTCGCGGACATGCGTTCGATCGACTTTCTCGCCCTCGGCTGCGCGGTACTCTCGCTGCTGTCGTTCCTCTCCAGCTCGAGCTCGTTCCAGACCGGCCAGGCCACCCTGGGGACGTTCAAGCTGCTGGTCGGAGCGGCGGCGCTCATCATCGGGATCCTCTCTGGAGTCGCATCGATCGGAACGGACGGCTACCGGCCGCTCACGTCGAATCGGGACCTCTTCGCGACCGCGACCGTGAGCAGCAGGGCGGGCGATTCGCTCACCGCCCGAGTCACCTGGCCGGACGGGATCA
The DNA here is from genome assembly GCA_029861425.1 of Gemmatimonadota bacterium. GTDB lineage: Bacteria > Gemmatimonadota > Gemmatimonadetes > Palauibacterales > Palauibacteraceae > Palauibacter. The sequence continues at coordinate 12,796 of JAOTZH010000082.1, forward strand.
CCCGCACCTTCAGGCTTGGCGGTACCCGCGTTCGGTTCGACGTCCGGGTCCTCCGATGGAGATTCGGCGGTGAGGTCATCGGAGCGCCCGAGTCCTGGGAGTTCGCGGGTCTGGCGGCGGAGTACCGGGACGGACAGACCGCGGCCGGTAGCGTCAGGAACGTGCAGCTTCGCCGACCGATCACGGTGTACGACCTCGTGCTCTCCTACCCGGCCCTCACTGCCGTGGTCGAAGCAGAGCTCATGAGCATCGAGCTACCCGCAAATGGGGCGGAAACCGGGTTGTACGTCTCGTCGGACGGTCTCGCCACCGGAAACTAACCACGATCGAGAGTGTTAGTACGTTGTCCTGTGACGGGTCCGAGGGACCCACCGTCGAACTGTCGGGTCGGCAGGGTGAATCGAGACGCACCTCACGATGAAAGATAGATGATGACCTCAGGCAAGATGCTGGCGTTTTCGACCCTCACTCTGGGGCTCGCCTTCCTACCCGATGGCGCCTCGGGGCAGGAGCCCGATTCGGCCGCGGTAGAGGCCGAGTGGGTTCGTCAGGACTCCCTGCGGCGGATCTTCGACCCGACAGAGGCGTTCGCGCCGCTACCGCTGCCCGAGCCCGACGACGTGCGGACGGCGGCCGGCAGCCCTGGGGAGGGCTACTGGCAGCAGCGAGCCGACTACGACATCGATGTCGTGCTGGACGCGGGGCGGCACACGATCTCGGGCAGCGAGCGCATCACGTACACGAACAACAGCCCGGATTCCCTCCGAAGTCTTTGGCTTCAGCTCGATCAGAATCTGTTTCGCGAGGACAGCTACGGCGCCCAGAAGGCGGAGGCGCTTGGCGGCGAGGTCCGACACGGCGGGTTCTTCGATAAGGGCGGCTTCGACATCGGCGCGGTGACCCTCGACAGGGACGGGCAGACGCTCGTCCCTGAATACCGCGTCGAAGACACAATGATGGAGATCCTCCTCGACGAGCCCCTGCCACCCTCGGGCGGCGAGGTCGCGATCGACATCGACTTCTCGTTCGTGATCCCGGAGACCGGTGGAGACCGGATGGGCCGTCAGGAGATCCGGCGCGGCGTCATCTACCAGCTCGCCCAGTGGTACCCGCGGATGTTCACGTATGACGACGTCAACGGCTGGAACCAATCGCCGTTCCTCGGGCAGGGCGAGTGGTATCTGGAATACGGAGACTTCGATGTCTCCTTGACGGTCCCTCGTGACTTCGTCGTGACCGGGACCGGTGAGCTGCAGAACGGTGAGGACGTGCTCACGCCCCAGCAGCTGGACCGCCTGGAGGCGGCACGGATGTCGGTGGGGCCGGTCATGATCATCGACATGGAAGAGGCCGGCGATGACTCGACGCGCCCCGTCGGCGACACCCCGCTCACATGGCACTTCCAGGCGGAAAGCGTGCGTGACTTCGCCTGGGCCGCCTCGGACCGGTTCGTGTGGGACGCGGCCGGATACGAAGACGTTCTCGTGATGTCCTTCTATCCGGAGGAGAGCATCGGGACGCAGGGCTTTTCGGGGTGGGAGCGATCGACCGAATACCTCCGGCACTCGGTGCAGCACTACTCGGAGCAGTGGTTTCCGTATCCCTATCCGGTCGCGATCAACGTGGCGGGCCTGGCGCTCGGGATGGAGTACCCCATGATCGTCTTCTGCCACTTCCAGGCGCGCGGCGCCTTCCTGTTCTCCGTGACGGACCACGAGATCGGGCATACGTGGTTCCCCATGATCGTGGGCTCGGACGAGCGGCGATACGCGTGGATGGACGAAGGCTTCAACACGTTCATCAACTACTACTCGGGGATCGAGTTTTCCGGCGGCGAACCGATCCTCGCCGGGCAGATGTCCCCGGGTCAGATCGCGGACGATACACGACGCATCCGGCAGCCACTCCTGACGCCGGCGGACGACATCCCGGAGGTCGAGCTCGGGGTCCAGGCGTACAACAAGCCGGCCGCCGTCCTGGTCATGCTCCGCGAGAAGATCCTCGGCCCCGAGGTCTTCGACGCCGGGTTCCGGGCGTACATCGAGGAATGGGCGTACAAGCACCCGCAGCCGGCTGATTTCATCCGCGTCATGGAAGAGGCGGCGGGACGCGACCTCGAGTGGTTCTTCCGAGGCTGGGTGTACGAGAACGGAGTGCTCGACCAGGCGCTGGCGTCCGTCAGTCGCGACGGCGACACGACCACCGTCACGGTCGAGAACCGGGGCGGCATCCCGATGCCGGTCGAGTTGCGGATCGTCTACCAGGACGGCAGCGAGGAGATGTTCGACATCCCGGTGGAGCGGTGGGCCGCGGACGAGCGGATCACGCTCAAGGTGGCCGGCGGTCGCGTGCGGCACGTGCAACTCGATCCGGACGGCGCGCTGGCCGACATCGACCGATCGAACAACGTGTGGGGCAGGGGCGTGCTGGGGAGACGGCCGGGTACGTCTTCCCGGTGAGGCGCGGCCCACGCGCCTCCCTCGTCGTCACGGCGACGATCGTCGGGGCGACGGTCGCACCAGGCTTCGGGGCTGCCCAACCGCGTCCCCAGTCCCCCCAGGATCGACCGGCCCCGCAGCCGTTCGGACTCTTCCTGGCGAACGAAGGCATCATCCTGGTCGGGGGCCAGGGGGCCGTGGTGGTCTTTGACGCCCTCTTCCGGGACGGCGTTGAGGGCTATCAGACGATCTCGCGTGAGGGGCCGACGCTCGAGGATCCCTGGCACTTCGCCGGGGGGGTCACGCTTGCGGTCGCTTCGCACCACCATCCCGACCACTTCGACGCCCCGGCGGTGCTCGCGCACCTCCGGACCAACCCGGGGACCCGTTTCGTGTCGACGGAGACGGCGGTCGATCTTCTCCGAGCCCTGAATCCGACCGAGTCGGTGATGTCTCGGGTCACTGCCTCCTGGCCCGTGGAGGGCGAGCGCGACCTGCTCGACTTCGGGACCGTCCGTCTCGAGACGCTCAACCTGCACCACGGCCGCGGTAGATCCCCCACCGTGCAGAACCTCGGACACCTCGTCGAGGCAGGCGGGCTGCG
>JAOTZH010000249.1 GCA_029861425.1 Gemmatimonadota bacterium
GGCCGCGGGGTTCGCCTGCCCGCCATCGGGAGAGGCGGCTAGGAGATTCAGCATCAACATGTGGTTCAGTCCTCCTGCGGATCGAAGCCGGCGCGGTACCTCGCGAGCCATTCGTCCGCCCAGGGCTCGAAATCGCCACGGAGGATCGCGGCGCGCGCCTGCGAAGTCAATCTGATCAGAAACCGCACATTGTGGATCGAGAGAAGTCGAAGACCGAGCGTCTCGCCGCACACCATCAGGTGCCGCAGGTACGCGCGCGAGAAACCGCGGCAGCACTCGCAATCGCAGTCCTCATCGAGCGGCCGCTCATCCGTCTTGAAGCGCGCGGCCCTCGCGTTGACCTGCCCGTGGCGCGTGAAGATCGTCCCGTTACGGCCGTTTCGAGTCGGCGCCACGCAGTCGAACATGTCGACCCCCCTCCGCACCGACTCCAGGAGATCATCCGGGTACCCCACGCCCATCAGGTAGCGCGGGAGGTCCGCCGGGAGCGCGGGCTCGCAGGCCTCGAGGATTCGTAGCGTCACGTGCTTCGGCTCTCCAACCGAGAGACCGCCGATCGCGACCCCGGGCCACGGACCGAGCTCGAGCGTGCGGTCCAGCGCCTCGAGTCGAAGGTCCTCGTATGAGGCTCCCTGGAAGATCGGGAACAGCAGTCCGGAGCCACACCCGTCCGGCCCGGCTCCCTCGGTCGCGAGCTCCTCGTGTCGCATCCGGCTCCGGGCGAGCCACGCCAGCGAGCGCTCCACTGCCGATCGAGCGGTCTCGAGATCCGCCTCGCCCGGGGGGCACTCGTCGAACGCCATGTGGATATCGGAGCCGATCACCGTCTGGATTTCCATCGAGCGTTCCGGCGTCAACCGGTGCCTGCTGCCATCGATGTGGCTCTGAAACGTGACTCCGTCGTCATCGATCGTGCGGCTGCGGGCGAGCGAGAAGACCTGAAACCCGCCGGAGTCCGTCAGGATCGGCTTCGACCACGACATGAACCGGTGGAGTCCCCCCATCGCCTCGAGCGTGTCCAGCCCCGGGCGGAGATAGAGGTGGTAGGCATTCCCGAGAATGATGTCCGCATCCGCGCCCGCGACATCGTCCGGCGTGAGTCCCTTCACCGTCCCCAACGTGCCCACCGGCATGAACGCGGGAGTGCGGATATCGCCTCGTTCGAGCCGCAGTGTCCCCGCCCGCGCCAGCCCGTCCCGCCCCTCGAGCTCGAAAGCCGCGGCGCCGTCGTTCGTCACGAGATCACCATGGCATCGCCGTACGAGTAGAAGCGGTAGCGGTGTGCGACCGCCCGCCGGTACGCCGCGAGCGCGAGATCGCGGCCCGCGAAAGCGGACACCAGCATGAGGAGACTCGAGCGCGGGAGATGGAAGTTGGTCAGCAGCGCATCGACTCCGCGAAACGCATGGGGGGGATGGATGAAGAGGTCGGTCGTCCCCGAACCCTCGCTGAAGGTCCCGCTCGAGTCGCACCGAGTCTCGAGTACCCGGCACGACGTGGTACCCACCGCCCACACGCGTCCGCCTCCGCGGCGAACGTCGTTCAGGGCCGCCGCGGTCGACTCGTCCAGGCGATAGGTCTCGTTATGCAAATCGTGGTCTTCGACGCGCTCGACCGTCACGGGTCTGAATGTGCCCACGCCGACGTGAAGCGTGACGCTGAGCAGCCGCACGCCCCTGGCCTCAATCGAATCGAGCATGGACCGGGTGAAGTGCAAGCCCGCCGTAGGCGCCGCGATGCTGCCGATCGGGTCCGCATACACGGTCTGATAGCGCTCTCGATCCGCCGCGTCGTCGGGTCGCTCAATATACGGCGGCAGGGGCACGTGTCCGTGCCGCTCGATCAGGGCCCAGGGCGGCTCATCGCCGACCACCTGCACGACCCGACCCCCGTCGGGCGTCGAGTCGACGACCTCGATCGCGAAGCCCTCCGCGATGTCCACCCGGCGTCCCGGCTTCAGCTTTCCGCCAGGTCGGACGATCGCCTCCCAGAGCTCCACCTCCTCCGAGTCGAACCCCGCGAGCGGCCGCACGAGTAGCACTTCCGCGCGCGCTCCAGTCGGCTTCTCCCCGAGGAGCCTCGCCGGAAAAACCCGACTGTCGTTCACGACGAGCGCGTCACCTTCGTCGATCATCCCGGGCAGGTCCTGAAAACGACGATCCGCGATCTGTCGCGATTCGCGATCGACCGAGAGCAGTCGACTCGCATCCCGCCGATCGGCCGGCCGCGAAGCGATCAGGTCCGGAGGAAGCTCGTAGTCATAGTCCGCGGTCGCGCCGGACCCCTCAGCCGCCATCGACGAAGAGCGTGCCCTGGGAATCGCCGTTCTTGGGGAGGGCATAGCCGAACCGCTGGTACGCCTTGCGCGTCGCGGCCCGGCCACGGGACGTGCGCTGCAGATAGCCGTTCTGGATGAGATAAGGCTCGTAGACCTCCTCCAGAGTGCCCGCGTCCTCGCCGACGGCCACGGCGAGCGAGTTGAGACCGACTGGCCCGCCGTCGAACGTCTCGATGATCGCGCGAAGCACCCGCCCGTCCATCTCATCGAGGCCGTACTCATCGACGTTCAGCAGAGACAGCCCCTCGACGGCGGAGTCGGCGTCGATGGTCCCGTCGCCCCGCACCTCGGCGTAGTCGCGGACGCGTCGGAGCAGGCGATTGGCGATTCTCGGCGTGCCGCGGGATCTCCGCGCAATCTCGTTTGCGCCATCCGCGCTCACGGGAATCCCGAGCAGCCCGGCGGACCGCTCGACGATCCGCGCGAGCTCGTCGGCGGGATAGAAGCCGAGACGCTCGACCACGCCGAACCGCGCCCGCATGGGCGCGGTCAGGAGACCGAACCGGGTCGTGGCTCCGACGAGCGTGAACTCCTCCAGCTTCATCGAGAAGGTCTCGACTCGCGGACCGTCACCCAGGCGGATCTCGATGCGGTAGTCCTCCATCGCGGGATAGAGGAACTCCTCGATCACCGGACGTAGACGGTGAATCTCGTCGATGAACAGGATGTCGCCGCGACCGAGATTCGTCAGCTGCCCGGCCAGGTCCCCGGGCTTCTCCAGGACCGGGCCCGAGGTGAGCTTGATGTTCACGCCCAGCTCGTGGGCGAGCAGGATGGCGAGCGTGGTCTTGCCGAGCCCCGGGGGGCCGTAGAAGAGCGTGTGGTCCAGCGCTTCAGCGCGCCCCTTCGCCGCCTCCACGTAGACGCCGAGACTCTCCTTGACCTTCTCCTGACCGACGAACTCGCTGAGACGGTCCGGTCGGAGCGAGCGCTCGTGAGACCGATCGTCGTCGATCGTCTCGGGCGTGGTGATCTCGGTGCGCTGAGCGGAATCCGTCATGCGTCCCTCTCGAAGAGGGCCCTACACGATCGACCCGGAGCCTCGCGGCGCGCGCGCGTGTTGTCAGACGAACTGCAGGGCATGCTTCACGAGCTCCTCGGTGTCGACCTCCCGACCGTCCAGCGACTGGATGGCCCGACGCACCGCGTCGTCGCTCTCCAGCTGGCCGTAACCTAACCCCCGAAGGGCCTGGACGGCCGACGCGGACGGACCCGCGACCGGGAGACCGGGGGCACCCTCCCCGAGATCGTCCAGCTTGTCGGCCAGCTCGATCGCGATTCGCTCGGCCGTCTTCTTCCCGACACCGCTGACGGTCTGAAGCGCGGCATGATCCCGGGAACGGATCGCGGAGACGATCCGGTCCGGGGGGAGAGCCCCGAGAATGGCGAGCGCGAGACGCGGGCCGACGCCGCTGGCGGTGCGAAGCCGCCGGAACAGCTCCCGTTCCCGGGCGGTGCCGAAGCCATAGAGCTCCATGGCGTCGTCTCGCACGACCAGCACCGTATGAAGCTCGACCTCGTCGCCCACCCCGGGAAGCCGATCGGTCAGTCCGAGCGGCACCTGCAGTTCGTATCCGAGTCCGTCCCCCGCGAGGACTTCGATCGTGTCGACGTCTCGTTCCAGCAGCGTCCCCCGAATCCTGCGGATCACCTCGAGGCTCCCGTCGCGAGGCTCCCGAGCGGAGAGCCTTTGAGAAAGTGGCAGAGGGCGATCGCGCAACCATCGGCGGCATCCGCCGGACTCGGGGCTTCCCGAAGGCCCAGGTGTTTCTGCACCATGAATCCGACCTGCGCCTTGGTGGCGGAACCCGTGCCGACCACCCGCTTCTTCACCTCACGTGGCGGGTATTCGTAGACGGGCAACGATCTGAGCGCGGCCGCGAGC
>JAOTZH010000250.1 GCA_029861425.1 Gemmatimonadota bacterium
TCGCCCGGCTCTTCCCTTCGAACTTGGAAAGATCCTTCGACGTCGGCCCGAAGGCCGCGCGGCGGAGCAGATGGAAGACATCTTCCTTGGTGAGCAGGTCTGTTGCCGGCATTCTTGATCGTCCCCCGAAAGCAGGTGGTGCCTTCGGCCCCCCCCTGCCGACGCCTTGAACCTATCGGCGTCCCCTGCCCACCAACCGTGTGGAAAATCACATTTTTCTCGATCGCTCGGCGTCGATTTTTCGAGAGGTGCGCAACCGGTGCGCGGGCGATCGGCAGTTCAGTCGCGCGCGGGTTGCAAGTAGCTCACGGTGCCGTCGAGGTCGATCGCGAACCGCGCCACGCTTTCGCCACTCGCACCACCCGCGGAGGCGATGGGCACGCGCCGCAGTGTGATCCGAAGTGGGCCCCCGGCTTCCGCGAGATCGATCCGTGCGAAGCCGTGTTCCGCAACGGCGAAGCGGCGACCGGGGTCTCCTCGAGTCGGCTCGCGGAGGTCGGAGCCGCTCCCCGCGATGACGTGGAGCCGCGGCCAGTCTCCGGGTTTCTCGATCACCTGGAGATTGTGCTCGTGGCCCGCCAGGAAGAGGTGGATGGGCACGCCCGCTCGGTCGAGGGCTTTCGCCATGCGCCGCTCGAAGCGAGGGACGGCGCTCTTGCCGGTGTCGACCATCGGATGATGCGCGGCCACGATGCGCCAGGGGCCGCGGGACTTCCGGACCGCGCGCGTGAGCGCATCGCCCTGCTTTCCGCGGAGCCACGCCATGGTGTCGAGGAGAATGAGGCTCACGCCGCCTCGGAGCTCGCGGATCTCGAAGTCGTCGAGCGGCATCCGCCAGTTCTCGACGTACTCGGGAATCCGGCGACGCTGGAGGAGCGGGCTCTCGCGTTCGTTGTAGTCGTGGTTGCCGAGGACCGCGTGGATCGGGACGGGGTGCCGATCGGCCTCGCGCGCCGGGCACGCATCTTCCAGACTCCCCTGGCCGCGGGGCGTCAGCTGAATGAAATGGCAGAACGGTCCAACGAGGTTCGAGCGGACCCGATCCTTGAACTCGCGTTCCCGCAGGCCGTCGGGGTAGAAATTGTCCCCGAGGAGGACCAGTCCCGTGACCGGGGACTCCCTGTCTGCGTGGGCGAGGGCCGCGGCGACCGCGAGGCCCGGGTCGAGCGCAGCGACCAGTTCCCGCGGTTTGCCGGTGTCGCCGACGGCGAGCAGCGAGAAGACCGGAGGCGGGGCCGATCCATCCGGGGAACCCCCGGGCGCCGCGGCCCACCACGAAAGGCCGCCGACCGCGGCGCTGACGGCGAGGACGAGAATGCGCCGGGGATGCATGGGGCGGGGACCGTAGCGAGGGGGTCGCATGAGCCCATGAAGAGCGGGTGAGGCGATTTCGGGGACCCGAGGCGGGCTCCTCGGTGTCTCAGGGAATACCCCGCCTAGCCTATGCCCGGTGGGGTCACTAAGCTGCCTGGGTTCCGCTTTCTGGCGGATCCGGATGGAGGGTGAGATCGATGAAGCGATTCGAGTGGAACCGAGGGTTGAGCGCACGTCTGGGCACGGCTGCGCTGCTGGTCTTCCTGGCGCTGGGCACGGGCCTCTGGGGTTGCGGGAGCGAGCGCGAAGCGGACGTGCCCCCGACCACCGGGGCCGTCGAGCCGCCGCCGCCCCCGCCGCCGCCGGCTCCTCCCACCGCGGATGAAGGCTCCAGTGGTACGGCCGCACAGAAGGCCGCAGCGGCTCGTGATGCCGGTTCGGCGCCGATCAGCGAAGACGACGAGGATCTCCGCGAGGCGCTGAACGAGCTGCGCAGCTCGGATCCGGAAGTCCGCGCCGACGCGGTCTACGACATCGAGCCGGAAGGAGTGGGACTCCGGTATCTCATCGATACGCTCAGCGATCCGGATCCCGAGGTGCGGATCTCGGTGATCAGCCAGCTCGAGGACGCGGACGAAGAGCCCGAGGCGATCGCCGGTCTCGTGACCGCGCTTGGCGACGAGGATCCCGAGGTCGTGATCGAGGCGATCGACGCCATCGAGTTCGTCGGCGATTCCTCCCAGATCCGCGACCTGCAGCGCTACGCGGACCACCCGAACGAGGAAGTCCGTGAAGCCGTCGCCGACGCCATCGAGTACCTCGAAGACGAGTAACTAAACTCGGGGACGGTCCTTAGAAACTTAGAAACTCGCCCCTCGGGGCGAGTTTCTAAGTTTCTAAGGACCGTCCCCGTTTCTAAACTCAGTGGAGCGGGAGTCGGGTCTCGGTCCAGCGGCCCGAGGGCGCTCGGAAATTCAGGACGCGGCGCGAGGTGTGGACGCTCGCGAAGTTCGCGCTCGCTTCGACCCGCTCGTAGCGTTCCCCGGGCGGGAGATGTGTCTCGAAGAATCCCCCGGTGAATGGGGAGAGCCCGAGTGCGCGCCGATCGGTCACGACCACGCCGACGTTCTCTCCGACGTCGATCGCGAGGACGCGCTCGCCCGGGCCGAGGCTCTGCTCGATCAGGTTCCCGCTGCCGCCGTCGAGACCGATCGCGCGGGAGGGTGTGATGACCAGCGCCACCTGATCGCCGAGAAACGCTTCTGCGGGCGGCGTTTCGCGCAGCCGATAGCGCGATTCCTGCCAGGATCCGGACCGGGACGTCACGGCGAGGACACGGCGATCGGTCAGCACGACCCCCACACGGCCTCGCGTGTCGGACCACAGCACCGGTTCGCCGCGTTCCAGAGACTGCACGAGTTCTCCGCCCACGGCGTCGATCGCACGGACCTCCCGCTGAAGGATCAGGATCTGGAGGACGTCCGAGAGCGGTCGCTCGCCGGGTCGATCGAAGCCTCCCGCCGGAGTGGCCAGGAGGAGCGCGAGAACGAGAATCAGGTGGCGCATGGCCCGAGTGTTCCACTCGGAAGCCAGCCGCGCCCACGCAGAAGAAACCGCGACCGCGTTCTGATCGCTAGGCTCTCGGCCGCCCGTCATGGAGAGCTCGCCCGAACCCTACGCGTTTCAGCCTTCGGGCCCCTGGCGGGTCGTGCCGGAGGCGCTCGAGTGGGCGCGTGGGCTCAAGGGCCTGCGCGCGTCGGTGGCGGCCGAAGTCGTCGAGTTGTTGCGTCCCCGCCGGCTGCCGCCGGTGCTTCGCTTTCTCGAGGCGGCGTACCACATCGGGGGGGCGCTTCTCGGCTGGGCGTTCGTGGAGCGACGGCGCGGGGGCGAGGTGTCGCGCGCAGGCCTGTCTCGGCGCCTGCGCCGCGCGTTCGAGAAGCTCGGCGCGTCGTACATCAAGCTCGGACAGATCCTCTCGGCCGGCCGCGGCGTGTTCCCCGATGAGCTGGTCGCCGAGCTCCGCACGCTGCGCGACAGCGTCGAGCCAGAGCCGTGGGACGCCGTGCGCCAGGTGGTGGAGGAGGACCTCGGTCGGCCGCTGGACGAAGTCTTCGCGTCGTTCGAGACCGAGCCGTTGGCCGCCGCGTCGATCGCGCAGGTCCACGCTGCGGTGCTCCACACCGGCGAGTCAGTCGTCGTGAAAGTGCAGCGTGGCCCCGTCGCAGACGCAGTCCGCAAGGATGTCCGCGCGATGGCCTGGATCGCACCCTGGCTGGTGGGGAGGATCCCGGTGGCGGCGCTCGCCAACCCGCCGGTGCTGGTCGAGCTCTTTGCCGAGACGATCCTCGAGGAACTGGATTTCCGGCTCGAAGCCGAGAACATGCTCGACGTCGGCCGGATTCTCCGGGACGAGGAGCAGGATTCGTTGTTCGTGCCGCGCCCGCACCCGCGCTGGGTGACGGCCCGCGTCCTCGTGATGGAGCGCCTCGAGGGCTTCGCGTACGACGACATCGAGGGCATGCGCGACGCCGGGGTCGACACGACCGAAGTGCTCCGGGCGCTCGTGATCTCGTTCCTCGAGGGGGCGATGATCCACGGCGTCTTCCACGGCGATCTCCATGGCGGCAATCTCTTCGTGACCGCCGAGGGAAGGATCGCGCTGCTCGACTTCGGCATCGCCGCGCGGATGGATCGGACCGAACGCCTCGCGTTTCTCAAGATGCTGATGCGCGGCGCGGCGGGCGATCTCGCCGGCCAGATCGAAGCTTTCCGCGATCTCGGCGCGCTCGGTCCGGACGTCGATGCCGCGCGCGTGATCCGAGAGCTCGAACTCGACGGCCCCGTGAAGGACCCGACGAAGATGACGGCCGCCCAGCTCGCCGAAGAGCTGCAA
>JAOTZH010000083.1 GCA_029861425.1 Gemmatimonadota bacterium
GTGGCGTGCAGCGCATCCTCGACCCGAGCTTTCTTTTCCTTCATCTCCGTCTCGGTCGCCGCCCCGACGTTGATGACCGCAACGCCGCCGGCCAGCTTCGCGAGCCGCTCCTGGAGCTTCTCACTGTCGTAGTCGGACGTGGACTTGTCGATCGCGACCTTGATTTCGCTAATGCGACCCTGGATGGCGTCCGTATCCCCGGCGCCGTCGACGACCGTCGTGTTGTCCTTGTCGATGACCACACGCTTCGCCTCGCCGAGGTCGCTCACCACGGCGTTCTCGAGCTTGAACCCGAGCTCCTCCGAGACGACCTGTCCGCCCGTCAGGATCGCGATGTCCTGGAGCATCTGCTTCCGGCGATCGCCAAAGCCCGGCGCCTTGACGGCACAGACCTTCAGCGTGCCGCGCAGCTTGTTGACGACGAGCGTGGCGAGCGCCTCGCCCTCGATGTCCTCCGCGATGATCAGGAGAGGCTTACCCATCTGGGCGACCTTCTCGAGGATCGGGAGGAGGTCCTTCATGGCAGAGATCTTCTTGTCGTGGATCAGGATGATCGGCTCATCGAGCACGACTTCCATCTTGTCCGGATCCGTGACGAAGTACGGCGAGAGGTAGCCGCGATCGAACTGCATGCCGTCCACCGTGTCGAGATATGTCTCGAGGCCGCGAGCCTCCTCGACCGTGATGACGCCGTCCTTGCCGACCTTCTCCATCGCGTCGGCGATCAGCTCGCCGATCTCGATGTCGCTGTTGGCCGAGATCGAAGCGACCTGCGCGATCTCCGTCTTGCCCGACGTCTCCACGGAAATATCGTGGAGGTTGTCGACGATCGAATCGACCGCCTTGTCGATGCCGCGCTTCAGCGCCATCGGGTTCACACCGGCCGTGACGCTCTTCAGCCCCTCGGTGAAGATCGACTGCGCCAGGACAGTCGCCGTGGTCGTCCCGTCGCCGGCGTTGTCCGACGTCTTCGTCGCGACTTCCTTCACCATCTTCGCGCCGAGATCCTCGACCGGATCCTCGAGCTCGATTTCCTTCGCTACGGTCACGCCGTCCTTGGTGATCGTCGGGCTCCCGAACTTCTTCTCGAGCACGACGTTTCGGCCCTTCGGTCCGAGCGTGACCTTGACCGCCCGGGCCAGCTTGTCGACACCGGCCTTTAGACGCTGTCGCGCCGCGGTATCGAATTCCAGTTCCTTCGCCATTGTTTACTTTCTCCTCGCCCCTCGGGGCGTCTCATCCGTATGCCACCCCGCACCGCGGGGATGATCGTCTGGACTTCGGTCGTTCGGGCGGGGCGCGGAACCGCCGCCGACCCCGCGGGCAGTCACGTGCCTCAGTCGAAGATGGCGAGGACGTCGCCTTCCTTGACGATGAGGTACTGGCCGCCCTCGATCGTGACTTCGGTGCCGGCGTACTTCCCGTACAGAACCCGGTCGCCGACGCTTACCTCCATCGCGATGCGATCGCCGTCGTCGTTCTGCCGGCCTGGGCCGACTGCGACAACCACACCCTGCTGGGGCTTTTCCTTCGCAGTGTCGGGGATGTACAGCCCGCCACGCATCTCTTCAGAATCCTCGAGCGGCTCAATCACCACGCGATCCGACATGGGCGTGATGCTGACCTTGGTCGATGCGGTCATCTCCGCGAGCTCCTTTTGCCATTCAATTAGTGTCCGGTTCACGGGGCGGGTCCGCCCCTTGTTAGCACTCGATTCAGGCGAGTGCTAAACGCGCTTCCAATATGACGGCCCGCGCACCCTCGATCAAGACGCCGAGAGTCCGACGGGCCGCCCGTGCAACGTGCAGTCGGCGTGCCATGAGAAACCCCTGCATCCGTGTCTGTCTGGCAGTGACTTCGCGTCGGTCCGGCGGCCTGCGCGGCGACTTCTGCCAAACCGGCTCGATCGCTCACGAAACCGGGCGCTGCTGGCGAACGTACTCACACTAGATGTGCGATCTCCGGGTCGGGCAAACGCGCCCGCGCGGAATCCCGTGCCCTGACCGCTTGGAGGGAAAAAAGATGATTCGAGGGCTTCTCGTAGTGGCGACTGCCGGCGCCGTCGGGTTCGCGGTAACGAGCGTGGTGTTTTCCTTCGTACTGCCGCTCGTATTCCTGGCGCTCAAGGTCGCCTTCTTCTGCATGATCGTGTACCTGGTCCTCCGGATGGTGAAGCCGGACCTGGCGCAGGATCTCAAGGAGCGCTGCTGCGGAACGAAGTGAGCCGCGGGTCGCAAAGACCCGCGGCTTGTCCGCACTCTAGAGGGTGACCTCGCCCGACAGATAGCGATCGGCGATCGCCAACCCCGTTATCGTGAGCGCCGGTTCGATGCGCTCCACGGTGCGGCAATGCCGCCCGACCACTTCCGCCAGCCCCCCGGTAGCCGCCACCATCGGTGCCTCCGGCTCCCATTCGTCCAGGATTCGTCGGACGATTCCATCGATTCCATCGACGACTGTGTAGAACCCGCCGCTCCGCAGACAGTCGAGGGTGTTCCGTCCGATGACCCGCGAGGGAGCGGAAAGCTCGACCTTCGGGAGCTGTGCCGTCGCTCGGGTCAGCTGGTCGAGCGCCAATGGTCCCGGCGCGATCACTCCCCCGAGGAAGACGCCTTCCGCCGAAATGCAGTCGAAGGTGGTCGCGGTCCCGAGGTCGACGACGATCGTGTTCGCTTCGAAGAGGGTTGCGGCCGCGAGCGTATTCGCGATCCGGTCCGCACCGACCTCGGCGGGCCGCTCCACATCGAGCCGAATGGGGATCGGCGAGGTGCCGGTGAGAAACTCGGTTCCCGCGCCCAGGCGGTCCCCCGCCCCGGCCCAGGACCGATTGAGCACCGGGACGACCGACGCGATGACGAGTCGCTCGGGAGACTCGTACCCATCTACGTCCGCGGCTGCCAGGAGACCGGACAGCGTCAGGGCGATCTCGTCGGCGGTTCGCTTGGGATCCGTGGCCAATCGCCACGTGCGGACCGGGTCGAGATCGTCGAACAACCCGATCACGGTCTCGGTGTTTCCGATGTCGACGGCCAGGATCATGACGTCTCCTCGAGTACCTCGACCGATCCGCTGTTCACGCGCCTCAGGGCGCCGCGGTCCGGCCGAAACAGCAGCGCCCCGTCGGGAGCCAGTCCCGCCGATCGCCCCGGGACGGGGTCATGGTCCGGGCCCACCAGCGCGATTCGCTGGTTCTTGAGCCAGTCGAGCCGGTCGAGCTCGTCGAGCTGTTCTTCCGACAACGCTTCGGGCGGATCCGGGAGCCATCTCTCGAGACCGCGGATCATGGCGTCGGCGACATCCACGGGGGCAGCCTCGCAGAGTTCCCGGACGCCCACGACCCTGCCTTGGAGGTCCGCGGGAAGGTGTTCGGTGTCCAGGTTCACCCCGACCCCGATCAGAAGCACATCGGCCCCGTCGTCACCCGCCATCGTCTCTGCCAGGATGCCGCCCAGCTTACGGTCGCGAACGATGAGGTCGTTCGGCCATTTGAGACGCGGCGCCAGATCGGGGAACGCGCGCCGAAGCTCGGTCGCGACCCCGAGACCGGCGAGGATCGTCACGGGCGACCGGACCCAGTCGCCCTCGGGGCGGAAGATCATCGTGAGATAGACGCCGGCGTCGCGAGGCGAGTGGAAGCGGGCCTCGGCCCGGCCCCGGCCCGCGGACTGCCCGCGGCTCATGACGATGGCCCCGCCCGGGGCGCCGGCGGCCGCGAGATCGCGCGCCGCATCCATCGTGGAGTCGATGTCGCCGTACACGTGGACGCTCTCGCGCCCCCAGCGATCCTGGAGTTCCGCGACGGGGACTCCACCCCAGCTCTTTACGCGACGTCTGGTCATCGATCTACCAGTAGCGAAAGGTCGAGCGCTCGCGCGGAATGCGTGATCGCGCCGACTGACACGAGATCCACGCCCGTCTCCCCGACGGCTCGCACGCTCTCCAGGTCGATCCCTCCCGAGGCTTCCAGAAGCGGTCCTGCCCCCGTCTCCCCGCCCACACGACGTACGGCCTCGGAGAGATCATCGAGCGACATGTTGTCGAGGAGGATGCGATCGGGCGGGCTCTCGAGAGCCTCATCCAGCTCCGCGAGAGTGCTCACCTCGATTTCGACTGGCAAGCCCTGCTCGCTCGCGCGGGCGGCCACCGCATCGAGCGCGGCTCGAATGCCACCTGCCGCCCGGATGTGGTTCTCCTTGATGAGGATCATGTCGTGGAGCCCCATTCGATGGTTGGCTCCGCCTCCCGCGCGGGTGGCGGCCTTCTCGAGCGTTCGCCAGCCCGGCGTGGTCTTTCTCGTGTCGACCAGCCTGGCTCCGGTCCCCTCCAGGGCCTCCACGTAGGCCGCCGTCGCCGTGGCGACCCCGGACAGGTGCGCCAGCCCGTTGAGGGCGGTGCGTTCGGCTGTGAGGATCGAGCCCAAACGTCCCTCGAGAACGAGCATCTCGGCGCCGAAGGCGACCGCGTCCCCTTCCCTCACCCTCCACGTCCGACGCAGTCCGGTATCGACTTCGGCGAACACCCGGTCGGCGAACTCGACGCCGGACACGACTCCTTCCGCCTTCGACAGGATGCGTGCGGTCCCTTCCATCTCTGGCGGCACCGTCCATTCCGTGGTGCGATCGCCGGGCCCGACGTCCTCCTGGAGAGCCGCCCGCACGAGGGCGGCCAGCTCATCTCCCACGAGGGGCACTTCCGGGGCGGTCATCGAAGTCCCGGCGAGAGCCATGCGGCGAGCAGATACGCCGCCCCCGCGAACCAGCAGTAGTAGGCGAAGCGATGAAAAGTTCGTTTCGTCAGCATCGCGACGAACAGCCGGATCGCCAGCACTCCGGAGACCAGAGCCGCGACGAAGGCGACGACCAGAGGCACGGCTCCGATCGCCGCTCCGGTGGCAGAGATCTCATCGAGCTGAAGGATCGCGGCGCCCCCGATGGCCGGCACCGACATGAGAAACGAGAACTCGGCCATGCGAGTCGGATCCACGCCGAGGCCCGTCCCCGCCGCAACGGTCGATCCCGAGCGTGAGATCCCGGGGAGGAGGGCGAACGCCTGGGCTACACCGACAGCGACGGCGTCCGACACGCGAACTTCCTGTCGATGCGATTCGCGCGCGGCGCTGTAACGGAGTGTCCACACGACGACGCCCGTGACGAGGAGCATGCTCGCCGCGAACACCGGTCGCTCGAAAGTCGGCGCGAGCACGTCCAGAAACAGGATTCCGATCACCGCCGCAGGAACGGACGCCAGGGCCAGAAGCCCGACGTAGCGAAGGCTGTCCGCGTCGCCTCGAAGGACGCCGACCGCGATGTGTGCGAGTCGGCTCCGGTAAACCCAGCAAACGGCGAGCAGCGTGGCCACGTGCAGAGTCACGACCAGTAGCACCCCGGGAGCGTCGATACCGAGCAAGGCATCCGCGAGGACGAGGTGACCGGAGCTCGAGACGGGCAGGAACTCGGTCAGCCCCTGAACGACCCCGAGGATCAGCGCCTGGAAGAGGGTCAAGCGGCCGATGTCTCCGAGGACGCGTTCCCCAACACCTCGTCGTAGAGCTGCTCGTAACGCGGAATCACCTTCGCGGCCGCGAAGTTCTCGACGGCACGGTGGATGGCAGCCTCCGACTGTCGTCGCCACAGATCGCCGTCGGAGAGCACCTCGATGGCGGACGCCGCCATGGCTTCCGTGTCTCCGACGTCGTGCAGGGCGCCGGTCACTCCGTGCTCGACGACCTCGGCCAGGCCGGTACTCCCCGATCCCACGACCGGCGATCCGGACGCCTGGGCCTCCAGCGCGACGAGCCCGAAGGACTCCTGCTCGCTGGGCAGCAGGAACAGGTCGGCGCAGGCGAGGAGTTCCGATACCGATTCGAACTTCCCGAGCGAGACCACCCGATCGGAGATTCCGAACTCATCCGCCAGGTCCTCGGCCGGCTGGCGCTGTGGACCATCCCCGACCAGGATCAGTCGGGCCGGAACCTTCTCCTGTATCCGTCGGAAGATCTCGATGACGTCGGGGATCCGCTTCACCTGTCGGAAGTTCGAGATGTGCATCACGACCTTTTCTTCCGGGTTCGCGAGAGCGTTTCGCCCGGTCGCCTGATCGCGGTTGTAGACCGCGGGGTCGATGAAGTTCGGGATCACATCGATCGCGCACTTCGAGCAGGCGAAGTCATCGATCGTCTGGTCGCGAAGCCAGCGCGAGACGGCCGTCAGCCGGTCCGACTTCTCGATGGAGAACTTCGTGATCGCCCAATAGGACGGATCCTGCCCCACCAGGGTGATGTCGGTCCCGTGAAGGGTCGTCACGAGCTTCACGTCATGACCCGTCTCGTGCAGCATGTCCCGGGCGATCCACCCCGCTGTCGCGTGCGGGATCGCGTAGTGGACGTGGAGGATGTCGAGCTTCTCCCTCTTGGCCACCTCGTGCATCGTGACGGCGAGGGCGAGCGAGTACGGCGGGTACTCGAAGAGGGGGTAGCGGTTGACCTCCACCTCGTGGAAGAAGACCCGTTCGTGGAAGTGGGTGAGCCGAAACGGCTGGGCGTACGATATGAAATGGACCTCGTGCCCCCGATCCGCCAGCTCGATCCCGAGCTCGGTGGCGACCGCCCCCGACCCGCCGTATGTGGGGTAACAAGTGATGCCGATCTTCATCGGTGCCCTGTCTATTCGGAAGCGGCCGACTGCACCGCCCGCCATTCGCGGATGATTGCCTGCGAAAGTTGATCCGTCGCCGCCGCACCGTCCAGCCTGACCGCGCGCTCCGGCAGCTGGTGCCGAAACCAGGTACGCTGTCGGCGCGCGTACGCCCAGGTCGAGGCGATGATCCGCTCGAGCGCCTCAGAGCGGTCTATTCGGCCGCGAACGAGCTCCTGCATGTCACGATACCCCAGCGCATCGAACGCCCTGGACTCGGCGTGACCCGCCCGATCCAGGGTTCGGACTTCCGCCTCCCACGCCCCGCTCTCGAGCATGGCCTCGGCGCGGCGCTCGATCCGCTCGCGCAGCAGCTCTCCCGGCATGTCGATAGCGAAGACCGGCCCCTCGAAGGCTTGACGCTCCGGTTGCCCGTGCTCGATCCACCAGCCCAGAGTCCTGCCGGTCAGGAGCACGAGCTCGATCGTTCGAGCGGCCCGCTGCTGATCACGCTCGCCTTCTTCCGGGTCGAGCCGCAAAGCCCACCGTGTCACTTCTTCGGCGGGAAGTGCGTCGATCCGGTCGCGGATTCGTTCGCGCACTTCCGGGGGGCACTCCGGTTCGCGGAACATCGGGTGGGTCAGAGCCCGAATGAAGAGGCCGGTTCCGCCGGCCACGATCGGCACGTTGCCGCGTTCGACGATCGCCCGGCTCGCCGTGTCCGCCAACTCGGCGAACCGGCCCGCCCCATAGCGTTCGTTCGGCTCGAGGATGCCGACACCGTGGTGCGGCACCGCGGCGACCTCTTCGTCCGTCGGTGCGGCCGTGCCAACGCGAAACCCCCGATAGGCCTGCCGGCTATCAGCGGAGATGATCTCGCCGCCCAGCGCGCGGGCGACGGCGATCGCGAGATCCGTCTTCCCGGACGCGGTCGGCCCGACGATCGCGATCCGGGCGCGGGTCATGTCTTCAGCTTCGGTCGAAGCGTCGATCGAGCTCATCGATCGTAAGACGGACGATGGTCGGGCGCCCATGGACATCGTGCCCGGGGAGCTCGGTGGCGAACAGCCGGTCGAAGAGCTCTCTCATCTCCTCGGCGCTCAGGCGCTCTCCCGCCTTGATCGCGCCCTTGCACGCCATGCTCTTGGCGATCCGCTCGTGCTGGTTCCGGACGGAGTCCACGAGCGGTGACCCCTCCGTAAGCTCGCGAATCATCTCGCGGAGGCAACGCTCCGCGTCGAACCGCGCGTGGGGCTGCGGACTGGCGCGGAGGATGTAGGTGCGCTCACCGAACGGTTCGAGCTCGAATCCCTGCCGGGCGAGAAGACCGGCGAGCTCCTCGACCGCCGTGGCCTCGGCCGGCGACAAGCGAAGCGTCTGGGGAAACAGGAGCGCCTGCGATGTGGCCCCGCCATGCCGAAACCGGTCCATGATCTCTTCATACAGGACCCGTTCGTGCGCCGAATGCTGGTCCACGATGAGCAGACCATCCCGCGTCGCCGCCAGGATGTAGCGGTCGTGGAGTTGCCAGATCTCCGGTCCTTCGTATGCCAGGGCTTCCGGGCCGTCCCCGCCTTCGACCGACCCCGCCTCGGGTGACTCGTCACCGCCGGACACGAAGAGCGCCAGCTGCGGGAGCCCGCCGGGAGCCCCGACGGCCCCGCGCGCTGAGGGGCTCTGACCACCGTTGGGCGCCCTGCGAGCCACCCCGCGCCTCGCCGAAGGATCGGCTTCGACAGGTCGGGTGGAGGCGAGATCGGATAACGCCGCGAGCACTGCTGCGTGAACCGCCTCTTCGATCAGCTGCCGATCGCGAAACCGGACCTCGCTCTTTGCGGGGTGGACGTTGACATCGATCGTCGCAGGATCGACGTCGATCCTTAGAAAGAAGGAGGGCCGCATACCCTCGGCGACGGTCGTCCGGTAGGCCTCGTCCACGATCCGGTTGAGCCCTTTGTCCCGAAACGGCCTCCCGTTCACGAAGAGGTACCGGCGCCCACCGCGAGGGCGGGCCGCATCCGGGCGCTGCACCAGGCCCGACACGCGGGCGCTCCCGGGCTCGCCGACCGCGGGCACCAGGGTCGAGGCCAGATCTCCCCAGATGGATTCGATGCGCTCGATCCACTCCTGATCGTCCTCGAGCTCCAGCAGGGGTCTTCCGTTCGATTCGAGACGGAGCGCGACGGATGGATGCGTGAGCGCCAGCAGCAACACCGCCTCGCTCGACGCCCTGGTCTCGGCGGAGGACGTCCGTAGAAACTTCGCCCGTGCCGGCAGGTCGTGGAACAGCGACTTCACCGTCACCGTCGTGCCCCTCCGCCTCGGCACTTCCTCCACGCTCCTGATTCGGCCAAAGTCGACGCGGGCGCGCGTCCCCACCCCTTCCCCACCCGCGGTGTGAAGCTCGAACCGGCTTACCGCCGCGATCGACGGGAGCGCCTCTCCACGGAAGCCGAACGACGCGATCGAACGCAGGTCCTCTGCGCTACGGATCTTGCTCGTCGCGTGCCGGTCGAGAGCGAGGACCGCGTCTGCCCGGTCCATGCCGTGTCCGTCGTCGGTGACGCGCACCTCGCTCTTTCCGCCACCACGGAGGGCGATCTCGATCCGTTGCGCCCCGGCGTCGAGTGCGTTCTCGATAAGCTCCTTGACCACCGACGCGGGCCGCTCCACCACTTCCCCGGCGGCGATCTGGTTCGCGACGTGATCCGGCAGGATCTCGACGCGTCTCATGGCGCCCCGCATACCGGCGACGTCGCTCACTCGGGGTCGCCCAGTCCGTAGAAACGCCTCGCGTTGCGCCGAGTCGTCCGGGCCATCTCGTTCGGCTCCACTCCCCGCAACTCCGCCAGCCTCTCGCAGCTGAACGCGACGAAGGCTGGCTCGTTCCGCCCTCCCCGTCGGGGCGCGGGGGCGAGGTACGGCGCATCCGTCTCGATCATGACTCGTGAATCGGGAACCTCGCGGGCCGCCGTCTCGAGAGCGGGGACGAAGGTCACCAGCCCGGAAAAGGAGACGTACCAGCCGGCCTCGATCCCGATTCGCAGCAGCTCCGGACCGGAAGCGAAGCAATGAAGCACACCCATGACGCTGTCCGCGTATTCCTGGACCAGCAGCGCCGTGTCCTGGTCAGCCTCGCGCGAGTGGACGACGATCGGGAGCTCCGTTCGTCGGGCCAGGTCCAGATGCGCCCTGAAGTTGCGGATCTGTGTCTCTCGGGCGGCATTGTCGTAGAAGAAGTCCAGCCCGGTCTCACCGACCGCGACGACTTCGGGCTGGGCGGTCAGGGCTTCGATGTCCTCGAGCACGCGGTCAGACGTGGCATCCGCCTCATGGGGGTGGAGCCCCGCCGTCGCCCAGACACCCTCTTCCGCTCTCGCAAGCTCGATCGCGGCTCGCGCGTCGGTGGGGTTGGACGCGATCGTGACCATCTCTCGAACGCCGGCGTCCCGCGCGCGCACCAAAACGTCGTCGCGGTCCTCATCGAACCTCGTCGATGTGAGGTGGAGATGTGAATCGAAGAGGACCGGTCGGCTCACCCCGCGGCGCGCGCCGCCTGCTGCGCGTTTCGGCGCCGAGCCCGCTCTTCGATCTCGTAGAGAGCCGGCGAGGCGACGAAGATCGAGGAGTAGGTGCCGATCAGGACGCCGAGCATCAACACGAGCGCGAACGGCCGGATCACCGGGCCACCCAGGATAAACAGCGACAGCAGTGCCGCGAAGGTCGTGCCCGAAGTCAGGACGGTTCGAGGAAGCGTCTCGTTGATGCTCCGGTCGAGCGTCGCCTGGTACGTCTCCTTCCGCTTCTTCTTGAAGTTTTCGCGAACGCGGTCGAACACGACGATGGTGTCGTTGAGCGAATAGCCGATGATCGTGAGGATAGCCGCGACCGTGGCCAGGCTGATCTCGATGTTCAGAAGGGCGATGAAGCCGAACGTGATCAGCATGTCGTGGATCGTCGCGATGATGGCGGCGAACCCGAATCGCCACTCGAAGCGGAACGCCAGATAGATCAGCGTGAGAAGGAAGGAGAGCCCCAGCGCCATCGCGGCCTTGTTTCGAAGCTCCGATCCCACGCTCGGGGCGATACCGTCGGCGGAACGGATCTCGAACCCGCCCTCACCATACGTACTCGCGAGGGCCGCGTCCATCTGATCTCGAACGCCCTCGAGGCCGGCGCCGTCCAGCGTTGGCACGCGGATCAGGAACTCGGGGTTCGACGCGTCCGCGCCCGGGCCGGTCAGCGGCTGAATCCGCTCACCGGTGAATCCCGCACTGTTGAGAGCGGCCCGGACCCCGGCCACGTCTGTCGCCTGAGAGAACCGGACCTGCACCATTGTGCCGCCGGTGAACTCCACCCCGGCATCGAAGCCGCCCCGGAGCAGCAGTCCGACCGCCCCTACAAGAATGAGCGCGATCGAAACCACGTACGCCCGCCGGCGCGATCCGAGAAACGCGTACTTCGCGTCGCTGAAAAGCCTCATCGTCTATGTCTATCCGTTCCCTGTATGCGCCGCGTCAGATGCTGACCGACTCGGTCGCCGAGCGGCGATCCAGGTAGATCATGTAGAAGGTTCGTGTCACGTAGACCGCCGAGAAGAACGACGCGAGGATCCCGATGCACAGGGTGACGGCGAAGCCCTGCACGGGCCCGGTGCCGAACTGGAACAGGATCATCCCGGTGATCAGCGTCGTCAGGTTGGCATCGACGATCGCCGAGAGCGCGTTCGCGAACCCGGCCTCGACGGCCGTTCGCGCAGTCTTGCCCGCTTCGAGCTCCTCTCGTATTCGCTCGAAGATCAGGACATTGGCGTCTACCGCCATGCCGATCGAGAGGATCAACCCCGCGATCCCGGGCAGCGTCAGGGTGGCCCCCAGACCGGCCAGGCCGCCCATCATGAGCAGCACATAGAACGCGAGGGCGCACACGGCGAGAATGCCCGAGGCCTTGTAGTAGATCACCATGAGTGCGAGCACTGCCACGATCCCGACGGTGAATGCCGTTCGACCCTGGCGGATCGAGTCTTCTCCGAGAGACGCTCCGACCTGGCGCCGCTCCGCGATCTGGACGGGCAACGGCAACGCGCCGGCCCGGAGCACCAGCGCGAGATCCTGGGCTTCCTGGAACGACGTACCCGGCGAGAGCTCGATCTGGGCGCGTCGGCTGAGCACGGACCGTATCACCGCGTAGCTCTGAACCTTTTCATCGAGCACGATCGCCATGTTGTTGCCAACGTTCCGGGCCGTGCCGCGCTCGAACAGGCGGGCACCGCGCCGGGTCGTCTCGAACGGGACGATCGGCTGGTTGAAGGTCGGATCTCGATTCGCGGGGCCCGCGTCGGCCAGCTCCGCGCCCGTGATCAGCGGGTCGGCCTCCAGAACGTAGATCGGGATGTAGGTATTCCCCGCCGTACCGATCTGCTCGACACCCCAGTTCACCGTCACGTCGCGAGGGAACAGGTCCTGAACCTCGGGGATCTCCAGCCATGCCCGCACGTTCGGCGTGTCCTGTTGCGCGATCAGGTATTCGCCCGGAATCCGCCCGACCCCGAGCGCGGCGGTGAGCGGGCGCAGGTCCGAGCCGGGAGGCGTCTGGACCGGCACATCGGCGGTGGTATCAGCGGCCGCGTCCTGGGGGTCCTCCGCAGCGGCGGCCTGCGCCGTGTCCGCAGCCGTCGTCAGCGAGTCCGCCGCGGCCGAATCGGCCGTCGTGCCGAGAACATCGCCGAGGTCCACAGCGGTCTCGAGCGGGGTCGGCGTAAGGGCCTCTGCTCCGACCGCGTTCACGATCGCCCGATCGATGCGCGCCAGCTGATCGACGAAGGACTGCCCGTCGGTCACGATCGAGAACTCCATATGGGCGGTCTGGTTCACGAGCGCGACCGCGCGCTCGGGATCGTCCAGCCCGGCGAGCTCGACGATGATCCGGTCACCGGCTCGCTGGATGTTGGGCTCGCGCACGCCGAACTGGTCGATGCGGTTGCGCAGGGTCGTCACCGTCCGCTCGATCGCGTCGTCCAGGTCGGCATCGGGCGGAGCCGCACTCTCATCGATCTCGACGGCAAGGTGCATCCCACCCTGGAGGTCGAGACCGAGATTGAGCGGCGACACCGCGTTTCCGTTCTCGTCCTCTTTCGGGAGGAGAGCCCACCCACACATGACCGCGATGAGCGCGATCCAAATCAGCCGCCATCTAACCGTGGAGAACATCTAGGAAATCACCGTCCTGGGTTTCAGCGCGTGTCCCATCGAGAATCGAAAGCGTACCGGCGCCCTCGGGCTCGCCTCGCACCATGTGCCTGTCATAGACCGGTGGCCCGAAAAAGAGCCATCCTCGGGGGGGACTCGGTGGCTACTAAAGCGGTGGAAGGTACCTCCGGCCTTCCGTGTAGGAAAGCGGAGCGAACACTGCCGTCCCGGGCCCGCGATTCGTAGGTTCCTGCGCACGACAGCCGGCGGCGGGCGAGCCACCACCCGGGGAAACGAGCCTTCGTGACAGGAACGACTCAACAGACTCCATCCGAACGGGACCACGCCGGGCTCTCGCATCCGAGCCGGCGTTCGACCAGCCAGAAGATCGGCCTCTGGCTCGGCCCTATCCTCTTCTTCGTGACCCTTCTGTTCGACCTGCAACCCGGCGAACCCGCCGTGACCCGTATGGCCGCGGTGGCCCTCCTGATGGCGGCCTGGTGGATCAGCGACGCGATCCCGTTGTTCGCGACCGCCCTCCTCCCGCTCATCCTCTTCCCGCTTCTCGGGATCGAACGTACCGGCGCCACCGCACCGGTCTACTTCAACAGCACGATCGTGCTCTTCGTGGGCGGCTTCATGATCGCCCTCACGATGGAGAAGTGGGACGTGCACCGCAGGATCGCACTCTGGATCATCAGCCGAGTCGGCGGGGGCGCCCGGCGAATCGTGCTCGGGTTCATGATCGCCGCGGCCTTTCTGTCCATGTGGATCTCCAATACGGCCACCGCGATCATGATGATCCCGATCGGCCTCGCGGTGGTGCTCAGAATGGAGGAGGACTTCGGGGAGGCCAGGACACACGCGTTCTCGGTGTCGCTGATGCTCGCCATCGCCTACGCCTGCTCGGCCGGCGGCCTGGCAACGCTGGTCGGAACGCCGCCGAATCTCTCGCTCCAGCGGATCTTCGCGATCTCGTTCCCGGACGCCCCGGCGATCACGTTCGGGCAGTGGATCCTGATGGGCCTTCCGATGAGCATTGTACTCATCATCATCGCGTGGCTCCTGCTCACGCGCGTCTTCTTCCGCGTTCCAGATGAGGTCTCGGTGGACGGCGAGGCGCTGAACGAAGAGAAGGCGAAACTGGGACCGGTGGCGTTCGAGGAACGGGCGGTGTTGATCGTGTTCGCGCTGACCGCCGTGCTGTGGGTGTTCAGGGCCCCGATCGACATCGGCGCCCTCACGATACCGGGATGGTCACAGCTCTTGCCGTACGGATCGCTGATCGACGACGCGACGGTCGCGATCACGATGGCCTCCATCCTCTTCCTGGTTCCGACGCGCTCGGAGGGCGCGACTTCGGCGACGGTCATGGGCCCCGACGTGCTCCCTCGACTGCCGTGGAACATCGTGCTCCTGTTCGGCGGCGGCTTCGCGCTGGCGCACGGGTTTCAGGTCACCGGGCTCGCCGAGTTTCTCGGAGGGAAGTTCATGGGTCTCGCCAGCGTCCCGCCGCTATTGCTCATCCTGATGATCTGTCTCGGCATCACCTTCCTCACCGAGCTGACGTCGAACACGGCGACGACCGAGATGGTCCTGCCGGTGCTGGCTTCCGTGGGCGTCGCGACCGGCATTCATCCCCTCCTGCTGATGATCCCCGCGACGATCTCGGCTTCGTGTGCCTTCATGATGCCGGTAGCCACGCCCCCCAACGCCGTGGTATTCGGGAGTGAGCGCGTACGGATCGCGGAGATGGCCCGCGTCGGCGTGGTGTTGAACGTGGTCGGGGCCCTGGTGATCACGCTCATCTTCTACACGCTCGGCACGCTCCTCTTCGAGATCGAGCTCGGCGTCCTTCCCGACTGGGCAACGTCCGGCGGGTAGGAGACCGGATGAGAAAGGCGGCCCGAATCGAGCAGGACTCGGGCCGCCTGAGCTCGCAGCCGTTCGGCTGCGTCGCCGCGAGGGGCCGACCGCCAAAGCCGGCCGCCCCGTCGGACGCTGTCTACATGCCGGTGGGGTGCGTCGTGGCCAGCGACCAGATCACGCTCTGGGTCCCGTCGGCGTTCGCCATCGAGACGTTGCCGTAGTGCCCGGTCGCCGTTTGACCGTCGACCGTCATCGTATACGTCCCGATCGACGACATGTAATCCCCGTGCTCCACAGCCGCGAACGGAGTGACAGTGACCTGCGCCCCCTGATCGATCATAGCCTGCAGATTCGCCACCAGGGCCGCCCTGCCGTTCTCGGGCGAGTTGATGAGGATCACGTCCTCGGCGTAGCGCGAACCGACCATCTCCGCGTGACCCGCGTTGAAGTGCGTCACGAAGTACTCGGCGCCCTCGGCAGCCATCGCCGCGCTCTCGTTGGACGCGGGCATCTCGCCCATCTGGAACCCGGGCGCGCTCTGCCCGTCACCGATACCCGAGACCAGACCATGGAGCTTCCACTCGCCGTCGATCATCTCGCCATAGGACATCCAGCCGCCGGAGTTGCTCGTCGCCTGCCCGTCCATGGTGCCTTCGGTCGAGTAGCTGCCGCGCGCGAACGCGTAGTTCCCCATGATGATCGCGTCGTCCTGCGTGATCGAGATCTGAGGCGAGGTCGCGTCCATCCCCTCCTGCATCGAGGTCGCCGTGGCCT
>JAOTZH010000251.1 GCA_029861425.1 Gemmatimonadota bacterium
GGGCGGGTGCGTGTTCCGTGCGTACCGATGGGAGCCCGCCTGCGTCTCGCTCGGGCGGAATCAGCCGACGACCGACCGTCTCGGGGGGGCTCCGGTCAATAAACTCCGCCCCGGGACCGATGTCGTCCGGAGGCCGACCGGCGGTCGCGCCGTCTTCCACGGACCCGAACTGACCTACGCATTCGTGTCTCCCGACCGCGCGTTCGGGGGACCTCGCGGGATCTACCACGCCGTGCATGCCTCGCTCGCCCGAGCGCTCCGCGGACTCGGTGTGCCCCTGGACGAGGACGCCGGCGCGGAGGGTTCCGCTAACCGCCTCGCCCTGGACCTCGAGGAATGCTTCGTGAGCCCGGCTCCGGGCGAGATCATGGCGCGGGGTCGCAAGCTCGTGGGAAGCGCGCAGCGGCGTCACCGCGGCGCGGTGCTCCAGCACGGGTCCGTGCTATTCGTCAATCGGCAGGCTCGCGCATCGGAGTCCGGCGAGGGTGGCGAGAGCGCGATCGGGCTGGATGAGCTGGGAATCGACATCTCGTTCGAAGCTCTCCGCCGGCACTTCGCGGACGAACTGGGCCGCGAGCTCGGAGTAGATGGAGCGGAAGCCGAGCCGCCGTCCGATATTGTGGATCTCGCGGCGTCCCTCGAGGCTCGATACGCGACCCCCGATTGGACCTGGCGGCGTTAGGCGACGGAAACCGGGAGCGAGGATGGCCAGCGAGACCAAGGTGCCGACCACCAGGACCGCAACAGGCAGGCCCCGGACGGCCCTTCTGCTCGCGGCCCTCGTGGTTGCGTGTGGTGGCGGGTCGGCCGACCGGGCGGCCCCGGGCGAACGGCCGCTCGTTCTCGGATACGCGGGGGAGCTCCAGACCCTCAACCCCCTCATCAGCACGGATCAGAACGCGAACGAGCTCATCTACGCTCTGCTCTTCACGCCCCTCGTCACGTACGACGAGGCCTTCCGTGTCCGACCGTGGCTTGCCAGTTCGTGGGAGATCGACGAGACCGGCGTCACGTTCGATCTCAGGGACGATGTCGTGTGGCACGACGGGAGGCCGGTGACGGCCGAGGACGTGAAGTTCACGTTCGATACCGCGAAGAATCCCGCGGTCGCCTCGCCGCTCGGGAGCGTCTACCTCGCGAACGTATCGACGGCGACGGTGGAGAGTCCGTACCGGATCCGGTTCGAGTTTGCGGAGCTCCAGGCGGAGCCGCTCGAGAACTTCTTCTGGCCGCCGGTCCCACGACACCTGCTCGAGGGCGTCCCCGCCGAGGAGATCGCGGCCCATCCGTTCGGACGCCAGCCGGTGGGGAGCGGTCCCTACACGTTCGACTCGTGGACGGTAGGACAGGGCCTCGAGTTCAGGTCTCGCGAACAGTTCCCCGCCGCGCTCGGCGGACCGGCGGAGATCGGCCGCGTGTCGTACCGCATCGTGCCCGAACCGACGACCCGGCTGGGCCAGCTGCGACGAGGCGAGATCCACGTGGACGGCCCCATCGCACCGCGAGACGCGGACAGGGTCTCCTCGGACCCCGACGTCGACGTGATTGCGTTCCCCTGGCGGCAGTTCACGTACATCGGTTGGAACACGCTGCGGCCTCCGTTCGAGGAGCCCGAGACGCGTCGTGCCCTCGCGATGTCCATCGATCGTGGCGAGCTGCTCGAGGCGATCCTGCTCGGCCGGGGCCGGCCCGCCAGCTCGGTGGTCCCCCCGTGGCACCCGTACGATCCCGGGCTCGAGCCCCTCCCGTACGACCCGGCCGCCGCCGCGGCCCTTCTCGAGGCGGCCGGGTGGGTCGATGCGGACGGCGACGGAGTCCGGGAGCGTGACGGCGTCCCCATGAGCTTCGAGCTGGTCGCCAGCAGCCGGAATCCGGTCTTCGGCGATCTGATCCAGGTCATCCAGGCCCAGCTCGCCGATGTGGGCATCGAAGTCCGCCCCCGGCTGCTGGAGTGGCAGACGGTGCTCGGCATGCACAGGTCTCGAGACTTCGACGCGGTGCTCACCAACTGGGTCCTGGACAACTTCCGGGTCGACCCCAGACCGCTGTTCCATTCCAGCCAGGTGGCGATCGATGGAAGCGCGAATCGCGGATCGTACCGCAACCCGGTTGCCGACTCGTTGATGGACCTTGGCGCGCGGACCCTGGACCCCGAGGCTGCGGCACGTATCTGGCGAGATTTCGCCGGGATCCTGCAGCGGGACCAGCCGATCACCCTGTTGTTCTGGAACGACGAGATCGTCGCGGTACGGCGCGAGCTGATCCATACCGGGTTCGACGCGCGCGGGGAGCTGGTCACACTGCCGGGCTGGAGGTGGAGGGACACCGGAACGCCCGAATAGCGTCAAAACGGGGCGGAACGCCTCGCGGCACCATATATATATGGGGTCCGCACGGGGCGGAGTCGGGAGGTGGAGGATGATGCGGAGGTACGAAGTGCGAAGCGTCGGGCAGCGCAACACGACGCGGGGCGGAGTCACCGCCGCGCTCGTCGTGGCGCTCTCGTTCGGGTGCGGCGACTCCGCCGAGACACCCGCCCCCCTCTTCGAGGACGTCCCGGCCGCGGAACGCTTCGGCGGGACCGTCGTGATTGCCGGCGCCGGCGAGATCGAGACGTTCAACCCGGCAGCGACGACCGACGAGCTTTCCCAACAGGTGCAGCGCTACGCCGTGCTGATGACGCTCCTCAGGCCGGACGAGGCGTTGCGGCCGCGTCCCTACCTCGCCGAGTCGTGGGAGATCAACGAAGACTCGACCCGCGTCGTGTTCCATCTGAGGGATGACATCTTCTGGCACGACGGCGAGCCGACGACCGCCGCGGACGTGGAGTTCACCTTCAATGCAGTCAAGAACCCCGAAACCGGATTCCCGAACGCGCAGTGGCTCGAGGGTTGGGAGGGCCCGGAGCTGATCGACCGATACACGATCCGGTTTGCGGTTCGTCCCCGGGCCAACCTCATGGCGGGGTGGACGCGTCTGCCGGTCATGCCCAGACACCTGATGGCGGGGACGGGTCCCACGGAGTTGGCGACACACCGGTTCGGCACCGAGCCCGTCGGGAACGGACCATTCCGTTTTGCGGGCCGGGACGCCGGGGGCAACGTCGTGCTCGAAGCGAACGAAGACTTCCCCGCCGAACTGGGCGGCCGACCCTACGTCGACCGCCTCGTCCACCGCGTGATCCCGGAGCCGCAGACGCAGCTGGCCGAGCTCCGCGCCGGCGGGGCTCACTATGTACGGACCCTGGCCCCGACCCAGGTAGCCAGGGCAGCCGACTCCGAGGGCATTTCGGTCGCCGAGATCCCGAGCCGCGCATACGGGTTCATCGCGTGGAACGGGAAGCGCGATCTGTTCCAGGATCCGGCGATGCGTCGAGCCCTCACGATGGCGATCGACCGATCGGAGTTGATCGGTGCGGCTCGCAACGGACTCGGACTCGTGGCGAACGGTCCTCTGGGTCCGTGGCACCCGGCGCACGATGCCGACCTCGCACCGCCGCCGTTCGCGCCCGATTCGGCGGCCAGGACCTTCGACTCGCTCGGCTGGTCCGACACGGACGGCGACGGGGTCCGCGATCGGAACGGTACGCCGTTCGCTTTCTCGCTGACCTCGACCACGCGCGACACCTACACCGACATCATGACGATCGTGCAGGCTCAGCTCGCGCAGGTCGGCGTCAGGGTCGACGTGGAGTCGATGGAAGGGTCGGCCTTCATCGACGCGATCACGAGCCCGGAACGACGGTTCGACGCGTTCGTTCTCGAATGGGAGCCGGATCTCGAGGTCGACGACCGCCAGCTCTTCTCCTGCGAATCCATCGGGCAGACATTCCAGTTCTCGAGCTACTGCAGCCAGGAGCTCGAGCCGATCCTGCAGTCGATTCCCGAGGCCCGGAGCCCGGATGAGAGCGACGGGCTTCTTCGGCGCTACGTCGAGATCGTGAACCGGGACCAGCCGCACACGTTTCTGTACTTCGCGGTCGATGCGGCAGCCCGGCGAGACGAGCTGCGCGGGATGAACCTCGATATCCGGGGAGACCTGCAGGGCGTGCGGGAGTGGTGGCTGCACCCCGATGCCCGCGGGCCCGCGGCGGCCCCGGACGAGACCCACTAGCCGTACTCGAAGGAGAGGGGCGCGCTGACACGGTATCTGATTCGCCGCGTGCTGGGCGCGATTCCCCT
>JAOTZH010000084.1 GCA_029861425.1 Gemmatimonadota bacterium
CGGGTTGGCGAACCCGCGGCGCCCCTCGAGATCTCCGCCCCAGAGTGTGGTGCCATCCTCGGCGTCCAGCGCCAGCAGCTGCCTGCCACCCCCCGCCATAAACACGAGCCCGCCCCCCGTGAGCAGCGGTCCTGCCGGCGAGCCGTTACCGCCTGGCGCCACGCCCATCGGCGGCAGCTCGAGCCCCGCCAGCCTCGGGTGGTCGTGGAACTCCGGGGTGTCGCCAAAAGGCACCTCCCAAAGCGTCTCGCCCTGATTCAAGTCGACAGCGATCAACATGCTGTAGGGTGGCTTCGTGAGCGGGAGTCCTTCGACGTCCAACGGCGTGAAGAAGACCGGGATATAGTCCGCCTCGTCAGTGCCCGGTTCGGGCGGAGCCACCCGGGCGACCCAGGGCCAGTTGGTCCCCTTCACGTAGAGGACCCCGGTCTCAGGATCCACCGCGCCCCCGCCCCACCCGGCCCCCCCGACCAGCCCCGGGTAGAGGATCGTCCCCTCCAGCGATGGCGGCGTGAAGATCGGGCCGCTCCGGTGCCGCTGGAATACGTCGAGCGCCAACGCCCGCAGCTCAGGGGTGAAGTCGAGCAAGTCGTCCTCGGTGATCCCCTGTCGGGTGAGGGGCGGCGGCTTCGTGGGGAACGGCTGCGTAGGCGATGCCCGCTCGCCCGGTACGTCGCTGGCCGGGACCGGGCGCTCTTCGATCGGCCACACGGGCTCTCCGGTGACGCGGTCGAACACATAGGCGAACGCTGTCTTGGTCAGGACCACGACCGCGTCGATCGAGCGGCCCTCGACCTCGATCGTGACCAGGTTTGGCGGGGCCGGCAGGTCGTAATCCCACAGGCCGTGGTGGATCGCCTGAAAGTGCCACACCCGTTCGCCGGTCCGGGCGTTCAGACAGAGCACCGACTCGGCGAAGAGGTTGTCGCCCTTCCGGTGGCCGCCGTAGAAGTCGTTGTTGGGAGTGCCCACGGGCAGATAGACGAGCCCGCGATCGGCGTCCAGCGTGAACGGGGCCCAGACGTTGGTCGAGCCCGTGAAGGACCACGACTCGTCCTCCCAGGTCTCGTTTCCGAGCTCACCTGGCTGCGGGATGGTGTGGAAGCTCCACACCCGCTCCCCGGTCCGGACGTCGAACGCCTGGATGTCGCCGGGCGGGTTGTTGCGGTAGACCCGGTCGTCGGGTGCACCGCCGCCCACGATCACGAGGTCCTCGAACACTACGGCCGGCGACGTATGTGAAATGTGGAGCCGGTTCGGCTCCCAAATCAGCCCCTCGGCCAGATCCACCTCCCCTCCCGTTCCGAAGGTCGGGATGGGCTCGCCTGTCGACGCGTCCAGCGCGATCAGCCGCCACCGTGTGTTGAGGAGGATCCGGCGTTCGACACCATCGGTCCACGCCGCGATCCCGCGGTGACAGAAGCGACATCCACGGTGGAGGTTTCCGAACTCCCAGGCGCGAGGGTCGTAGCTCCAGATCTCGCTACCCGTTTCGGCATCGAGCGCGACCACGCGGCTGTAGGGGGTCACGACGTACATCGTGTCGTCGATCACCAACGGAGTCGCCTGGAAGGAGCCAGGCGCGATCGGCTCCTCCCGGAACGGCGTTCGCGCGGCCGGAACCGGATCTTCTTCGGTATCCCAGGTCCAGGCCAGCACGAGATGGTCGACGTTCGAGCGGTCGATGTCGGCCAAGGTCGAATACTTGGTGCCGCCCGGGTCGCCGCCGTAGACAGGCCAGTCGTCGGCAGCCAGCTCCGTTCCCGGGGCCCCTTCACGATCGGTCGTCGGCTGGCAGGCGTAGGCTGCCGCGGCTGCCAGCGTCAGCAGGATCGCGCGAAGCGGCCCGCAGCGGCGCGCCCTCACCGTCCTGACCGATCGGCAGCAACAGCCCTCGAGCCACCCGGCACTTCGGTACGGCCATTGCTCTGAGCGTTCCACATCTCGATGTCTCCGTCCTCCAGGATTCGAATGAAGCCCGACTCGCGATGGGTTGGAGTGCCGTCGGCGAGCACCGCGCGCTGCTCGCAGCAGAAGAGCTCCCGCCTCGAGTACTGGCCGGCCAGGAAAAGGAACCCCGGTGTCGACCCGGCCTCTTTTGGCGGCGTTCTCACCTACCCTCCACGCGTTTGCCAGCTCTCGGAGCCTCGCCAGGTGCTACCTCTGACCGGGGTCATCAAGATAAGCGAGTCTCGGTGACGCCGAGACTGCCAGGTGATCAACCCGCCTCGGTCAGAGCGGCTCGTTCAGGTGACGAACAGGTCCTCGGCCGTCGTCGCTCCACGGAGGACGGCCTCGGCCTCCGCACACCAGTCTACGACTCCCTCGTTGACCATCACTCCGAGCCGGATCCCCAGGAGCCAGAAGGGGAGGTCCGCAGCGTCGGGTCGACTCACGATGAGACGCTCGGAAGTGCTCCGCAGCATGACGAGAGCCTCTGCCGCCTGGGCACGATATCGGGCGATATGTCGGAGGTTGTCTTCCGGGTCCACCTGGGCTCCGAAGAACAGCTTCAGCAGAAGCTCATGACGCGGAATCTCCGGCTCGGCGGGGAGCACCAGCCATTCGCGGAGTGTCTCGCTCCCCCGTCGGGTGATCGAGTACACGTTACGGTCGGGCCTCCCACTTCCTTCCCGCCTCTCCCGGTCCACCAGGCCCTCGGCTTCGAGCGCCTTCAGGGTCGGATAGATCTGCCCGTAGCTCTCGCGCCAGAAGTTGCCGATGGAGCGCTCGATGAAGCTCTTCACGTCGTAGCCCGACATGGCTCCGTGGGTGAGAACTCCCAGAATCGTGTACCGCGTGCGGTTTGTCCTCGGCACGAACCCTCCCCGATGTTGCGATTGTGGTATGTTAATATATCTGACACTTATATATCTTCAAGAGCGTATGGGTAGGTGTGGGCGGCGGTAACCTGAGGGACGAGACTGAGACCGGATGGCCGAAGAGACGCGAGACCTGTCGGGATTGGCGATCGACCGCGATCGACCCTCGCCGGGGCCGATCCGTGCCCTGCGCTGGGCGGTCGTGCTCGCAGTCGCCACGGCCGGGTTCCTGGCAGTGCTATTCTTCCTGAATCGAGGGCCGGGCGGCGTCCCCGTCACGCTTGCATTCGCCGAAGCCGCGGGCGGGAGCGCCGGGGCCACGACGGGGATCACCGCGAGCGGCTATGTGGTTGCCCGCACGCAAGCGTCCGTGTCCTCAAAGATCTCGGGGAGACTCGAGTACCTCGGGGTCGAAGAGGGTTCGGTCGTCCTGAAAGGCGAGGTGATGGCTCGTCTGGAGAATCGCGACTACCAGGCGGCCGTCAGGCAGGCGGAGGCGGAGCACGGACGAGCTCTGGCGGCCCTGCGCGAGGCCCAAGCCCAGCGAAGACAGGCGGAGCTTGATCTGGAGCGGGCACGTCAGCTGGTCGAGCGGGACTTCGAGACCCAGGAGACCGTCGACCTTCTCGCCACCCAGCTCGAGGCGACCGAGGCCCGGGTCGCGGTCCAGGAGGCGACCGTGACATCCGCGGAAGCCGGCATCGGATTCGCCCGCGCGAATCTGGAGAACACGCTGATCCGTGCCCCGTTCGACGGGACTATTCTCCGCAAGGACGCCGAGGTCGGCGAGGTCGTGGCCCCCGTCGCGACCGGAGGGGGCCTCACCCGCGGCGCGGTCGTCACGATGGCGGACCTCGAGACGCTCGAGGTCGAGGTGGACGTGAACGAGGCGTATATCGCGCAGGTTCGAAGCGGCCAGGACGCACGGATATTCCTCGACGCCTATCCCGAAGCATCCTTCCAGGGCCGCGTGCGGCAGATCGTACCGACTGCTGATCGGCAGCGCGCAACAGTGCAGGTCAAGGTCGGGATTCTCGACAAGGACCCACGCATCCTCACGGAGATGGGCGCGAGGGTCGAGTTCCTCGTGGCTCCGGATGCGTCCCAGGACATGGAGACGTCGCGGATTTTCGTCCCGGCCGAAGCCGTCCGCGATGAGGCGGGCCAGGCAATCGTTTGGGTCGTGCGTGGCGGAGCCGCTTTTCGCGTCGTCGTCGATGCCGGCCCGGTGACGGGGGGCCGGCGCGTCATCAACTCGGGTCTGACCGGCGGCGAGCAGGTCGTCATCTCGGCAGACGGCGAGCTCGCCGATGGCGTTGCCGTGAGCTCGATCGCCGAACAGTCAGGAGGCTGAATGCCCTTCGTTGAAATCAAGGACCTCGCGATGGCCTACTACCGCGACTCGCAGAAGATCGCGGTGCTGGAGGGCGTCGACCTCGAGGTGGAAGAAGGTCAGTTCGTGGCGCTCATGGGGCCATCGGGCAGCGGAAAGACGACGCTGCTCAACATCCTCGCGGGCCTCGACAAGGCGGAGTCCGGGTCGGTGATCGTCGACGGACAGAACGTCGGCGCGATGAGCCACAAGCAGCTCGCGGCGTGGCGGTCCCGGCACATCGGCTTCGTATTCCAGTTCTACAACTTGCTGCCGGTCCTCACGGCCTTTCAGAACATCGAGCTCCCCCTGCTCCTGACGCATCTGAGCAAACAGGAACGCCGCGATCACGTGCGCACGGTGCTCGACATCGTCGGGCTGGCCGATCGGGCGGACCACTATCCGGGTCAGTTGTCAGGTGGGCAGCAACAGCGCGTCGGGATCGCGCGAGCGATCGTGAGCGACCCTTCGATCATCCTGGGCGATGAGCCGACCGGGGATCTGGACGCCGCGTCCGCCGATGAGATCCTCACGCTGCTCCAGCGCCTGAACCAGGAGTACCACAAGACGATCATCATGGTCACGCACGATGCGAAGGCGGCAGAGCGGGCCGACGTGATCGTTCACCTGGACAAGGGAGTGTTGACCGCATGAAATTCGCGCGCCTCGTCCTGGCCAACCTCGGGAGAAGCAAGCGACGAACGATTCTCACCGCGCTCAGCGTCACCGTCGCGTTCTTTCTGTTCGCGAGCTTGCGCTCGATCCTCACCACACTGGATGCGAACGCGGAGGTGGGGAGCGAAGCCCGATTGATCGCTAGCAGCGCCACCGGGATCACGTTCCCGCTACCGCAGGCGCACATCAACCGGATCCAGGCCGTCGAGGGCGTGAAGAGCGTATCCTGGTCGAACTGGTTCGGCGGCGTCTATATCGACCAACGCAACTTCTTCGCGCAGTTCGCTATCGATTCCGACAGCTACCTGGCCATGTATCCGGAGCTCCTGATCCCGGAGGACCAGCGTCGCGCCTATCTGGGCGAGCGCACGGCGGCGCTTGTGGGGGCCGGTCTGATGGAGCGGTTCGGCTGGCGCCTCGGCCAGACCGTGACGCTCCAGGGAACGATCTTCCCGGGCGACTGGGAGTTCACCATCCGGGGCGTTTACACTCCGGAGAACCCGAGCTTCGGGGACGAGTCGTTCTATTTCCACTACGACTACCTCTTCGAGCGGACGAACCGGCAGGTCACCCCGGGGTGGTTCACCATACAGCTCGATGCCCCTGATCAAGCCGCTGCGATCGGGAGCCGGCTGGACGCGCTCTTCGAGAACTCGAGCGCTCCGACGAAGACCGAGACCGAGCGCTCCTTCCAGGCGGGCTTCGTGACGATGTGGGGCAACGTCTCACTCCTCGTGAGGGCGATCGGTACCGCCGTCTTCTTCGCCATCCTCTTCGTCGCGGCCAACACGATGATGATGGCCGCCCGTGAACGGGTCGGAGAGGTCGCCGTGCTCAAGACCCTCGGGTTCCAGAACGGCACGCTGTTCGGGATCGTCATGACCGAGGCCATCATCATCTGTGTCGTCGGCGGAGTCATCGGCATCGGGCTGGCGGTCATGAGCATGAGCTCGTTTCGAGCGATTCAGTCGTTCCTGCCAGGATTCTCGGTCACCCCCGGAACGGTCTGGTTGGGGATCGGGATCGCCGTCGTTCTGGGCGCCATCACGGGGATCGTTCCCGCGCTGCAGGCCTCGCGCCTGTCGGTCGTGGAAGCGCTCCGCCGGGTCTAGGCGGCCATATGAAGATCCCGATCATATACAACCTGCGGAGCCTGCGGCAGCGTCCCGTTTCGACCCTGACGACGGCGCTGGGGATGGCGCTCGTCGTCGCGGTGTTCGTCTCGATGATGGCACTGTCCAACGGATTCCAGAGCGCCCTGACCAGCACCGGTAGCGACGAGAATGTCTTCCTCCTCCGCAAGGGTGCAGGCGCGGAGCTCAACAGCGGAATCGCGCGGGATGCCGCTAACGTGGTGGCCGGCATGCCCTTCATCGCGAAAGGCACCGATGGACGTCCTCTCGTGAGCGCCGAAACCTTCGTCGTCATTCCCCTCCAGCGGGTCGGCGGCGGCGGGATGGCGAATGTCGTCGTGAGAGGGGTGAGCCTGGCCGCGTTCGACGTGAGGCGCGGCCTCGAGATCCTGGAGGGCCGGAAATTCCGTCCGGGCAGCCGCGAGATCGTGGTGGGTCGGACTTTTGCCCGCCGGTTTCCAAACTCCGAGATCGGTGGCCGCATCAACTTCGGGGGCCAGGACTGGACGGTCGTCGGCCACTTCGCGGCCGCCGGCTCCTCTTTCGAGTCCGAGATCTGGGGAGAGGCGGAGCAGTTCATGCCCGTCTTCCGCGGCCAGGTGTTCTCGGCGATCACGTTCCGCATGAGCGACCCGGCCAACTTCGCCGGGATCAAGGAGACTCTGGAGGCGGATCCGCGCCTCTACGTGGACGCGTATCAGGAGAAGGAGTTCTACGACAATCAGGGGACGCTGCTGAACCAGATCTTGAACTTCCTCGCCGTCTTCATCGCCGGGATCATGGCGATCGGTGCGGTCTTTGGGGCGGTCAACACGATGTACGCGGCGGTGGCATCACGCGTACACGAGATCGGCGTCCTGCTGAGCCTCGGGTTCAAGCCCCGCAACGTCATGAGCTCATTCCTGTTCGAGGCCCTGCTGATCGCGCTGCTCGGGGGAGCCGTCGGGTGCCTGCTGGTGCTCCCGGTCGACGGCCTCGTGACCAGTACGACGAACTGGAACTCGTTTAGCGAGCTCGCGTTCTCGTTCTCGATCACACCGCGGCTCATCCTTTATGGGATGGTCTTCGCGGCAACGATGGGCCTGATCGGCGGATATCTCCCGGCGCGTCGCGCGGCGAAGGCGCGGGTAGCGGACGCCCTCCGCAGGTAGGGTGGAGGGCCAGCCCCGCCGAGACGCTCCTTGTCTAGATCGCTGCGGGATCCGCCTCGATCTTCCCGGCCCTCCGGCTACTGGTGGAGGACGCCGGTGACGACCTGATCCACCCTGTATCGGTACGTCACCTTTCCGTCCACCTCCATGTCGTTCGCGAGCACCTCGTTCGTGGTCCGCGAGCCGATCTCGAAAAGGACGAACTCGCTCTCGGCATAGGATCGACCCGAGACGAACCCCGCGTTGAACGGCGTGCCGTCATCGAACTGCTCGAAGAACCTGTAGAGGTATTGGTTGGTGGCCTTTCGCCAACGCATCATCTGTTTCCTCACCTCCCACACCACGCCGTCGGCGCCGATGACGTTGACCTGGATCTCGTTCTTCTGGATCGAGT
The DNA here is from genome assembly GCA_029861425.1 of Gemmatimonadota bacterium. Classification (GTDB taxonomy): domain Bacteria; phylum Gemmatimonadota; class Gemmatimonadetes; order Palauibacterales; family Palauibacteraceae; genus Palauibacter. Next base: position 7,548 of record JAOTZH010000084.1, read on the forward strand.
CGCAGTGGGAGACCCCGAATTCGTCCACGACCTTCAACCGGTGCCCCGAGCGCAGGACGGTCAGATCGATCGAGAGTACGAGTTGACCGGATTGCGGCATGATGACGCCGCCCCGCACGAACCTGTGATCGATGGCGGTGATGAAGTCGGCGTCGCCGGCGTCGTAGTTCTCCACGCGTACGCCCTGTCCGATGACTCCGGTCATGGCGTCCGCCTGGGGTGTAACCGAGACCTCGAACGGGCCGCCGGACGGAAACGAGCTGGATCCCCCCTGATTCCCATACGGCGGCGTCGCGACATTGATGACGAGGCCCGCGTCGTCATCGTGTGACAGGGTCGCGAACCTGCCAGGTCGTATGACCAGCTCCTCATCGGCGACGGCCACCGTGGGTCGCAGGACACTCATGATTCCGTCGCCGGCCTCCGCGGCCAAGGCGACCACGTCCTCGGCGCTCACGCCCCATTCCCGCAGCATTCCCGCGCCCTCGGTCCGGGCTGCCGCGATCTGCCCGTCTCGCTCTTCCTCGAGAGCCTCGCTGTCGGCGACCGGTGTTCGGGGACGACTGCGTTCGCGTCGCTTCTCGCTAGCGAACTGGCGCCACTGAGCGTAGTGCTCCGCGCCGAACAGCTCGACGATCCTCTCACGGGCCCCTCGTTGGATCTCCTCCGCTTTCTCGATGCGCTCACGTCGCTCGCGCTGCTCCTGGCAGGCCCGCTCCGAGAGGGCCTCCTCCATGCGAGCGGCGACCCCAGCAGACACGTGCCGGGGCCGGACCGCCCGCTCCAACGGTTCCTCCAGAGGGTCGTTCCGATCGGTGGTCGCGTTGTTCATGGTCTTCGGCCTTTCCGTCTTCGTACAGTGGCGCTCGATATCGGTGAGTATCCCTGGACTCGCCTCAGTTTCGTCCGCCGCATCGCAACATCGATCCTAGTCGACGCCTCGCCACGGTGGAAGACGACGTTGGGACGCCCAACTGTAAACGGACCCGGGGGTGCGCCGGTACCGTCGTAGCGAGGGCGATGGCCCCATAACTCACCGCAGGTAGCACGAGCGAGCGAGGTAAGTGTCGTGACGAGACGCGATTTCGGCTTGACGACGGCGTTGGTGGTGGCGTTCCTGGGCGGACTGACCGCAGATCTCACGGGTCAGGCGGCGGCCGCGGTCTGCGTCGACGGCGGAGCGCCCTTTCGTGACGCCGTGAGAGCGATTCACGAGGAGCAACACAACGTCGGGTATGCGGCGGCGGTGATGCTGGGTGGCAGTCTCGTAGAGTCGGTCGTCGGCGGCCTGGCCGATCTGGAGCACGGGGTCGCGGTCAAACCGACGTCCCGGTTTGGAACGGCCAGCGTCACGAAGGCGATCACGGGGGGCGCGCTGCTGACCCTGGTCGAGCGAGGTCTGGTCGACCTCGACGCGCCCGTTCACGACCTGGTCCCCGAATACCCGGCTCAGGAGCGCGGCGTCATCACGATCCGACACCTCCTGACCCACACGAGCGGCATCCCGCATCCGCAGAACCGACCCCCGTCGCTCTACGCGACGCACTACGACGACGTGATCGACGCGATCGAGGTGTTCGAAGATCACACGCTGCTCTTCGAGCCCGGCACAGCGCTCCGCTATTCGAGCTCCAACTACAACCTGCTGGCTGCCGTCATCCAGCGACTGATGGGGGAGCGCTTCCAGGACTACGTGAAGCGGGCGGTCCTGGAGCCGCTGGGACTCGAGCACACCGACTTCGACGATGTCCGCTGGGTGCTCCCGGACCGGACGCGGCGGTACGCCTACTTCGATCCGTGGAGCTACACGAGCGCCGAACGGCTGCACCGAATTCCGGGCCGCTGGGACTACAGCTTCAACCCGGGAGGCGGCAATATCCTTTCGACCGCCGTGGATCTCGTGACATTCGGGAACGCCTTCGCCGAGCCCGGGTTCTTTTCCCGCGAAACGCTCGAGACGGCGTACTCAGCGATCCCCGTCGGCGACGTCGAGACGCCCTGGAGCTTCGGTTGGTTCGCCACGACCGACGAGGCGGGTCGGCGTCGTCTTCACATCAATGGTGCGAACCCCGGGCTTCAGAGCGAGCTGACCGTCTACCCGGACCACGATCTCGTAATTGCGGTTCTGGCGAACAGTTGGGGTCACGGCGCTCGATCGGCCGAGATGGTCAATACTGAGCGGTTCGCCGCGCGCTGCATGGGGTGGGCGGACCCGGTTCCCTAACCGACGGTCGTCGGGTCGCCCTTCTGTCCGTCCCTTTCGTCGAGGCCGGCGTCCAAGCCGCTCGTCGTCGCGCAATCGGGTTCTGGCCGGACCGTTTCAATGCCGCCTTTCAGAGCACGCCCTGAAACACGGTTGAAACACGCCCCTGGTCACGAGGGGGGCTCTGAAAACGTGTCTTTGCCGCACCGGGCGCGGGATTCGGCGACGCCTCCGGCACCGGGCCCACCCGGACTACCTCCTGCATTACGACGGCCTGAGGCTGCGACATCAGCCTGGTCTGCCAAGCCGATTCAACCACAGGAGGTCACGTTGGACGCTCGACATCGATTCATGTTACTCGTGGGTGCTTGCTCGCTCGGTGTTCTCGCCGCCTGCGGGGCCGAGACGCCTACGTCCGCCGGACCGACTGCGGAAGCAGGCTTCGGGGCGCGAAACGGCGGGTCCTCGGCCGTCCGCACCTACCAGGTCACCATCGACAACCTCACGGGCGGGCAGCCGCTCACGCCCCCACTCGTCGCGACGCACCAACGCGCCGCCGACCTGTTCGACGTCGGATCCTCGGCGAGCACCGGGATTCGGGAGATCGCCGAGAACGGAAATCTCGCCCCACTCAAAACGATCCTCGAGGGAAGCGACCACGTATCCTCCGTGGTCGTCGCCGTGGCGGGGACGCCCCCACCGGTCATGCCGGGGGCAGGCGTGACCTTCACCATTCAAGCCGAGCCGGGAGCCCGGTTCCTCTCGTTCGCCTCGATGCTGATTTGCACCAACGACGGGTTCACCGGCCTCGATTCCGTACGACTGCCTTCGCAGGTCGGCGATAGCTTCAATCGGGATCTGAACGCGTACGACGCTGGCACCGAGATGAACACCGAGGACTTTGCGGACATGGTCCCGCCGTGTCCGGCGCTGACAGGCGTGCCATCGACGGATCCGGGGAGCGGGACGAGCGATCCCACCATCGCGGAGAACGACGTGATCCGGATGCACTCCGGCGTAGTCGGGATCGCCGACCTCCAGCCCGGAGTCCACGGATTCTCGAGCCCGGTCGGTCAGATTACCGTGACGCGGGTCAACTAGAACCCTACGCGGCACAGGCCGGGGCTCGAAACGGGCTCCGGCCATATCTTTCGATCATGAAGATCCCGTTCTCGCGTGCCCTACTGGTCGCCATCGGCGGCCCGTTGACCGGAGCCCTGCTCGTCGCGGGCTTCACACTCGATCGTCGGCTGGCCTCCGAGCTCGAGGCTGACGCGCGCAAGGACCTGGCGATGGCACCGCCGCTCCTCGTCGACCGACAAACCACGCAGGCCGAGGCGCTCCGGATGCATGCGAGGGAGCTCGCCGGCAGCCCCGATCTCGCGGGCGCGTTGCAGTCAGGCAATCGCGGGAGCGCCCTCGACCACGCCCGGAGCATAGCTTCCGCGTGGCCGGAGCTCCCCGTTGTCATCGATCTCGCAGGCGAGGTGTGGGTCGGTCCGTCCGTCGCTGCCACGGTCCAACCGAGTGAGTCTGCGGGCGAGGGGCCTTATGTAGTCCGCTACGGAGAGGGTGCGCTCCACGGGCTCGCACTGGTTCCCGTCACCTATGACGGGCGCCCCGTGGGGTCCGCCGGCGTCGCGCTGCCGCTCGACAAGGAGATGGCCGAGGTCCTGGCCGGGCTCACGCGATCGGATGTCATCCTGGTCGGTGCAGACAACCAGGTCGTCAACTCGACGCTCCCGGCCGATCTCGCGAGTGCGATCGCATCGGCGGCCTCGGAGCCCGACGCCGACGGCATCGCGGAGATACAGGTTCCAAACGGCGGTCGCTTCTGGCGGACGCTCGCCGGGCTCGGCCCCGACGCGGCCGCCTGGTTCGCGCGCCCGGTGGACCGCGAGATGGCCGCGCTTCCCCGACTGCGAAATGCCGCGCTCCTCGCGGCCGGGATCGCGCTCGGGATCACGCTGCTTGTCGGGCTTGCGGTAGCAGGGACGCTGTCGCGACCCGTCCGAGCGCTGGCGCATGCGTCCCGGGGACTGGCGGAAGGTGATTTCGAGGCTCCGCTGCCCAGGTCGCGTGTCGAGGAGGTGGATACCGTGAGCCGCGCCTTCGCCGACATGCGGACCGCCCTGGCCCGCCGGCTTCAGCAGCTGGCCGACGCCAATGCGGAGTTGGCGGATCGTCAGGCTCGACTTCAGGCACTGCAGAGCGAGCTCGTACAGCGGGACCGACTCGTGGCCGCGGGGCGCCTCGTAACGGAGCTGGCGCACGAGATCCGAAACCCCGTCGCTAACGTTCGAAACTCGCTCGAGGTCGTGAGGCGGCAGGTCGAAGATCCGAAGGCGCGGCGGTTCACCGATCTCGCCATCGAAGAGCTCCTTCGCATGCACGACCTGGCAGAGCGCATGCTCGACCTGAACCGACCGTCTGGGATCGCAGACCCGAGCTGCAACGCGCGACGCGTCGCAGACGATGTGGTCGCCCTCGCGGAGCTTGGTGATCGCGACGGACGCTGGGACGTGTCCGTGCACGGGGGCGAAGGCGTAGAGGTGGCGATCCCGGCCGACTCGCTCAAGCAGGTGCTCCTGAACCTGGTCACGAATGCACAGGAGGCGATGCCGGAGGGCGGCGAAATCGAGATGGCCATCGAGACCACGGGGGACGCGGCCGTGATCGAAGTGGTCGATGACGGCCCGGGCATCCCGTCGGACGTGCTGCCCCGGGTATTCGATCCGTTCTTCACCACGAAGGAGGAGGTGCACGGCGTCGGGCTGGGTCTCTTCATTGCCGAAGGCGTGGTTCGCGGCGTCGGGGGTAGCCTGACGGCTCGACGTCGTGTGGAGGGCTCCGGGACCACGCTGCGGGTGGAGCTTCCTCGAGCGACTCGGGCGACGTCCTCGCAAGGAAGCGAGAGCCAGACATGATCCGCGAGGACAACGCGCGTCTCCTCATCGTCGATGATGACGAGGTCTTCCGGCTCTCTACCGCGGAGCTGCTGAGGGACGCTGGCTACACGGTGGATATCGCCGCGAACGCAGCCGAGGCCGGTCCGATCCTCGAAACGCGGACCATCGACCTGTTGCTCCTGGACGTGCGCATGCCCGGGATCGACGGACTTCAGGTGGTCGAGGTGCTTCGCCGGCGCGGATCGCGCGTCCCGATCCTCATGATCAGCGGCTACGGGAGCGTCGAGACCGCCGTCGAATCGCTCCACCTCGGTGCCGATGACTTTCTCACGAAGCCGGTCGACCCCGATGAGCTCTGTCGACGAGTCGCGGAGCTTCTCGAGCGCCGGATCCGTCCGGAACGGCTCGAGGGTGACACCCACCACGGGATCGTCGGGCGGTCCCGAGAGGTCGCCGAGATGCTGGCTCAGATCCGCCAGGTCGCCCCCTCCGACGCCACTGTGCTGCTCATCGGCGAGACCGGAACCGGCAAGGAGCTCGCGGCGCGCGCGGTGCACGAGCTCTCCGGACGGTCTCACGGCCCGTTCGTCCCCGTCAACTGTGCCGCGCTCGCCGAGGGGCTCCTGGAGTCGGAGCTATTCGGGCACGTGGAGGGCGCGTTCACCGGCGCGATGCGCGACAAGGTCGGGTTGTTCGAGACCGCGGACGGTGGGACGCTTCTCCTGGACGAAGTCGGCGACATGAGCCTTCGACTCCAGAAGCGGCTGCTCCGGGCCTTGCAGGAGCACGAAGTCACGCCCGTCGGGGCGACGCGTCCGCGTCGCGTCGATGTCCGGGTCATCGCCGCGACCCACCGGGACCTCCGGGCCGAGATGGAGACAGGCCGATTTCGGGAAGATCTGTACTACCGTCTGTCGGTGTTCCCGATCCGGCTTCCCCCGCTCCGAGATCGTGCCGGCGATGTGCCGCTCCTGACGCGTCATATGCTCTCGCGACTCTCGGAGCGCTCCACCGGGCCGGTCCCGTCAGCGCTGTCACGCTCGGCAATGCGAACGCTCCGCGAGCATGCGTGGCCAGGGAACGTGCGCGAGCTGTTGTCGGTCATCGAGAGCGCGGCCATCCGGGCGGGCGGCGGCACGATCGGGCTGGAACACCTTCCGGTCGAGCTGCGATCGCTTCACCGGCAACTCGATCGTTATCGAGCCACAGGCGACCCGGAGAGCGAGGGAGCGGAAATCCTCTCCGCGCTCGAGGCAGCACGGGGAGTCCGCGGACACGCCGCGAGCCTGCTCGGCATGAGCCGGACGACCCTCTGGCGTCGAATGCGGGACCTGGGCCTGCTCGATAAGGGGGGGGACTGACGCGCGGTGCATTGACTGCCGCGCGCCAGTCCGACTCGGCTAGCGGGAGGTACCGCGTAGCGCCCTGCGGATCTCGACGGCGAACGGAGCGTTCCGCCCCTGATACTCGCCGACCCGTCCCACCTCGATTCGAACGGGGTCGAATGCTCGATCCTCGGCTGTCATCGTCAGGGTGTACGTGCCGGGCTCTACCATCGGCGCCTGCAGGTTGCCTCCCTGGAAGAACCGGAACAGGCTCCGCAGGCCCTCGCCGGGGTTCATGAGCTCCGCGATCGTCTGCATCTCGCCGAAGCCGCCGAAGCCGCCGCCTCCTCCGCCGGGCGGCGACTCGCCCGGTCGCGGACGGAAGCGCTCCGGGTCGCCACCACCCCCACCACCGCCCAGGAATGCCTGGAACATCTGCATGGCGTCCGTCTCGCCGGTGAACAGGCCAGTGAGACGCTGGACCGTATCGGCCTCCCAATCCTCTTCCTGGCCGAGAGAGTCGCGGACCGCCTCGGCACGCTCCATGAGACGCTCGCGCTCGACGCGCCGGGACGGAGAGAGCTCGTCCGCGGCGGGACGCTCGCCCCGCAAGTCCCACGAGACGTGATTGAGGCCCGACGACGCGTTCGCGGTGAGCGTGCGCACGACCTCTCCGGCTTCGTTCGCGATCGCGATCTTGATCTGCGGCCGTGGTCTCGTGGGCGCGTCGCCCTGACGATCCCATGCGGTCTGCCGGACCGCTCTGAAAGCCTCGTCGTCGAGATAGTACGCCAGCGTAGCGGCGCTCCCCGGGGTTGGGCGCTGGAACCAGGCATGTCCGTAAGACTCACCGCCCTCCACGCGCTGTCCGAACTGGAACGCCGGCGCTGGCTCGAAGAACGCGGCTCCCGCCGCCATGACGTCGGCCGTGAGATCCTGGAGCGGCGCGATGTTCATGATCCAGAGCGACCGGCCGTGCGTCGCGGCCATAAGCTCACGGTCACGCGGGTGGATCTTGAGATCGTGGATCGGGACCGCGTGGCCGATCCCACTCATGAGGCGCTCCCACGACCCGCCCCGGTCCGCGGACGCGTAGGCCCCCACATCGGTGCCCACGAAGAGCAGGTTCTCGTTCCGGGGGTCTTCGGCGATCACGTGTACGAAGTCCACCGAGCCGGTCGGCAGGTTCGACGCGATCGAGCGGAACGAGCGACCGCCGTCCTCCGTCACCGCCACGTACGGGTTGAAGTCGTTCGTCCGGTGGTGGTCTACGGTCACGTAGAATCGGTTCGCGTCGTGGCTCGACGGGATGACACGGCTGACGTAGCCACCTGATGGCACCCCGGCCGCGAGGATGGCGTCCGTGACCTCCCTCCAGTCGCCT
>JAOTZH010000085.1 GCA_029861425.1 Gemmatimonadota bacterium
CTTTGCGCCACCTGTCACGTCAACGCGTTCGAGGTCACGGATCCGATCACCGGCGACTTCGTGTTCAGCGCGACGGGGCACCTGTTCCAGCCGATCCCGTGTCTGGACTCCCAGGGCGTCCCGACGACGGGCGATTGCACGCTCACGGAGCGGACCTTCGCGTCGTGCACGGGCGCCGGCTGCCATGCCGACGAGACGACGGCTCGCACCGTGTTCACGGTCGGCACTCAGCGGATCGCGAATCTGGTCGCTCAGATCGACGCTCAGCTGGCGGGTGTGCCGTCGAGCGAGTTCGATTCGAGCGACGGCATCCTGACGGTGGCCGAGGGCGCGCTGTTCAACCAGCGTCTGGGCGAGATCGAGAGCTCGGCGATCCACAACCCGTTCCTGACCGAGGCCTTGATACTGAGCAGCATGACGGCGGTCCAGGACCAGTACGGGGTCGCTCCGAGCATCACGCCGGATGAGATCGGGGCCCGTCTCGATGAGATCATGAGACGCTGAACGGACACGTCCCGACGGTTTCGGGGCCGGGCGGCCGTCGCCGCCCGGCCCTTTTTCTTTGCCGCATTTCTGTTTAGCGCAGACGAACCGTACTTTGGTGTCGGACCTCATGAAGTAGCTCGGCGGATCGGAGGCGCGTCACGACGTTGTCCACTTCGTTGGTGCTTCAGGAAATTCCAGGCCAGCTGCCCGCGGCCGAGCTTCCGCTCGGAATCCCGTTCACTCGGTGGTTCTTCGGGGCGTCTCAGGGGGTCCAGATCGCGATCCTCTCGGCGGCGGCGCTTCTGATCCTCGCCGGTCTCGCCCTGGCCATCCGCAAGCGAAGGCCGCTCACGGGCTGGTTCCAGTCACGCGGTCGCCTGCTGAGGGTCGGGCTGGTCGTCGGTGGCCTTGTCCTGCTGATCTCGACGGTTGGCGCGGGTCGTGCGAGCTGGCACTACATGCAGCACGACAACGACTTCTGTACGGGCTGCCATGTCATGGGGTCCGCGTTCCAGCGCTTTACCGATAGCGGTCACGCGGAGCTCAACTGCCACGACTGCCACCAACAGTCGATCTTCGCGAGCGCGCGACAGCTCCGGGAATGGGTCCGCGACCGGCCGGAGGAGATCGGCGAGCACTCGCCGGTCCCGAACGAAATCTGCGCGGACTGCCATGTCGATGACGATCCCAATGAGGACTGGGCCCAGATCGCGGCGACCGCGGGTCATGTCGCACACCTCGAGTCGGACTCGTCGTCGCTCGCGGGGTTGCAGTGCGTGACCTGTCACGGGCAGGAAGTACACCAGTTTCTCCCCGCTGATCAGACCTGCGCCCAGGCCGACTGCCATGCCGCCGAATCGGCGAAGATCGTGCTCGGCAGGATGAGCGACGAGACGGGTCTCCACTGCGTGACGTGCCACGAATTCACCGCCGACCCGATCGTACCGACCGCCGTCGACTCCGTGACTGGCTTGCTCAGCCCCGGGTTGAGGCAATGCACATCCTGTCACGAGATGGACGTGCTGTGGGAAAGCTACGATCCGCTCCTCGACCCCCACGACGCGGAGTGCGGGGCGTGTCACAATCCGCACGAGCAGGAGACCCCGGAACTCGCCCTGCGGTCCTGCACGGACGCCGGCTGTCATGCCCGCCCGGACACGTTGTCGACGTTCCATATCGGCCTCGGGGAGGCCATGGAGAGCGACTGCACGAGCTGTCATCAGCCCCACATCTGGGTGCGGGACGGAAATGACTGCGCAGCTTGTCACACGGACATCCCGGGAGCGGTGGCACTCGGCCCGTCCGGTCCACGTGGAGTGCCCGCGTCGGTCTTCCATACCCCCGCGCCCGCCGGGCGAACCGGACAATTCCACCTCGCGGCAACGACGGAGGTCACCCTTACCTCGTTTCGACACCTCGCCCCCCCCGCTCGCCTCCCGGCCGGATCCGCGGGGTCGCGGCCGAGGTCGGACGCCGAGGCTCTCGCGGCCCACGCGCCGCCACCCCAGCAACAGCCGTTCACGCACAACGACCATGTGGGGGTCGTCTGCACCGGCTGCCACTCGAACGCGCGACAGCACGGCGAAGTCACGGTTCGCACCCAGAGCGAGTGTTTCGCCTGCCATCATTCCACCAGCACGGCGAGTACCCAGGGTTGCGGCGACTGCCACGCCCCGGCCGCGCTCGGTCGTTCGAGGCTCGTGACGTCGACGCTTCGGATGAGCGTTTGGGAAGAGCCCAGAGTCCGTGCGCTCCCCTTCGACCACGATGGACACACGAGCCTGCGCTGTGTGGATTGCCACGGAGGGGGGACCCGACAACAGGTCCAGACCACGTGCGCGAACTGCCACGAGGACCACCACCAGCCGGAGGCGCTGGCGGATTGCGTATCGTGCCACGAGGAGCACCGCGAGGACGCGCACACGGCCGAGGTTCACACGGACGGCTGCACAGGGGCGGGGTGCCATACCGAGCCTCGCTTCGAGCGCATGGACAGAACGCGAGAGTTCTGTGCGACGTGTCACCAGGAGTGGATCGATCACGAGCCGCAGGCACCCTGTATCGAGTGTCACCTGGTGCCGAGCAACGGCGCGGCGGGTGTTCGAGGTCGCGAATGAGACCGGGCCGGTGGTTCCGGTGCATCGCGGCCGGGGCGAGCGTCGTCCTGGTCCAGGTCATCCTCCAGCCGGCAGCGGTCGCTCAGCAGGGCGGAGGGGAGTGCCTCGTCTGTCACGTAACGCTCGACGACGACGCCCTGTCGGAGCCCGCCACCGCCTGGGAGGCGGACACTCACAATCTGACCGGGCTCACCTGTACGGGGTGCCACGGGGGGGATGCCGCGACCGCGATCGCCGACGTCGCGCACGCCGGCATGGTGGCCACTCCGACGCGCGGCAACACGCCCGACATGTGCGGACGGTGTCATGCGAACGCGGACTTCATGAGGGACTACGACCCCGACATCCGCATCGACCAGCTGGAGAGGTACTACACTTCCCGACATGGCCAGCGGCTGCTCGAGGGGGACGACGGGGTGGCCACCTGCGTGGATTGCCACTCGGCCCATTCCATTCAGTCGTCGGTGGAGACGACCTCCCTGACGCACCCGCTGAACATCCCGAGCACCTGCGGTTCCTGCCACGCGGATGAAGAGCACATGTCGTCCTACGGGATCGCGACGGATCAGCTCGATGAGTACGAGCGCAGCATCCATTGGAAGATGGTCGCGGAGGAAGGCGATCTCTCTTCGCCCGTCTGCAACGATTGCCATGGCAACCACGGGGCGGTCCCACCGGGGCACAGCTCCGTGGGTCGAGTGTGCGGCGAATGCCACTTCCAGATCGAGACGTTCTTCGCCGCCAGTCCGCACGACAGCGTGTTCGTGGGACTCGACCGCCCGGGCTGCGCGACGTGTCATGGAAACCACGACATTCAGGTGGCCGAAGACGAGCAGTTCGGGCTCGGTGATCGGAGTACCTGCACGGGGGCCGGATGTCACACCGAGCAGGACGAGGGCGGGGTGGCTGCCGCCAGGATGAAGCTTCTGGTCGACTCACTCGTGAGGGCGTACGGTCGCAGCGACTCCATACTGCACGAGGCCGAGCTTGCCGGCATGCCGGTGGATCAGGCGCGGTTCGAGCTGGCCCAGGTACAGACCGCCCTCGTGAGCGCGCGTGCGGTCATGCACTCGGCTCGGCTAGACTCGGTTGGCGCGAAGATCGACGAGGGACTGGCCCTGGCGGACGCGGGGTTCGGGGCGGGCGAAGGGGCCTTCGTCGAGCTCTCCAGCCGCCGACTGGGACTTGCGGTGTCGGCGGTGGTCATCTTCGTGCTCGTCATCGGTCTGATCCTGCGAATCCGCGAACTGGAGATGGGATGAGCCAGCAACTCGATTCGGCGACGGAGACCGCGGAATGAGCGAGGGAAGCGACGGGCTCGTGCGCGAGCCGAAGCGCGACGATAACGGACCGCCAGGACCTCCGAGGCGGCGCCGCTTCCTCAACTGGTTGCTCGGGACGGGGGCCGGGGCACTCAGCGCTTCCGTGCTGTATCCCATCACGCGATTCCTCGTTCCGCCGGAGCTCGAGGAGTCGACCACGAATCAGGTCACCCTGCCGATTCGAGCCCGGGACGTGGCGGCGAACAGCGGTCAGGTGTTTCGGTTCGGTTCACGCCCCGGGATGCTGATCCGTACCCCGGCCGGCGAGCTGAAGGCGTTCGACGGGATGTGCACGCATCTCGACTGTATCGTGCAGTACCGGGATGACATCAGCCGTATCTGGTGCGCCTGTCACAACGGCCACTACGACCTCAACGGAACCAACGTGCAGGGGCCACCCCCGCGCCCGCTCGAGGAATACGTCGTGATCGAGCAGGATGACCAGATCATCGTGACCAAAGACGCCTGATGAGCACCGACGGACCGCGCCGCGGTCGCCTCTGGGACTGGTTCGATCGTCGACTCGGCCTCGCCGGGCTCGAACGGATGGCCAGAAAGAAGGACGTGCCGGTCCACAAGCACACGATCTGGTACTACCTCGGCGGGATGACCCTCTTCCTGTTCCTCATCCAGATCGTGACCGGGATTCTGTTGCTCTTCTATTACAGGGCGAGCGCGTCAGAAGCCTACGAGTCGATCCAGTTCATCATGACCGACGTCAAGTTCGGCTGGCTCATCCGCTCCATCCACCACTGGGCCGCCAACCTCGTGATAGTCACGCTGTTCCTGCACATGTTCAGCGTGCTTTTGCTCAGGGCCTACCGGCCTCCCAGGGAGCTCACGTGGTTGACCGGAGCCGGTCTGTTCGTCCTCATGCTCGCGTTCGGGTTCACCGGCTACCTCCTTCCGTGGAATCAGCTCGCGTACTTCGCCACTCGCGTCGGGACTCAGATCGTCGGAGTAGTACCCGTGGTCGGAGAAGGGATGCTCAGGATCCTTCGAGGCGGGGACGATGTCAGCGGGGCGACCCTCACGCGGTTCTACGCGTTTCACGCCGCAGTGCTGCCGACCCTCGTGTTCCTGTTACTGGCCCTGCACCTGTTTCTCGTCCAGAAACTCGGGATGAGCACCCCGCCGAGCGTAAAAAAGGAGGCCGCGCGACGTCGCCCCCTGCCGTTCATGCCCAACTTCCTTCTTCGCGATCTGGTCGGGTGGCTGGTAGCCCTCGCGTTGATCGCGGCGCTCGCCGCGTACTTTCCCGCAGAGCTCGGAGAGAAAGCCGACCCGTTCGCGCCTGCGCCGGCCGGGATCAAGCCCGAATGGTACTTCGTGTTCATGTTCCAGACGCTGAAGTACCTGCCGCCTCATATCCTCGGGATCGAAGGCGAAGTCGTCGGCATCATGTCGTTCGCGGTCGCCGCGCTCGTCCTGTTCATGGTGCCGTTCATCGATCGGCGGCGGGGCGACGAGCCGGCGCACCCGGCGTTCAGCCTGCTCCCCTATCTGTGGATCGCGATGATCGCGTTCATGCTCTTCATGACCTACCTCGGGTATACCGAGGCGGTCCCCGATCTGGCTCCGGCGACGTGAGGCTCCGACCGTTTCAACCGGGCCGGATCCGACCGGGCGGGGCGGTGCTCATGACCCTCTCGTTCCTCGCCCTGTCGTCGCCACAGCTCGCCGCCCAGCAGGCCCGGTCCGAGCTGGCCCGCTTTCAACACGACGAGCACTCGACGTTTGTCTGCGACGATTGCCACGGGAGCGGGCAGGCGACGACGGCAGCGAACCGTCAGTGGTGCGCTGGTTGCCACCACGTGGAGGTGGGCCTCTCGGGTTGCGATCGCTGTCATGTCCCCGCCGAGCTGACACCCGAGCCACTGCGGCAGCTGGTGACGTTCAGGCTTTCGGTCGTAGAGCCGACGACACGGTCGTTGACTTTCGATCATGATCTGCACGGCGAGGTGGAATGCGCGGACTGTCACACCGGAGGCGCCGAGCTGCTCGTGCGGCAGGAATGCACGGCCTGTCATGTGGAGCACCACCAGCGGGGCGTGGAATGCACGGCTTGCCACGCCGAGCCGACCACGACTGCGCACCCACCGGAGGTGCACCGGGATCTGGCCGGGTGCGGGGCCGCCGGCTGCCACGTCTCCGAGGGACTGGACTACGCCGGGCTCGTGGATGAACGAAACCTCTGCATCTCGTGTCACGTCGCACAGCGTGAGCACGAGCCGGCGCAGCCCTGCGCGGACTGCCACATCCTGAGCGGAGATCCAGGCCCGGGCACCGGGCGCGATCCATGACCCTTCGCTTCGCACTTCCCCTCGCGGTCGCCGGCTCGCTCACGGCGCTTCTCTGCCTTCCGGCCGATGGTCGAGCCCAGGGGTATCGGGGAGAAGTGCGGGTGGGGACGAACTACCTGGACATGCGGCCGTTGGTGCGAGACAGCCTTCCCGACGAAGACGTCGAGGGCGGCGGACTCCGACGACGACTCGCCGACGGGACAACCGTCACCTGCGTCCAGGGCGACTATTGTCGCTGGTACCGGGCGGACGAGCTCGAGTCGGTCTTCGCGACGACCCAGGACGTGCTCGCGACGGGCTGGACGACGGTGCAGGGGCTGTCCGGGCGGGTGCACCTTCGCGGCCGCTACGGAAGCGATCAGTTCTGGCCCCTGTCGACCCAGAAGTTCGAGGTCGTGAGCGCGTACGTGGACTACGATCGCGGGGACTACCGCGCCCGGGTCGGACGCGTGTTTCGTACCGACGGGCTCGGGTATTACAACTTCGACGGCGGCTCGTTTCTTTGGCGGCGCTGGAGCCCGCTCTGGGTCGAGGTCTACGGGGGGTGGAGTTTGCCACGGGGGCTCAACGTCCCGCGCTCCGGCGACCTGGTCTCGCGCGCCGATCCGCTGGCGCCGGATGACCGCGGCTTCCTCTTCGGGGCCGAAGTGGGGGGGCGGCTGGGACGGGTTCTCTCCGGGAGGCTGAGCTATCAGCGCGACATTCGCACGGATCGCCTGGCGATCTACTCTGAGCGGCTCGCACTGGACGCCAGGGCGATCTTCGATCGCACTGTCGTCGAGCTCTCGAGCGAGTACGACTGGTCGTTCGAGCAGTTCAACGAGCTCCGACTGCGGCTCAATACGCCCATTGCCGCCGGGTTCGAGCTCGTCGCTGAAGGACTGCATCAATCGCCCTTCTTCGAGCTCTGGACCATCTGGGGGGCTTTCAGTCCGGTCGGCTTCAACGAAGGGCGGGTGTCCGTGGCGTGGGCCCACCCGCGTCTGGGTCTGCGCGTGGAGGGTGGTGGAGCGTACCGTGACTATGAGGAGACGAACGCCGGCCCGGCGAGCTCTACCGTGCGTGACGACGGGTGGCGAGCGTTCGCGAACGCGAACTGGCAGCAGGCGGCGTGGTTCGCGTCAGGCGGCTATCGGGCCGAGGCCGGCTTCGGCGCCGCCCGCTTCGGCGGCGATCTGCGAGCCGGTCGATACTTCGGGGAAATCGGGTATCTATCCGTACGCGGGTCAATCACCCAGACGTTCGGGGAGTTCCGATTGAACGAGCAGATTGTCTCCGGGGTCGGCCTCGATGGCGGCATCGACGTCGGGGACTTCACGATCAGCGGTGGTGCGGGGTTCTACCGGATCGGCGTGGAGGAAAGGCCCGCGGACGGTGACTGGACGCAGGCGCGCGTGTACAGCTCGCTGTCCTACCGATTCGGAGTCGAGCCGGGCGTACGGGGTGTCACCGCTGCCTCCGGAGCCGACCGATGATCGGCCGAACGGTGGGAGGCGCGTTGCTGGCTCTCTCGCTCGCCACGAGCGCGCTGCTGTCCATGTCTCGGGCGGAGCCGTTCCCGCATGAAGAGCACGCGGGGCTCTTCCCGACCTGTCTCGGCTGCCATGGCGGGATCCCGGATGGCGCGACGGAACGTTTCTACTCCGTGACCGCGGGCGACTGCGCCCGCTGTCATGATGGGGTCCGGGAGGAGACCGTCGAGTGGCTCGGGCCAGATCCGACGCCCTCGAACCTCGTGTACTCGCACGTGGAGCACGTTGAGCTCGTCGAGCGGGCCGAAGAGGCGACGCTCGCCTGCGCCGATTGTCACGGTCCGGTCGAACCGGGCGGGCCACGGATGGCCGTGGGACGCGCCGCCCCCGAGACCTGCGTGGGCTGCCACGCGGACGAGGTCGAGGTGCACCTCGATCCGGGAGCGGACTGCAGCGACTGCCATGTGTCGCTGGTCGATTCGCCGGAGATCAGCCAGGCGAGGGTGGCCGCCTTCCCCGAGCCGCCGACTCACGAATCGGACACGTTCGTTCTCGAACACGGCGCGGCGGATCTCGACGTGTCGACCTGTGCGGTGTGCCATGCGAGGCAGAGTTGCGCCCGGTGCCATCTGAACGCGTCCGACGTCCCCACGATCGAGCAGCTGGCCCCGGACCCGCGGGTCGAGTCTCTGCTCGCGGACTCGACCGGAGAATGGCCCGAACCTCCGGATCATGACCTTACGGGCTGGGATTTCGTCCACGGAGAGGAGGCTCGAACCGAACCGGCGGCCTGCGCGACCTGCCACACCCAGACCAGTTGCGGGACCTGCCACAGAGACGTGCGGAACGATGCCATTGCGGTGCTGCCGACGACTCCGGTGGACGGGCCGGTCGGAGTGGTGATCGCACCCACTCGACCGCCGGGACACCTCCCGGACTTCGGGACCCGGCACGGGGCAGCCGTAGCGTCCGACATGCCGAGCTGCGCGTCATGCCATCTCGAGGACCAGTGCGCCGCGTGTCACGAACGTTCGGCGAACGAGTCCGCCAACTCTGTTGGCACCGCTGGCGGCGCGCCCGAGTCGGACGCCGCACTCTTCCTCCACTCACCCGGGGCGCCACCGGTCGGGACGCTTCCGCCGGAGCCGCGACCCGGGTATCACCCGGACAATTTCGTCACCCGTCACGGGGCCGAGTCATTCTCGCTTCAAACCAATTGTGCCGACTGTCATTCCACCGAGGTCTTCTGCCGCGATTGTCATGAGAGCAGCGGTTTCGCGGTGGGTGTGGGTGGCGGGGCGGGAGGTGCCTTCCACGACGCGCAGCCGAACTGGTTCTTCGAGCATGGCCGCGCCGCGCGACAGGGCATGGAGGGATGCGCCAGTTGCCATCAGCAGACCTCCTGTCTGAGATGTCACTCGGCGAAGGCCGGTCTGCGAATAAGCCCGCACGGGCCCTCTTTCGATCCGACGCGCCTGGCGGCCCGCAGCACGATATCTTGTGGAGTCTGCCACACGGGGGATCAAATCCCTCCGCCGTGACGTACGAGTTCGACGTCATCTCGGAATATCGATCGCGACAAAGGGGGGGCCGGTACATGAGAGCTTCATCGCGGCTCGGCGCGCTCGTGCTGCTTCTTGGCACCAGTCAGCCGCTGGTCGGGCAGGATTTATCGGGGCTTACGCCCCCCGGAGAGCTGAGACCCTCCTTCAACTGTCCCGGCTTCGACAACGAGAATCCCCGTCCGATCGAGACTGTGCGGTACCTGTCGGACGATTCGCTGCAGGGCCGGTTCGCGGGTAGCAGCGGCGAGGTGTGCGCGGGCGACTACATCGCCACGCGGTTCGCCGCTCTGGGGCTCGAGCCCGCGGGCGACGACGGCTTCTTTCAGGAGCTCGATCTGGCCAGCGTGACGCAGCCGCACGCTCCCGCCGGGACCGGTCGCAACGTGATCGCGATGCTTCGCGGGGCAGATACGGATCTTTCGGGGTCCGTCGTGGTCATCGGTGCCCACTACGACCATCTCGGCTTCGGCGAGTTCGGGAGCACAGGCGAAACGGGCGAGATTCACAACGGCGCCGACGACAACGCCTCCGGGGTGGCCGCGATGCTCGAGGCGGCGAAGATCCTTTCCGCCGGTCCGCCACCGGCCCGATCGATCCTCTTCATCGCGTTTACGGGCGAGGAACTCGGTCTGATCGGCTCGAGCTACTACGCGCGCAATCCGACCGTGTCGCTTGCGCGGACGCTGGCGATGGTGAACCTCGACATGGTCGGCCGCCTCAATGACGAAGCCATGATCGTCTACGGCATGGGGACCGCCCCCGAGTGGGAGACGCTGATCCCCGAGGCAAACGAGGGGCTCGACATCCCGCTCGCATATGAAGACGCCGGGTATGGACCCAGCGATCATACGTCCTTCTACGCCGCCGACGTCCCGGTCCTGCACTTCTTCACGAACGTGCACCGCGATTACCACCGGGACACCGACGACTGGGAGTTCATCGACGAGGAGGGGTTGGGGCGGATCGCGAGCTTCACGGCAAACGTCGCCGACCTCCTGGCGAACCGGCCCACTCGCCTCACGGTCATTCCGGGAGTGGGTGAACCGGGTGATCGAGCCGGGGGGTATGGTGCGTGGCTCGGCACGGTGCCCGACTTCACACCGGTGGACAAGGGTGTCCTGCTGGCCGGAGTGACCGCAGGAAGCCCGGCCGCTGAGGCCGAGTTGCAGAAGGGCGACATCCTGCTCGGGATCGGAGAACACTCCGTCGACGATCTTCAGGGTATGACCGACGCGCTCGCGAAACACGCGCCGGGGCAGCAGGTGGAGATCACGTTCCTGCGGGACGAGGCCCGGATGACGACGACCGCCAGGCTCGGCGACCGGGCGGATCGGCCGTGAGCGGCGACCCGGTTGGATTCTGTCCCGCCTGCGGGGGACCCGCAGCCGGCAACTTTTGTCCGGCGTGCGGCACGCGGCTCGGGGTAGAGTCCGCGTGCGGAGGATGTGGCGCGGCACTGGCCCCCGGCGCGATGTATTGCGCCGAATGCGGGAAGGCGGTCGGGGCGCGGCCCTCGAAGCCGGCAAACGCCTTCATGCCCTGGATCCTCGCGGCCGCCGCCCTGGCTCTGTTCTCGTTCGTGATCGCCATCCTCGTTCAGCGCGGCTCGGTGCCCCGTACCGGCGACATGACGGCAACGGGAGGCATCCCGACGCCGAGGGAGGCCTCAGGAGGATCCACGGCGGACGCCGGAATGCCCAGCCTGGAGGAGCTCTCTTCGATGACCCCCCGTCAGGCGGCGGACCGATTGTTCGAGCGGGCGATGCGCGAGCATGAGGGTGGCGACTACGAGCGCGCCTCGTTCTTTCTCGACATGGGCCTTCAGGCGTATGCGGCGGTTCCGTCCGACGATCTCGACGCCGACGCACGCTTTCATATGGGGCTCATGCAGCTCCTTATGGGCGATTCGACTGCAGCTCGGCTCAGTGCCGCGGACATCGGCGACGCGGAGCCCGACAACCTGCTCGGTCTGATTCTCTCGGCTCGGGTGGCGGATTTCGCGGGCGACGAGACCGCGGCGTCGGACTACCGCCGACGTCTGCGCGAGGAGGTCGAGGAGGAGGGTGGGATTCCCGACCGGCCGGATTACGAGTCGCATCGCGCCCTGATCGAGAGGGAACTGGAGGTGGGGACGTGAGCGCCACGGACCTTCCCGAGGGCGTGACGTCGATCGATCCGGACAAGGGGCTGTGGGGCCGGGTGTACCGCGTGGCCCCTCTGGTGATCGTGGGAACCAGGGAGGCCGACGGTTACGATCTGGCCCCGAAGCATCTGGCGGGGCCCCTGAGCTGGGAAGGCCATTTCGGATTCGTCTGCGCCGACCGCCATGCCACGTACCACAATGCGAAGGCGAACGGCGGATTCACCGTGAGCTTCCCGCGACCCGACCAGATTGTCTTGGCCTCGCTCGCCGCGGCTCCGCGCGAAGGCTGGGAAGGGGGCAAGCCCGTGCTGGAGGGACTGCCTGTATTCCCGGGCACGGTGATCGACGCCCCGCTGGTCATAGACTGCGACCTCTACCTCGAGTGCGAGCTCGATCGGATCATCGACGGCTTCGGAGTCAACAGCCTGATCGCGGGACGCGTGGTCGCGGCGCACGCGCACGAGGCCGCCTTGATCACCAGTGACGAAGATCCGGAGGCGCGGCTTCGCGTCAACCCTCTCCTCGCCTACATCGAGCCGGGACGCTTTGCGGCCGTCGGAGACACGCAGGTGTTCCCGTTTCCGGAGGGCTTTCGCCGTTGAGTGTCGAAGCGACGGGAATCGCGGCGGATTCGCTGGATCGGCTTCGTGGCTGGAAGTCGGAGTTCGTCGACTTCCTGCGTTCGATCGTCGCCGCCGAGTCGCCGTCCACGGTGCCCGAGAGCCAGGCCGAGGTGCGCGGCCACCTCTCCGACGCGCTCACTTCGGTCGGACTGGCGGTCGAGCACGTGCAGGGCAAAACCACCGGCGGACACCTTCTGGGCACCACACCTGGTGCAGATCGCGCCCCTCGACAGCTTCTGGTGGGACACATGGACACCGTGTGGCCCCTCGGCACCCTGCAGCAGATGCCTATCGACATCGACGGCGACGTCTTCAGTGGCCCGGGCACCTTCGACATGAAGGCGGGACTGGCGGCCGGGATCTTCGCCCTGCGGGCGCTGGGGGAGGTCGGCGTCGAGCCGGCGGTCGCGCCCACGTTTCTCATCACGTCGGATGAAGAGATCGGAAGCCCCGAGTCGCACGACCTGATCGTCGATCTGGCGAAGTCCGCGGATCGTGCGTTCATCCTCGAACCGGCTCTGGGAACGGACGGGAAGATCAAGACTCGCCGGAAGGGTGCGGGCGGCTTCACGATCCACGTCCACGGGAAGAGCGCGCACGGAGGCCTGGCGCCCGAGGAAGGCGCGTCTGCGATTCTCGAGCTGGCGAACGTCATTCGCACGCTCCACGAACTCGCGGACCCCGATCGCGGGATCAGCGTGAACGTGGGCACGATCGAGGGCGGCGTGCGCCCGAACGTCGTTGCGGCGCGCGCGACAGCCGAGGTGGACGTGCGGGTGTGGACCGTGGAGGACGCTCGGGAGGTCGAGCGCGTCGTCAGGGGTCTCGAGGCCACCGTCCCCGGGACCAGGCTCGAGGTGATCGGTGGCATCCGCCGCCGCCCGCTCGAACGGACCGAGCGGAATGCCGCCTTGTGGGAGGCGGCTCGCAACGTGGGCGACGAGCTTGGCCTGGCCCTGGAAGAGGGTGGCGCGGGAGGCGCGTCCGACGGGAACATCACGAGCCAGTACACTCCCACTCTGGATGGGCTCGGGGCCGTCGGGGACGGGGCACACGCGGCACACGAGTTCGTTCTTGTCGACCGCGTGCTCGAGCGGGCGGCGCTACTCGCCGGCCTGCTCGCCAAGCCGCGGGAGTAGCAGAGCGCACCGGCCGTGAACCGTCGGCCCCTGTTCGGATCGCTCGCGAGGATCTCCGACCTTGAGTCGGACGGGTTCGATGTGGAGGCGGTCGACCGGGAGGCCTGGCGCACGTCGGACTACGTGCTGGCCGAGGTGATCGACCCGGGGCAACAGAACAGGGTCGAGTTTTCGACCGGTCGGCTGGCGTCCTACGATCGCGGCGACCTCCTCATGGGCGCACTCGGGGTGCGCCACGCGACGCTCGAGGCGACCGGCGATTGGCGAAGCATCGGCCCCGATCTGAACATGCACATGCTCACCGGGGCCGGGCTGATGGGGCAGGCCACCTCCGTCTCCGCGGTGCTCGGATCTCTGGCGAGGGTACGATACCTCGGACACGCGTCGCGCGAGGGTAGCGTCGTGCGGATGACCGACTTCGTGCCGGACCTGGAGCCCGTCCCCTACCGGACGCCGACGATTCTGGTGATCGGAACCTCGATGTCCGCCGGCAAGACGACGGCGGCCCGCGTCATCGTGAGGCTTCTACATGAGGCTGGTCTTCGGGTCGCGGGCGCGAAGCTCACCGGCGCCGGGCGCTATCGAGACATCCTTTCGATGGGAGACGCCGGGGCCGACCCGATCATCGACTTCGTCGACGCGGGGCTGCCTTCCAGCGTATGCGACCCCGTGCGCTATCGGGACGCCGCCCAGCATCTTCTCACACGCATCGCGACGTCCGGCGTCGATGTCGCGGTGATCGAGGCGGGCGCCTCGCCTCTCGAGCCCTACAACGGCGAGACGGCCGTGGCCGCGCTCGGATCCGCCGTCCGGCTCACGGTCCTCGCCGCGTCCGACCCGTACGCGGTGCTCGGCGTCGTCCACGCGTTCGACAGGCGCCCGGACCTGGTGACCGGGATCACCGCGAGCACGCATGCCGGTATCGAGCTGGTCGAGCGGCTCACCGGCCTTCGCACCCTGGATGTCCGCGATGCCGACGAAGAGTTGAGAGCACTCGTGATCTCGGCTCTGGAGAATACCGATTCCTGACCGGTTTCCGGGACCCCGACCGTTGTGAGTCCGTGCCCCTCGGGGCGCATCAAGGAGAAGTCACATGTTCTTTCGACAGATCACGGACCCGAAGCTCGCGCAGTACGCGTATCTGATCGGGTGCCAGCAAACCGGCGAAGCCGTCATCATCGATCCGGAGCGTGACATCGATCGGTACGTCGCGGCGGCCGAGGCCGAAGGGCTCGAGATCGTCGCCGCGACGGAAACCCATATCCACGCGGACTTCGTTTCCGGAGTCCGGGAGTTCGCCGAGCGCGGGGCCCGGGTCTACGTGTCCGGCGACGGCGACGACGACTGGCAGTACGGATGGCTCCAGAAGGGGAGCTACGATGCCGTGGTTCTCCACGACGGGGACGCCTTCGACATCGGCAATATCCACGTGGAAGCGCTACACACGCCCGGTCACACTCCGGAGCACATCAGCTTTCTGGTCACCGACGGAGGGGCCGGAGCGAATGTGCCCATGGGTATCGTGTCCGGGGATTTCGTATTCGTCGGGGCCCTCGGTCGGCCCGACCTGCTCGAGAAGGCGGCCAATGTCGCCGGGGCCATGGAGCCGTCCGCTCGCCGCCTGCACGAGTCCGTCCAACGGTTCCTCGAGCTTCCCGAGTTTCTTCAGGTCTGGCCGGGTCACGGCGCGGGCTCGGCATGTGGGAAATCGCTGGGTGCTGTCCCCGAGAGCACGGTGGGCTATGAGAAGCGGTTCAGCCCGGCTCTCGAGGCCGCCGCCAGAGGTGCCGATCACTTTGTCGAGTACATCCTCGAGGGTCAGCCGGAACCGCCCATGTACTTCGCGCAGATGAAGGCGTGGAACCGGGACGGCCCCCCCGTTCTCGGTCGTCTGCCCGAGCCACGCGCGGTGCCCGCGCGCGAGCTCGCGGAGCTGGACCGGTCGAGTTCCGTCGTCATCGACACCCGGGCGGATCGTTCGGAGTTCATGGCGTCACACCTGCCGGGCTCGATCTACATCCCGCTAACGAATTCGTTCAACACCGCCGCCGGCTCGGTGGTCACCGACGAGTCGACGGAGATCTATCTGGTGATTGGACCGGAGGATCTCGAAGAGGCGGTTCGGGATCTGGTGCGGGTGGGCATCGACCGGGTGGTCGCTTTCACCACCC
>JAOTZH010000252.1 GCA_029861425.1 Gemmatimonadota bacterium
TGCGCATCCTGGGAGGCGATCGCGAGCCCCCTGATCTTCCCTCCCTCCACGATCGCGGCGGACGTCTCGTCACATGACGTCTCGATCCCGAGGACCGGTCCGATCACCGCAACAGACCCCGAGGCAAGAGAAGCGCACCGCCGCGGGGGTCGGCCGATCCGCGCTCCGGGGCTGACGGGGGCGTCACGGTCACCTCAGCGGGCTGGGCGATGGCTCGGACGTTCACGCCAGCCGGGAGCCGGATCTGCACCGGGGATGTCTGCGGGGCCGTGAGGGTGCCCGCGATCCGGACGGTGGCCGATAGGTCGGCGGCAGCGAGCGAAGCGACGATGCGTGCGGCACCTGTCACGTCCACGACCACGACGGGCGGATCCACCGCGACGCCAGCCGCGCCATCACCGGCGATGAGCACCGTGAGCTGGAAGCGACGAACGATGAGCGAGTCCACCTCGACGGTTAGCGTCACCTGCTCTGGCTGCAGGGTCATGCTCGGAGGTCCTTCGGGCGCCTGAAGCCCCACCGTGCGGGTGACCGTTTCGCGGATTTGGCCGAGATCGAGTCGTTCCGTGGCCACGGCCACGACGGGCTCCACGGCGGATGCGGGGCCGGATAACCGAATGCTATCCGGTAGGACGAGGGTTCGAGCGACCGCGAAGCCGTCCTCGGGTGTCGCCTCGTTCATGGGAAGCACCGGCACCATGCGAACTACGCGGGGCTCGAGACGCACGGACACGCGCGGCGGAGAGACCGAAGTCGCAAGCACGCTCAAAGAGCGGTCGTACTCTACGTCCTCGACGTCTAGGGTCAGCTCGACGATCGAATCCTCGACGGACTCGATCGAGGCGCGCAGCACCGGAGCGTTCATCAGAGCGACGATGTCGCCGCTTCGACCCTGGAAGATCGTGGTGACCTCCGCCTGTACGTCGCTGATCGCCCAGGCGCTGTCCTGCACCTCGACCTCGAGACGCGTCGAGATAGGGCGACCCTGGGTCTCCCGATTCGCCGTGACGTTCAGCCAGACCAGGACCGACAGGACGATCGCGGCGATCTTGTAAGGCCACTTCTCCATGAACATGGACTGGAGGTCCACCTAGCGGGCCCCACCCGACACGACACCGGACGTGTCGGCCGACAGCGGCGGTATGGCCTCGTCGGCGATGTCCGCAGCCATGGAGTCGGGCGGCTGGCCCGCGACGACCACGGTGACAAAGCCTCCCCCTCTAAGAGCCGAGCCGGGCGCAGGACTCTGGGAGATGACTCTTCCCGGCGCTTCAGGGGCGACCACCCGGAATCGGATCGCGCCGAGCTGGAGGTCCGCTTCCTCGAGGATTCCGCCGACATCGTTCATGTGTCGTCCCAGCAGATCCGGGACGTCGACGATCGGGGCCCCCTCGCTCACGACCAGCTCCACTTCCGCCGGCATGTAGACCCTGGTGCCAGCGGGCGGATCGGTCTCCAGCGCCCCGGCGGCCGCCCCTGGCTCACGGCGCCGCGAGATCTGCACCTCGAACCCCAAGCCTCGAAGCAGCCTGGCCGCCTCGGGACCCGCGAGGCCCGTGAGCTCAGGAACGACACGGGCTTCGGGGCCGCTACTGAGTACGATACGCACCGTATCGCCGGGTCTCGCGACCTGACCCGGAAGCGGGGATTGGGCGACGATCGTGCCCGAAACGAGGTCCGCATGGTGGAGGGTGGTGGAGACCATGGAGGCCAGCCCCAACTCGCCGAGCCGGGCCTCACCCACCGACTGTTCCGATCCGACCAGGTCGGGTAGCTCGACGAAGGTCGCGTCCGTCGGATCTTCGGCCGCCGGAAACAGCCAGTTCGCCGCGACGAAGTACCCGACGATAAACGTCGCCAGGGTGACAATCGCCGCGCGCGCGAGCGGGCCCTTGAGAAGCTCGAGCGAGGGGAGCCGCGGCGTCGAGAGATTGAAGGCGGGGGTGCGTCGGCGCTCGAAGCTCACCCGACTCGCCTCAGTCGAGCGGCATAGGAGCCGTCGGCGTCATGCGCCCACGGACGCACGAAGAGGTCTCCGGCCGGGGTCACGCAGCCGTTGGGGAAATCGCCGGGTCGCAGTTCATCTCGCGCGAACCCGGGAGTCCGCGACAAGAAGGCCTCCACCTGCATCTCGTTCTCTTCCGACTCGAGCGAGCATGTCGAATACAGCAACGTCCCACCCTCCTCCACGATCCCGGCGCACCCGTCGAGTATCTCGCGCTGGAGCTCCACGAGCTCCGCGAGGCTGTCACGGTCGAGTCGCCACCGGGCGTCAGGCCGGCGCCGAAGCACGCCGGTGCCCGTACACGGCACGTCGGCCAGCACCGTGGCGGCGGACGCCAGGGCTGGGCCGCGGGCGTCTGCGACGACGGTCGCGACCGGCAGGCCGAGTCGAGCCGCCACGGCCCGGACGCGACCGATCCGCCGCCGCGAAGCGTCGGCGGCGACCACGATCCCGTTCGTTCGCGCGGCCAGTCCCATCGTCTTCGTTCCCGGGGCGGCACAGGCATCGTACACCGGCGCGCGGATCTCGTCACCCAGACAGTCTACCACCGCGGACGCCGCAGGGTCCTGGATGACCGCAGGGAGGCGCTCGAGGGCCTCCACGGGGGTCCCCCGCTCGAGCCGGTAGGATCGCGGCCACGGCGGCAGGGCGGCGACCTCGACGCCGTCGCGAGCCACCGCCGCGAGAGCATCGGGCGGAAGATCGGCGATTAGCCGGACCACCACGGGTGGGGGACGGTTGCCGTGGTTGATCAACGCGGAGACTTCGTGTTTCGACCACCGCTCGAGCCACCGGCGGACGAGCCACTCCGGGTGGGACCCGTGTGTCGACATGTGTCCAACGGGGTCTTCGCGCGCATCGGGAAACGGGTCGCTCTCGTCCGACGCGACCGCTCGCAACACCGCGTTCAAAAAGCCGGTGCCCGCTCCGCTGCCGGCTCGCCGTGCCTGCTTCACCGTCTCGTTGACCGCGGCGTGCGACGGCGTCCGGAGCTCGGTCAGCTCGTAGGTTCCGGAGCGCAGCCAATCCAGGACTTCAGCCTCGATGCGCTTCAGGGGCCGATCCGTGCACGCCTCGATGCGCCGATCGAGACGCGCGCGCAGACGGAGGCACCCGTACGCGATCTCGAGTGCGAGTCCGCGGTCGCGCTGGGCTACCAGCGGGAGGACCCGCTCGGCGACCTGGTCGGCGAAGGACCCCTGACGCGTCTCGGCCAGGATCCTGTGGGCGGCGGCTCGTGGGTTCAAGGCAGGATGGCCGACTCCGGAAGCCCTTCGACCGGGCTGGAGGGCACCGCGTACTCCCGCGCGGGCATCCGCCCGGCGAGGTACGCCCGGCGACCCGCGTCGACCGCGAGACGCATCGCCGTCGCCATCTGGACTGGATCGCGAGCCTCCGCGAGCGCCGTGTTCATGAGGATGCCGTCGACCCCCTGCTCCATGGAGGCGCAGGCGTCCGAGGCGGTACCGACACCGGCGTCCACGATGACGGGCACCTCCAGCCGCGACTTGATCAGCCGGATGTTGAGCGGGTTCAACAGTCCGAGCCCGCTTCCGATCGGCGAGGCGAGGGGCATGACCGACGCGGCACCGAGATCCTGGAGTCGCAGGGCGGTGATCAGGTCATCGTTCGTATACGCGAGCACGGTGAAGCCTTCCGCCACGAGGGTCCGCGTGGCGACGAGCAGCTCTTCCGTGTCGGGCAGCAGCGTGTCAGGGTCACCGATCACCTCGAGCTTCACCCAGTCGCTCATGCCCGACGCGCGCCCCAGGCGAGCGAACCGAATCGCTTCTTCCGCCGAGTAGCACCCTGCCGTGTTCGGGAGAAGCATGAACTCGTCCGGATCGAGCTGCCGCAGGATATCGTCCTTCTGCGGGTTCTCGATGTCGACTCGACGCACCGCGACCGTCACCATCTCGGCGCCCGAGGCACGAATGGCCGCGACCATTGTCTCGGGGTCTGAGTATTTGCCGGTCCCGACGATCAGCCGGGACTCGAGCTCGACGCCCGCGACCTCGAATGAGCCCACGTCAACCGCCTCCCACGAATTGGACCAGCTCGACCCGGTCGCCCGCCTCGAGCCGCGTATCCGCAATCTCGTTTCGCCTGACGATCTGCCGATTCAACTCGACCACGACGGTACGCCCATCC
>JAOTZH010000086.1 GCA_029861425.1 Gemmatimonadota bacterium
TCGGCGCTATCGCCGCGCTCTTCGCGCTGCCCGCTGCCGGGCACGCGCAGACCGAGTACGACCCGACCGAGGTGCTCACGCACACCGCCGCCATGGCCGCCCATCATCTCTGCTCCGGGGTCTTCGTCGTCGGCCGTGACCACCCTCGCGACGCCAGTCGTGTACTTGCGCAGGACATCGCGCGGTTCCCGAACTTCAACTGGCAGGAAGACTTCGAGTACTCGATCGACTACGACACGCGGACGGCATCCGTCTGGGGAGGGGAGGCCGAGAGGCGGTCGGCCGAGTACAACGACGACCAGGGATGCACGATCCTGCCGGCGGGCATGGACGACGTGACGTTTACACCGATCGAGGTCCCGCGAAACATCCCGGACCCAGAGTCGACGTCGTGGCCGACCGGGGACGTCGGAGCGTACCACGAGTCCACGCCGGGCGGGGTCGACCTCGCCGCCCTGGACGAAGCTCTCGACTGGGCAATGGCGCAGACCGGCCACAATACGCGGGCCCTGATGGTGATCTACCAGGGGAAGATCCTGGGAGAGCGCTACGCCGACGGCTTCACGAGGAACACCCCGCAAATCAGCTGGTCCCAGGGGAAGAGCATCGCCGCGGCGCTGCTCGGAGCGGCAATTCAGGCCGGACATATCGATGTGGGGCTGGATGACCCGGTTCCGGTCGCCGAATGGCACGAGGCCGGGGACCCCCGGAGCGCCATTCGAATCCGGGACATCCTGAACATGAGCTCCGGGCTCGACTTCCAGAACTGGGGGATCGGGGCCGACTCGTCGTGGACCCGGGCGAACGAGCACTTCCGGATCTACTTCGACGGCATCCACGTCTACGACCACGCGATCGACCAGCCGATGGACCGCGAGCCAGGCGAGGTCTTCCGCTATCGCAACTCCGACCCGTTGACGGTCAACCGCATCGTGCGCGAGGCCGCGGAGGCGCGCGGAGAGGAGTGGCTGACGTACCCACAGAGGCTGTTGTTCGACCGAATCGGGGCGCGCAACTACGTCCTGGAGACGGACGCATGGGGGAACTTCATCATCAGCGGCTACGACTTCGGAAGCGCGTGGGATTGGGCCCGCTTCGGGCTGCTGCACCTGTGGGACGGGGTCTGGCCCCGTGCCGCCGACGACGAGCCCGAACGGATTCTGCCCGAGGGGTGGGTCGAGTTCGTCAGCACGCCCGCACCGGGTGCGCCCCTTCGCAATTACGGCGGGCTCTTCTGGCTCAACCGTGGAGGCGCCTGGCCGCGGGCTCCACGGGACGCGTACTGGTCGGCCGGGTTCATGGGACAGTACACGGTCGTGATCCCCTCCTACGACATGGTCGTCGTGCGACTTGGCCCGAGTCCGGGGAACACCAACCGATACATGTCGGTCGTGGTCGGAGGCATCACGGACGCGATCGCCCGGCCCTCTTATCTGGAGCAGCGTTGAAGCCCAGGCTCGATCGTCTCGCAATCGTCGTCGCCACGAGCCTGACGGCGTGTGGGGGGGCGACTTCGCCCGCGCCACCGCCCCCACCTCCGCCGCCCCCGCCTCCTGTAGCCCCCGCGCTGTACGACGACGTCTCGGCGGCGAATCTGCCGGCGGGCCTCGGAGGGCTGATCATGGATGCCCGCGCGGCCGATCTCGATGGCGACGGCGATCTCGACATCGTCCTCGCCCACGAGTTTCAGCCGAACATCCTCCTGCTCAACGATGGCGCTGGCCGGTTCGCGAACGGGAGCGCCCGATTGCCTTCCGCCGTCCATGACAGCGAGGACGTGGGGTTTGCCGACTTCGATGGCGATGGCGATCTCGACGTCGTGGTCGTCAGCGAGGATGACGCCACGAACGAGCTCTACTTCAACGACGGCTCGGCCAACTTCACGGATGAGGGTGGGCGGTTGCCGGTCACGGGGATCTCTAATGCGGTCGTCGTAGCCGATGTCAGTGGAGACGGGGCGCCCGACATCCTGATCGGGAACAACGGGCAGAACACGATCCTGATCAACGACGGGGCCGGCAACTTCGTCGAGGAGACGGCGTCCCGTCTGCCGACCCGTTTCGACATCACTCAAGACCTCGAGCTCGGCGACGTGGACGGGGACGGCGATCTCGACCTCCTCGTGGGGAACGAAGACCGCAACCGCCTTCTGATCAACACGGGGGTCGGCGTATACGCCGACGAGTCGGACCGCATACCCGAAAGATCCGGGACTGAGGAGACGCGGGAGGCCGATCTGGGTGACGTCGACGGCGACGGTGACCTCGACATCCTGTTCGCCAACGTACGCGCCTTCATCCCCTCCTCCAGCGAGCAGAATCGCGTCCTCATCAACGATGGCGCCGGCAACTTCACGGACGAGACGGCCTCGCGGCTGCCGTCGTTCCTCGACCGCTCCTTCGACGGCGATTTCGTTGACGTGGATGGCGACGGCGACCTGGACATCGTGACGACCGACGCCGGGGCCGGAGGCGTCGCCCGCCCCTTTCGGGTCTTTCTGAACGACGGGAGTGGCTCGTTCGAGCTTGCGGCGCCGGGCGAGGTCCTTCCGACCAGCGCGATCGGGGCCGGCTTCGACATCGAGTTTGCGGACTTCGATGGTGACGGCCTGCGGGATCTCTACCTGGCCAGTCGCGGAACCAACGACCGACTCCTCCTCCGGCGCTGACCGGTCGTGATGGGTGAGCGACCTTTCCGCGGGTGACGTGCGACGTTCGGTTCGCGTCGCGCTTCGACCCGACTACGTGAGGCCGATGGCGATCGCGATGAAGATCGAGACGAAGCCGAGCGCCATCAGCGCCAGGTAGCGCGGGACCATGAACTTCAGCCAGTCCTCGTAGCGCACCCCCGCCGCCGCCAGAATCGCCAGCAACGCGCCGTTGGTCGGAGTGATCAGGTCGCACAGACCCGCCCCGTACTGATACGCCAGTATCGCCACCTGTCTGGACAGCCCCAGCAGGTCCGACAGGGGAATCAGCACCGGTAGCGTGAGCACGGCCTGTCCGCTGACGCTCGGTACCGGCACGTGGATCACTGCCTGCGCGACCGACATGCCGACCGCCGAGGCCGCGATGGGCAGGCTCTCGAGCGGGACGAAGAGGGAGCGGACGATCGTATCGACGATGCCGCCGTCGTCCATCACGACGAAGATGGCCCTGGCGAACCCGATCAGTAACGCCGCATACGCCATCGAGCGGAAGCCCTCCGCGTATGCTTCCGCCGTGCCGGTCACGCGGAGCCGACCCACCAGACCGACGACGATGCCCATGATGAAGAACAGGGCGGACATCTCGTTGAAGTCCCAGCCGAGGCGGAGGAGGCCGTAGACGAGAATCACGAACGTCAGCGACACGATCCCGAAGATCAACGCGTCCCGACGGGTCGGCTCCTCGTCCATCTCGGTGGACTCGATCTCTTCCGGCTCCGTACGGGTCCGCGCGGCGTACCGCATGGTCCACGCGAGCCAGAGCGCGAGCGCGAGGATCAGGAACACGATCCGGAAGGCGCTTCCCGAGGCGAGCGGCACGTCCGAGACCTTCTGTGCGATCTGCACCTGGAACGGGTTGATCGGACTGAACGCCGAGCCGACGAAGGCGGCCCCGGCGCTCACGGCGACCGTGACGACCGCTGAATACCCCAGACGACGCGTGAGGAGCAGGACCGCCGGAACCAGCGCGATGATCTCTTCCTGCATGTTCTGGAGGATGCCACCCATCGCGAACGCGACCCCGACGATGGGTATCGTGAGGATCTCTCGCCCGTCGAGGGTCCTGATGAGCCAGCCGATCCCACGTCTGAGCGCCCCGGTCGCGTCGAACACGGCGAACGCGCCCCCGATCAGGAAGACGAGAAAGACGACCTCCCCGGCCGACATCATTCCGCGCGGGATCGCCACGATCGCGTCGAAAGGCCCCACCGGCGTCGGTTCGACCTCCTGGAAGGTCCCCGGAACAACGACGCTCCGGCCCGTCACCGGATCGTCTCGCCGGTCGTACCGCCCGGCCGGTACCACGTAGGAGAGGGCGGCCGCGAACAGGATGAACCCGGTGAGCAGCGTCAGCGGGTGCGGAAACCTCGACTTCCGGTTCTTCAAGATGGCCCCCGGCCGAGTTGACCCGCCCGGTACAGGCCCCAGGTCCACCAGGCCTTGCAGTGGCGGAACGTCGCCAGGATCGAGAGCACGACGGTGCCGACCGAGGCCCAGACCACCCAGGTCTGAAAGCCGAATCGCAGCAGGAGGATCATGAACACGCCGATCCCGGCGATTCCGCCGATCCCGTAGCCGAGGGCGATCGGTCCGCCGTAATGCGCTCCGTCACGCCCGAGCAGATCCAGCCCGCACGCGGAGCATCTCGCGTTGAGGCGGTAGCCCGCGGCGAAAAGCTCGCCCTCACCGCACGCGGGGCAGGTGTGACGAAGTGTCGTGCGGAACATGCCCGCCGCCCGGCCGGGAGACCGGCCGGGCGGCGGGTCAGCGACGATATCGGTCAATCGCGACGTGTGCCGCCGGCTGCCGGCGCGTCCTGCGCGGATGTCGCGGAGCGCTTGACCTTGAGGCCCATGTTCTTGCCCTTGTCCACCGCCGGGATCCCATCGGACATCCACTCGGGCTCGGGGGCGTCGAGCAGGTAGTGGTCGAAGAACTGCTGCATCCGGATAGTGAAGTCCGTCTGGTTCTTCTTCTGTGTCAGACCATGGGCTTCGCCGTTGTAGTTCAACATGAACACGGGCTTCTGCAGACGCCGCATGGCTACGAACATCTCGATGCCCTGATACCACGGTACGGCACCGTCCTCGTCGTTGTGGAGCATCAGGAGCGGCGTGTTGATCTTGTCCGCGAAGAAGATCGGCGAATTGTGGATGTAGCGGTCGCGCTCGTCCCACAGGGTCCCGCCGATGCGGCTCTGGGTCTTCTCGTACTGGAACATCCGACTCATGCCGCTCTGCCACCGGATCCCGCCGTACGCGCTGGTCATGTTGGAGACGGGCGCCCCGGCTTCCGCGGCAGCGAACAGATCGGTCTTCGTGATCATGTAGGCGATCTGGTAGCCACCCCACGAATGGCCCTGCACGCCGATGCGGTCCGCGTCCACGAACCCCGCTTCGACCAACGAGAGCACCCCGGGAACCACCGCGTCCAGCGCGCTCTCGCCCGGGTACCCGATCTCATAGGGGATGTCGGGAACGAAGACGAGGTACCCCCGGCTGGCATAGAAGGAGTACTGAATCGACGCGCGGCTGGGCACCGGGGCACGATACGCGTGCATGCCGTCGGTCGAACGCTCGTAGAAGTAGACCATCATCGGGTACTTCTGCGACGGATCGAAGCCATCCGGCTTGATCAGGATCCCTTCGAGCGGAGTGCGGTCCGCAGACGTCCAGGAGACCAGCTCCGTGTCGCCCCAGCGATACTCCGCCTGCTGTGGGTTCGCATCCGTGAGCTTCTCCGCTCCGGCGAACTCGAGGTCGCTCATCCACACGTCCGGGAACTCGACGAAGCTCTCGCGCGTCCACATCATCCGTTCGGCGTCCCGCGCCCTGGTCGGACGCCCGTACCGGAGATCGCCCGAGGCCATCTGCCGGGGAGCGGTCGCCTGATCGGTCCGGCCCATGGCATACCCTCCGCCACGCGTCGCCAGATCGAACGTGCTCATCATGACTTCGCCGTTTGGTACCTCCACCCCACCACCGCCGCCGAAGCCGAAGCCGAAGAAGTTGCCGCCACCCCCGCCACCCGTCCCATCGGAGACCGGCGCTACTCGGTACCGGGTGTTCGATTCGCGTCCGTTGGTGAGACGCACGGGTGCGGAGCCGGCCGTCGGGTCGGTTCGCCACGCGTCGAACCTGTCGTACACGATCAACGCCTCGTCGCCCTCGGTCCAAACCGCCCTGCCGTACGGGGGCGGCTCATCCGGGTGGTCATCGAGCTCGTTGTGGAACGCCACGTCCAGATCCGCGGTCAGGCTCATGACAGGACCGCCGGTCATGCTCGCGGCCTTCCAGTCGCGATCCACCCCGTCCCACCAGTGGACCCACCCTCCGTCACGAGAGAGCGTCGCTCCGCCGAAGCCATGGATGGCCTGGGCGATCAACTGGCGATCGCCGGTTTCGATATCGATCGAATAGGCATCCTCGTAGCTCCCGTCCCAGGACACGAGCTGACGATAGGCGAGATCGCTGGTGCCGAGAACGTAGTCCCCGGCCCCCGTCTCCGTCCGGCTGACATCGGGGATGTCCTCTCTGCCGAGCTGGACGATTCCGTTCGCCCCGTCATGGTGGACGGCCAGGTACGTCCGGTTCCGCTCGCGCTCCGCCCGGACGAGCTGCATGGGCTGCAGGTAGTCGTCCTTCCAGTTCCAGATGTCGACCGCGACCCGGTCCTCGTCCAGGATCTTCTCATCGGGCTCAGGCGCCGGGCGCGGAGCCGTGCCGAAGAACAGACGCGAGCCGTCCTCGGAGAACGAAGGGGTCCCGTTCTCGCTCACCCACCATCCGCCGGGGACTCCGGCAGTCGAGGCGTCGGCGATCAGTGCGGCCGCCCCGTTCCCGTTCGAGCGGTACAGAGCGTAGGCTGGGCGCTCGGCCTCCCAGTCTCCGGAGTCGGAAAGGAACGCCAGGTGCGTTCCGGCCTCGTCGAAAGCGAGGCGCTTGTAGTGACCTTCTCCGGCTGCCACGGCGGTCGGTCCACCGGTCGACGGATCCACGATGAACACGCCGTCCGGCGCAGCCTCTCCGTCAGACTCGTCGCCCTCCGTGCCGGTCGAGTAGGCCAGCGCGTCGCCGGATTTCGCGACGGCGAAAGACGTCACGAACTCGTAGGTGCTCTCGGATCCGGAGGTGAGGTCGCGCAGCACGAGAGGCGTCCCGTCCTCGATCTTGTGCCATTTCTGGTATTCCTCCGACTCCTCTTCTTCCTCGGGCTCCTCCTCTTCGCCTTCCTCCGCAGCCGGCTCCTCGGCCTCCTCCGCTTCCGGCTCGCCCTCACCCTCCTCCTTCGGGATCTCGGAGAGGTGATATGCGATCCACGACCCGCCGTCCTCGGGGACCTCAAAGCCCTCGATCGGGCCGGCGCGGAACACGCCCGCATCGTCCGTCTCGCTCGAGAACGCTTCTCCGAGCGTCACGACGGCGAGCGAATCGCCGGGGAGGTCGTCGCGGCCGGTGCCCTCCAGCTTCAGCGAATCGACGACAGCTTCGACAGGGGGGACCGTGAAGGCCACGTGCCGCGAATCGCGAGTGAAGACCGGGCGGCTGCCTCGGAAGTGACGTTCCGCCGTACCGTCGGTTCGCGCGATCACCAGCGTCGGGTCGCCTTCCCAGGGCGAGATCACGTATGCGAGCCACACGCCGTCGGCGGAGAGAACCCGGCCGCCGATCGTATTCCAGCGATACGTATCTTCGTGCTCCAGCGCCGGCCTGAGCTCCTGAGAAGATACGGGGGTAGGGAGCGCGATCGGGACGAGTACGGTCAGGAGCGCCCCGAGAGAGAGCGCGCGCAGGGACTTCGGAGACATCCAGTTCCTCCTTGGGTGTGGCCGGCGAGGGACCTCAGCGACGGTTCAATCTGGCGCAGAGTCCGGACGCTTGGCCAGACGCCTGAGGCCTCGCGCGATTGACCGGCGAACCCTTTGTGCGGGTTCTTACGTCAAATCCGTTGATATGTGCAGGGTCAAATGCAAGGTGCGCCTGGCGGCGTGCCGGACGAACATTGAAAACGAGGGGAATCATGACCAGGATTCGTCAGTTTTTTAGTGCGCTCGCCTTTGCGGGGCTGCTCGTGCCGGCGGGACTCGCGGCTCAGAGCAACTCGCTTATCGGCGTCAAGGCTGGAATCAACAGCTCCACGGTCAGCTTCAGCGACGGCGATGAGGTCGACGCGATGTCCGCCACCGGGTTCGTCGGCGGCCTGTTCGCACAGATCGGGCTCGGCGAGATGTTCGCCATCCAGCCGGAAGGCCTCTACTCGAGCAAGGGGTTCAAGGCGGACATCGATGGCGAGGGCGCGCAGCTGCGCGTGAACTACATCGAGATTCCGGTGCTGCTCGTCGCCCGATTCGGCGATGCCGGCGGCGTCCGGCCCAGCGTATTCGCGGGCCCGGTGATCTCGTTCGAGTCGAAATGCGAGCTCAAGTCGACGGGCAGCGTTGCGTTCAAGTCGGACTGCCCGGACGTGCCGGACGAGCCGATCGAGACCAAGAGCACCGATTTCGGTGCGGCGTTCGGCGCCGGAATCCTGGTGCCCCTGGGCGGCGTTTCCCTCGTCGCGGATGCCAGATACACGCTGGGTCTGACCAACCTCACCGACGATGATGAGAGCGCGAAGAACCGCGCCTGGTCCTTCATGGGTGGAGTGGCGGTCGGGATCGGCTAGACCCGAAACTGTTCCGTGCGGGGGAGACCGACTCCCCCGCGCGGACACCGAGGCGATTCTGGCCTGCGTCTTGCCGCCGGCCGTTTTCGCGACAATCGGCAGTCGCGAGCCTGCCACAATTCAGCCCCTGAGTCTCTTGCCCGCCGCCGTGCTCACCTGAGCTCCCCCCCATAACTCGCACCGGCACACCTGCTTGGCCCAGCGGCCTCCACGAGGGTGCGCTGGAACATCGATTGCGTTTCCGCGTCGATCTCGTGCGGGGTGGCGGAGCGGTGGGGCGATCGAACATCAGCGAACCCCCGAGGCCGAATTGATACGAACGCAGTCCAGGCGCGCGTCCTCTCCCCGGCGCTGGAACTACGCCACTGAACGCATGCTCACACCTGAGGCGCTGGCATTCCTCAAGGCGCTGCATTGCGAATTCGAACCCCGGCGTCAGGCGATCCTCCAGGCTCGCGCACGACGTCAGGCGGCGATCGACTCCGGCGTACGGCCCGGGTTTCTCCTGGAGACGCAGGATGTGCGGGGCAGCGAGTGGCAGGTGGCCCGGCCTCCGCACGACCTCGACTGCCGGTGGGTCGAAATGGTCGGGCCGGCGGATCGCCAGGCCATCGTGAGTGGGCTCAATTCCGGCGCTGACTGTTTCGTCGCGGACTTCGGGGACTCGCTGAGCCCGACCTGGCCCAACGTGATCGAAGGACACTCCCACCTGCATGACGCCATCCGCCGGGACATCGACTTCGTCGCGAGGGACGGGCGGCCATATCGGCTCAGCTTCAACCTCGCCACGCTCGTCGTCCGACCGCGCGGTTGGCACCTCGACGAGAGCCGGGTCAAGGTCGGCGGCAAGCCGATGTCGGGAAGTCTGTTCGATTTTGGCCTCCACATGTTCCACAACGGGAAGGAGCTGCTGGCGAGGGGCAGCGGCCCGTATTTCTGCCTTCCGAAGCTCCAGACGCGACTGGAGGCACGTCTGTGGAACGACGTCTTCACGTTCGCCCAGGAGCGGTTAGGGATTCCGCACGGGACCATTCGGGCTTCCGTGATCATCGAGCACATCCTCGCGGCGTTCGAGATGGAGGAGATTCTCTTCGAGCTCAAGGAACATGCGTCCGGGCTCGTTGCGGGTCGGTGGAACTACGTGTTCAGCGCGATCAAGACGTTCGGCCGCTATCCCGAGCTGACGCTGCCCGACCGGGGAGACGTGGGCATGACGGTGCCGTTTCTGCGAGCGTTCACCGAACTGCTGGTTCGCACCTGTCATCGCCGCGGGGCTCACGCCATCGGCGGGGTGAACCCCTTCGTTCCCGGAGAGGGTGACTCGGACATCCGCGCCCGCGCGATCGAGGCCGTGCGGTCTGAGATGGAACGCGAGAGCCATGACGGATTCGACGGCACATCGGTGGCTCACGCCGGGCTGGTACCGCTCGCCAGAGCGGCGTTCGGGGCCGTGCTGGGTGCGGACGCGCACCACAAGGACCGGTACCGTGAGGACGTCCGTGTGGGCACCTACGACCTGATGTCCCTCGCGGACACCGGCGGACGAGTGACTCGCGTCGGCATGGAGCTGAATGTGTGCGTGGCGCTCGAGTATCTGACGTCCTGGCTTCGCGGTCGGGGGTCGGTAGCGATGTACGATTCTCTCGAGGACGCGTCGGCGGCGGAGATTTCGCGGGCGCAACTCTGGCAGTGGGTTCGCCATGAGGTACCACTGGACGACGGTTCCGTGGCGACTCCCGCCCTGTACGCGGAGATCCGTGCGCAGCAGGTGCAGCGGCTCACCAGACGGGTCGGAAACGAGGACGGGCGACTCGACGCCGCCGCCGAGTGGCTGGACACTCTGGTCCTCGGCGACGCCTGTCCACCGTTCATGGTCGGGATAACAGGAGCGGCCTGAGACGCGGGGACGGAGCGTTCGTCGACGGCGGGGCCCTACCCTGTCGCCGGACCGACCGAATCCCCCAGCCTCGGTAGCACCAGCCGGGCGATACACCCGGTGCCGGTCTCTCGATTGGAGAGCGTGAGAGATCCGTGGTGGGCCTCGGCGATCTCTCGCGAGAGGACGAGGCCGATCCCGGACCCGGTCTCCTTGGTCGTGAAGAACGGCACGAACAGGTTGGCCGTGTCGGCGAGCCCCGGTCCCTCATCCTCGACCCATACCTCGATCTGGTGGCGGTCCTGACGCCAACCCACCGTCACGCCGCCACCCGTCTCCTGAGCTGCGTCTACGGCATTGTCCACCAGATTGATCAACAACTGATCGAGCTGATCCCCATCCGCTCGGATGCGGGCCGACGGTCCGGCGGCGAGCTCGACGTCGATCCGCGTCTCGAGTCCGACGACACGCCTCACCCAATCCTCGACCTCGAGAGCAGCGAACGTCGGCGGAGGGAGGCGCGCGAGCCGCGCATACGAAGAGAGAAAGCGCCCCAGCGCCTCCGCCCGATTCCCGATCACGTCGAGGCCATGCTCCACATCGTCGCGCCACTCTTCGGTGGGCCCTTCATACGACAGAAGGCTCTCCGCGATGGACCGGATCGGCGCGAGAGAGTTGTTGATCTCGTGACCCAGGACCCGGACGAGACGCTGCCACGCCGTACGTTCCTCGGCTCGGAGAACACGGCTGAGGTCCGACACCACGAGAAGCCGGTGCGGCCGGCCTTCCTGGCGGAACTGGCTGACTCGCACCTCCCACCGGCTGGCGCCGCCCGGAAAGACCATGTCGGCGACTCGCCGCCCGGGGCCCGAGAGCAGGTCCTGGACACCGATCGACGATGCTCGGCGCCCCAGCATGCTCTCCGCGGAGCGGTCCAGCAGCTTCTCGGCGGCACGATTGACGAGTACGACACGACCGTCGCCGTCGAAGGCGAACACCGCGACGTCGATCTCTTCCATGACGCGGCGGAGAAGCGCCGTGGCCTCCAGGACCTCGAGTCGCTGCTCCCTCAGAGTCTGCCCGAGCAGGTTGACCTCATGAGCCACGAGGCCGAGCGAATCGTCTGGCTTGCCGAGCCGCGCCCGCATCGTGTAGTCCCCCTCCTGGAGCGCGGCGATCATGTTCGACATTGTCTGCAGTGGACGAACCAGGCGCTCTCTGAGTACCGCCCAGAACGCGAACCACCCTCCCACGGTGACGAGGGACAGTGTCCACTGGAGCCTCGTGGAGAAGTCACCTACCCACACGAGCACCAGAGCCACCGCCAGCGCCGGCACGGCGCTCAGGAGGGAAAGGAGCGGGACCTTCCGCTCGTAGCTCAGGCGTGGCTTGCGGATGGGAAGCATTGGGTGGCTGTCGCGCTCAGGTCTCGATGCCGTGGCTCTCCAGCCTGCGGTAGAGCGCGCTCCGGCTGAGGCCGAGGGCCTCGGCCGCCTTGCTCACGTTCCCGTCGAACCGCCCGAGGGCTCGCTGAATCATGATGCGCTCCGCCTCTTCGAGGGTCAGGTCGTCGAACCTCTCGCCGGACTCCGGGCCCGCCCTGAGACCGAGATCTGCTGGCTCCAGCCGGTCTCCTTCTGCGAGCAGGACCGCCCGTTCGACGGCATGCCGGAGCTCCCGAACGTTGCCCGGCCACGTGTGGCTCAGCAGGGCGCTCATCGCCGCTGGCGAGATTTCCACTCTGCGCCCGTATCGCTCGGCCTGTCTCCGAAGGAAGTAGGCTGCGAGCATCGGGATGTCCTCCCTGCGTTCGCGCAGCGGCGGGATGTGGATCTCGACCGAGTTCAGGCGATAGAGGAGGTCCTCGCGGAACCGCTCTTCCGCGACCCGCACGCCCAGATCGGCGTTGGTTGCCGCCAACACGCGTACATCCGCTCGTCGCGTGCGCGACGACCCGACCCTCTGGAACTCACCCGTTTCGAGCACGCGTAGCAGCCGCGCCTGCTGGACCAGCGACAGATTCCCGACTTCATCGAGAAACAGGGTGCCGCCGTCCGCCATCTCCACGTACCCGATGCGGTCCGACTTCGCATCCGTGAACGCGCCCTTCACGTGACCGAACATCTCGCTCTCGAACAGCGTCTCCGACAGGCCGCCCGCGTTCACGGCGACCAGCGGCCGGTTCGCGCGCTCGGACCGCGCGTGGAGCCAGCGCGCAACGACCTCTTTCCCGCTCCCGGGCTCGCCGGTGACGAGGACGCTCGCGTCGGAGGGGCCGACCCGCTCGATGAGACGGAGCACTGGTTCCATCGCCCGCGATGTCGCGATGAAATCCGGGACATCCCGTTCGCGCAGCCAGCGATTCTCGATCTCGAGGTGCTGCGCACGACGAAGCGCCCGGCCGAGCTCGATCTGCGTGCGGAGCGTGGAGACCAGACGCTGGTTGTCCCAGGGCTTCTCTACATAGTCGCCCGCCCCCTTCCGCATCGCCTCGACGGCACCCTCGATTGATCCCCACGCCGTCATGACGATGATCGGAAGGCCTGGCTCGAGCGCCTTGAGTTGCGGGATCAGGTCCAGCCCTTCACGACCGGAGGTCGTGTCGCGAGCATAGTTGAGATCCATGAGAACGCCGTCGAACTCGCGGGTCTCCAGGGCGCTGAGAATCCCGGACGGGGACGTCGCGGTTTCGAGCTCGAACCCCTCGCCCTTCAGGAGCAGCTTGAGCGCCGAGAGGACGTCCTTCTGGTCGTCCGCGATGAGGATCCGGGGGGATCGGTGGTTATCGTTCACCGCTCGAAAGTACGGTGGGAAGACGGCGAGGCATATCGAGCCGGGGCGTCTACTCGTCGACCATCCAGCCGTCTGCCAACTGGATCAGTCGACCTCCGTACGCAGCGACCTTGTCGTCGTGCGTGACCTGCACGATGGTCGTCCCCTGTTCGTTCAGCTCCTTCAGCATCTCCATGATCAGCTGACCCTGGCTCGAGTGGAGGCTCCCGGTCGGCTCATCCGCCAGGATGACTTTCGGCTCGGAGATCACGGCGCGGGCCACGGCCACCTGTTGCTGCTGCCCGCCTGAGAGTTGATTGGGAAACAGGTCTTTCTTCCCGACGATGTTGAACCGATCCAGGATGTCCGCGACCTGGGCCTGGCGCTCCGAACGCTTTACGTCCCGGTACGACAGGGGGATCTCGAGATTCTCGTAGACCGTCAGGTCATCGATCAGATGGTACTGCTGAAACACGAACCCGATGTACGCCTTGTGGAGCTCGTTTCGGTGTTTCTGTTTCAGGGCATGAACCGGTTCATCGACGAACCAGTACTCGCCGTCGAACGCCCCGTCGAGAAGACCGAGAATCCCGAGTAGCGTGGACTTCCCCGCCCCGGACGGGCCCATGATCGTGACGAACTCGCCCTGCCGGATCTCCGCGTCGATCCGGCGCAGAACCCAGGTTCGACCGCCCTTGTAGGCGTAGCTCTTCTCGACGTTCTTGAGGCGAATCATCTATGCAGTCCCGATCGGTCCTGGCGCGCTAGGCACGCGAGCCACCGTGCACGGTCAGCGGCGCGTTCTCACGACGTAAGAGGCGAGCCGCAATGTAGATCATTCGGAGCGGAGCGTGATCATCGGGTCCACGCGGGTCGCGCGCCGAGCCGGCCAATAGCAGGCGAACAGGGCGGAGAGCCCGAGCAGCAGAGCGACCGAAATCAGCGTCAACGGGTCGGCCGGACTCACCTCGAACAGAAGCGATGAGAGCGCGCGGCCGGCCACGACTGCCGCGAGGAGACCGAGAGCGACTCCGACCCCGGTGAGCATCAGGCCCCGAGTCATCACGCCGCCGAGCACGTCCAGCGGTCGCGCGCCGAGCGCCATGCGGATCCCGATCTCACGGACGCGCCGCGAGACCATGAAAGCCATGACGCCATAGATGCCGACGGCGGCGAGGACCAGGGCAAGCGCTGCGAACCCGCCGAGCAACAGGCTAATGAATCGCTGAGGAGCGATGCTCGCGGCAAACACGGTCTCAAGCGTGGCCACCTGCGACACCGGCATGTTCGGATCGATCGACCAGAGTGTCTCGCGAAGGTCGGCGGTGAGCGCGGCGGGGTCGCCATCCGTCCGGAGGACGACCGAGACGCCCCGTGAGGGGCGCTGCGCGAACGGAACGAACACCTCCGGCTCGGGGGTTCGATCCACCGCTCGCGTTCGGACCGTCTCGACGACCCCTACGATCGTCCACCAGGGAGCCTCGGGGTCGTTCACGCCCCCCGCCTTGATCCTCTGCCCGAGCGGGTCCTCACCATTGAAGTGCCGGTCGGCCATCGACCGGCTGATGATCGCGACGTTGAGCGCACCGTCCCGATCGTTCTCGTCGAAGTAGCGACCGCTCACGAGGGGGATCCGAAGCGCCTCGAAGAACCCGGGGGTCGCGCGCCACTCGTCGGCCAGCGGCGCTCTACCGGCCTCCGGCAAACGCCCTTCCACCCCGAATCCGACGTCGCTCACGTTACCGCTCAGCGGCAGAACGTTCCCGACCCCGACCGCATCCACACCCGGTCGTGCGGCCATCCGCTGCTCGAAATCGGTCACGAACGCGTTGAGGCTCTCGCGGTCCGGGTAGTCCGACGATGGGAAGAGCAGCCGGGCGGAGAGAACCCCTTCGGCGTCGAAGCCCGGATTGACATTCCGCATCTCGTCGAAGCTTCGGAGCAGCAGACCGGCGGCGACCAGAACCGCCACGCCAAGCGCCAGCTCCCCGATGACGAGAGCGTTTCGCAAACGCCCGCCCCGGCCGATCGACGAGCCCCGCCCGCCCTCGCGGAGAGACTGAGCGGACGATTCTGCCGCGTGACCCAGTGCGGGCGCCAACCCGAAGAGGAGCCCGGTCACCACCGAGGCGAGGAGCGCGTAGAGGAATACGCTCCCGTCGAGGCCGATCTCGGCGATTCGCGGCATTCCCGCCGGAGCGCCCTGGACGAGCAACGCGGTGCCCCAGACGCCGAGTGCGAGACCGATGAGCCCTCCCCCCACCGCCAGAACGACGCTCTCGGTCAGGAGCTG
>JAOTZH010000087.1 GCA_029861425.1 Gemmatimonadota bacterium
GCTGGAGTGGACGAGCGACGGCACCTCGATCCATGTGAGCGTGAAAGCCGAGAACGGACGGACTCGGCTCCAGTTCATGGGGGATGCGGGATTCAAGCTGATCGGCTCGTTCGTCCCCGTCGCGCTCGCGACACTGATCACGATTATCTCCCTCGGAAACGCCGGCACTCTCACATTCGGTCTGGGTGCTGCGATCGTCGCGGGGGCGTATGCCGTTGCGCGCGGACTCTGGGAGTACTCCGGCGATCGTGCGGGCAAGAAGTACCGCCGGATGGTCGATCGGCTCGCCGAAGAGATGTCGCGGCTGGCGGAGCCGGCAACGGGCGGCGGAGACGCTCTCCTGCCCGGCCCGGAGGACCCGACGGTCGGTTAGCCCGAGTCCCCCGTGAAATCGGCCACGTCGCCCTTGTATGGACGTGGTAAAATGAGCGGGATCAACGAGTTACGCACTCGAAGCTCTCCTCCTTTTTCGCGTCTCCCGCTCCGTCGTACACGGCCTGTGCCGGATAGGCGCACACCGGCCGCTGCATCTCGACGGCTCCATCCCGCACCTTCGTCGCGGTCAGGCGCTCGGGGGCACTGTCCTCCTCGACCCATTCCTGGATCGCCGCGATCCAGTCCACGAAATCCGGACCGGGGCCGCCCGAGCAATGAAGGACTCCGGGGAGCATGAACATCCGAAGGTAATCGTCCACGTTCTCGTCGTTCTCGGCGACGCCTTCGTAGTAGCGGATCGTTCCCGTGGCCGGGATGGCGGGGTCGGACCACCCGGTCCAGAGGATCAGCTTGCCGCCCGCGGTCTGGTAGGCGGAGAGGTCCGTGTCCATCGCGTTCAGGATCTTCGCGGCCCGACGGGTATGCTCCTCCCACGCGAAGTAGTCCGCGAAGTCGTACGCCGTGTAGTCGAACTCCGGGTCGTCGAAGATGATGTACTTGTGCATCTGCGTGCCGAACGCGTAGTGGAGGTTCGGCGTGTTCGGGCCGAGCGGCATCCCGCCCCCGGTGATCCAGCCCTTCCATCCCGCCGCCGCCGTCTCGCCTCCGAACGGGAAGCCCGGGTATACGTGGCGGTCGCCGACGTACGCCCCGCCGTAGATGACCTCGGCGGCCCGGCGCTGCTCGGCCGTCAGGCCCGGCACGTCCGAGACATCGAATTCGCACTCGAGCGGATTCGTCATGAGGCCGTCCCTCACCCCATCCAGCTCGTCGCACGCCTCGAGGATCGCCGTCTCGAGGGCCTCCGCGGCCTCGGACGTGATCACCGGCGTCGAGAGATCGGACGGGTCGGGGTACATCGCCTGCTGCGTCTGGAGGAAGAACGCGCCGAGTCCTGTCCAGTCGTGGGCCGGCGCCCCGGCGACGATCCCATCGAAGTCATCGGGATAGCGCTGCGAGGCCATCATCCCCTGGCCACCGCCCCGGGAACAGCCCACGAAGTACGAGTACTCGATGTCGCGGCCATAGAAGAGACGGACGATCGTCTTCGCCGCGTCGGCCGTCACGTGAACCGCACGGTGCCCGAAGTTGATCTCGCGATCGGGCCGGTCCAGAGCCCAGCCAGCGTCGATCCCGCTCCCCTGGTGACCCGTGTCCGTCCCTACGGTCGCGAACCCACGGCCGAGGACCGTCTCGGGACCGGCGAACTGGAGGGCCTGGTTCTGGACGCTACCCACGTACCCGCCGCCGCCCCCCATCAGGAAGCGTCCGTTCCAGTCTGCCGCCAGCGGGAGCAGCAACTCGAAGTGGATCTCGGTGTCGATGGTCCCGCGGACGCGGCAGTGC
Source organism: Gemmatimonadota bacterium (assembly GCA_029861425.1). Taxonomy (GTDB): domain Bacteria; phylum Gemmatimonadota; class Gemmatimonadetes; order Palauibacterales; family Palauibacteraceae; genus Palauibacter. The sequence goes on from JAOTZH010000087.1 coordinate 1,783, forward strand.
GCCGGATCGCCACCCTTCGCGGCCACCTCGACCACGTCGTCCAGGACGAACCCGCTCCAATCCGCGGTGGTGAGATCCGCGCACGTCATCTCGCGGAGGAGGTCGGCGGCCGGGGTGGGCGTCGCGATCGTGAGGACCATCAAGACGGCGGCGGTGAGAGTCGTTCGTCGGGCCATCCTCATGTGCTGCTCCAGACTGAAGTCACAGGGGTGTTCGTAGTCAGGGCGGTGGTTTCCGCAGTTCGTAGACGTGAACGTACTCGATCTCGAGCTCGTCGCGGTGGACCCCGATCAGAAGGTCATCGCCGATCTCGAGCACGCGAATAGGCGGTAGCCCGACCTCGCCGAGGAGCACCCCGTTCGGATCGAACACCGCGCTCGGGCCTCCCGGCGCGCCGTCCGGACCGCGGGACGGCTCGACCCAGATGTGCCCCGTGTCGTCGATCGTGATCTCACCGTGCGACGGACGCATCGACGGGTGGACCACCTCGGAGAGCAACTTCTCCGCCTCCGATACGCTCATCTTCGGCCCCCACGCCTCGGCCGTGGCGTCGATCCATGCCGCGACGTCGGCGTCCGTCACGGGGCCCGGTGCGGCGGTCCACCGGAATGTCAGCCGCGAAGTGCCCGGCCCGTAGCAGGTGATCTCGGGCGCCTCCTGCTCGCCGATGCATATCCGGTCACCGGCCGGGCTGGCCGCGAGCTCGGTTCGCTTGGCGCGGGCTGGCACGACCGGGATCGCGAGTGCCGGCAGTGTGCTCTGCTCGTTGTCGGCGAAGAAGCCGAGCGTATCGATCGTCCCGTCGGGGGCCGCGATCAAGGCGCCCGTGCGGTCCCGGAAGACGCCATCCGCGCTTCCGGCGGTCCCCTTTCCATCCTTTCCGACGAGACGGACCAGGACCCGTCCGTCGCGGAGCGGCTCCCCCGTCGCCGGATAGAGCGGGGGGGCGACGGCGTTCGCGAGTGCTGCCAAATCGAGCGTGCGGGTATCGACGAGCCGGCCCATCGCGTCGAGGTGCGTCAGCCGAAAGCCTCTCGAATCCCACACGACCATGGAGTCGTCCGGACGGACGATCAGGTGCGTCGGCGCGCCGAATTCTCCGGGACCGGAGCCCGGACCACCGTAGGCCCCGACAAACGCCCCGTCCTCAGCGTAGTGCCGCACCACATTGGATGCATCGAGCACCACGACTCCGCCGTCCGACCGGCGCCGGGCCGCACGTACCCCGTACAGCTGGTACTCCGCGTCCCCGTCGAGGACGCCGATTACGAGTGACGGTTCGTCGGCGAGCGTCCACCCATCGTCGCCCGTCCACAGTGGTGCGCGATTCTCGACGACGGTCAGGTCTTCGCCCTCCGTGACGGTCGCCGAAGGCAGGGACCCGTCTACCTGCGAGCATGCGGCGAGGGCCAGCACAACCGGAGAGAATGGCGGACGTCTCATACGGGAATTGTCACTGATCCCCCCCGGCCGATCAAGACAGAGCGCGCCCGCGCGTTGGTCGCTGACGCTCGGCAGGGCATATTCTCCTCCCCCTTAAACGCGAGAGCGGAGAGATCGCAGTGACACCCGAATCGAATCGCCGGTATTCGGAAGACGAGATCGAGAAGATCCTCGAAGAGGCGACGAACGCCCAGGCGGCAGGTGTGCGACCCGGTTCGGAGTCGAGCGGGATGACGCTGGCCGAACTCCACGACATCGCTGAGGAAGTCGGAATCTCTCGCGATCTGGTCACTCGGGCCGCCTCGAAGCTCGATCGGCCGACCGCGGCGACGTCGCCTCAGAAGCGGTTCATGGGCACGACGATCGGTCTAGGCAGGACGTTCCACCTCGATCGTGCACCGACCGACCGCGAATGGGAGCGTCTGGTCGTCCATCTGCGTGAGACCTTCGATGCACGAGGACATCTGACAGAAGAGGGCAGTTTCCGCCAGTGGAACAACGGCAATCTACAGGTGCTGCTGGAGCCGACCGACGGTGGCACCCGCCTCCGGCTACAGTCCTTGAGGAGCAGCGCCCGGGTGGGGCTCATAGCCGGAGCGTTCTGGTTGGCGATGTCTCCAGTCGTGCTGCTGGGCCTGATACTGAGCGGGGGAAGCGCTTCGATCGCGGCCATCATCCTCGCGGGGCTGGTCGCTGCGATCGGTGGAACCGGCTTCGGGTGGACCCGGCTCACGACCTGGAGATGGTCCGAGATCCGAAAGCGTCAGTTCGAGGAGATCGGTGGGCGGCTGATCGCGTCGATGGCCGCGACGGACGCTTCTGTGCCCCCGGACCACGTGTTGCCGGGTGCCGGTGGTGCAGAGCCAGGGGCGGGCGGCGACCGCTAGACGGTCGCGCCGTCGCTCAATCCGGCGATGTGGGTCTCCGCTTCATCGACGCCTCCCTGGATGCCCACACGCGCGTATAGATCACGGGCCTCGACCCACAGCCCGAGCGCGACCTCGGTCTCTCCCCGAGTTTCTTTTAGTATCGCGTAGGGTCGGACGGCGTTCGCCACGTCCAGGACGGCGGCGTCTCCCTCTGCCGGTTCAGAACGGTAGATGCTCAGGGCCTCGACATATCCGGGCTCGGCCAGATCCAGGTCCCCGTTGTCCTGGTGAATGTCCGCCACGTGTCGCACGGTATGTGCGAGGAGCAGCGAGTCCCCTTCCTCCCTGCAGAGGGCGGTTGCCCGCTGGTATCGCTCCAGGGCCGCCGCTCCGTCGCCCGAATCACGCTCGATCTGACCGTATCCCTTCAGCGCCCGGATCAGCTGGCCTCTTGTTCCGCGATCCTCGGATGCTTCGATCGCCTCCCCGAAGACCTTCAGAGCTCGTGCGGGCTGGCGCGCACGACGGGCGCGAAATCCATCGGCGATCAGCGCTTCGATCCCTGCGTCCATCTGTCCTCCCCTGTGAATGGCGTCCATGCCTCCCGCCGACGCTAGCGCTGACCCCTGCCCCGCACAGGACTCCGGGTTGCACCTCACGTTACGTGAGGTGCTAGCGTGTCCGACACGCGTTGGAGCTGACCACCCGCTGAGGACAGATCATCATGCGAAAGCACTCGGCGAGGCCCGTCGCGCTCGGGACGATGGGGGCAGCGGCAGGTCAGCCTCGCCGCCTCGGGGCTCCCCTGGCCTGCGGCGCCGGACGCAGGTACCGGTCGCCCTGACGCACGGCATGCGTGCGATCTACGGAGGAGGAGGCGGTCCGGGCCGTTAGCCTTTCATGCCCCGGCCACCCCGGCTCGTCTCCTCCCGGAGGGCATCCGCGAGAGCGTCTCGAATCTCTGAGCCGAATGCCACGAGTAGCACGGCCTGAACGGTCTCGTCGACGGCGAGGACCGCGCCGACGGTCCTGACCGCCACCCGGGCGGCATCCCTGATCGGGTATCCGTAGACGCCACAGCTGATTGCGGGGAAGGCCACCGACTCCAGTCCCTGCTCCGCAGCCAGCTGAAGTGACGATCGGTAGCAGCTTTCGAGAAGCGCGGGCTCTCCGGATCGACCGCCGTTCCAGACGGGACCCACCGTGTGGATCACGTACCGCGCGGCCAGGGCGAACCCGGGCGTGATTTGGCTTTCGCCGGTAGGACAGCGGACACCCGGTCGGATCTCGGGGACCTCGCGGCAGGCCGCCAGCAGATCCGGTCCGGCCGCCCGGTGGATTGCTCCGTCCACGCCGCCACCACCGAGCATCCGCTCATTCGCGGCGTTCACGGTCGCCCCGACATCGAGCACGGTGATGTCCGCCTCGACGACTCGTATCCGGTGCGCGGTCATCCAGCCTCCGGGTCCGCCGGGAACTCGAACGATTGCTCGTCGCCGGCCTCGACCCGACCGACCGCGGCCACGGGGCCGACGTCTATGCGTCGACGTCGGGGGGCGTGAGGACACCGGGGTGGCCGCAGACGCGCCGCAGAACGCCGGTCTGCCCGGCATGATAGGCATCGTGGAACGCGAACGTCGACGCCAGCGAGCCCACGGTCTCATCGGGATTCCCGGTGACGCTGAACGGAGCAGGTCGGGAGAGCGCCTCGTCATCCATGTTCGTCAGGGCGGAGATCACGGCCTCCCCCGCATCCTGGCAGCAAGCCTGGAGCTCGTCGAAGTCCAGAGCTTCATCCGCCGAGTAGGTGGCCTCTTCGGTGCCGTCGTACATGGCGAGGCGTACTGGTGAGAAGACGGGCTCCTCCGTGAGTGCGATCGCGAGCTTGTTACGGGCGTCCGCCATATGACCGACGATCCAGTTCAGGCTGTTCCCGCCAGCGGACGGATGTCGAAGGCTGTCCTCGTGCGTGATCCCCTCGAGGTTCTTTCCGAGCACGTATGCCGTGACCCCGATCTGCCCCGCGAGAATGGCGCCGAGTCCGGGTCGAGTCTGCGTTCCCATGGGTCGCTCCTGCATGCGCACGTTCGTCGCGGCCGGCACCTGCCAGCCGCGGTCAGATGAGATCGTCCGGGGGGGGCGAAGATGTGCTCTCGACCTTGTCCCCCCGGTGCGTATCGAAGATGCGGCGGTGCGCCTCGTACGACCAAGAGCCGCCGCGCGTGTAGTACTCTCGAACCCAGGCCTGAAGCGCGTCGAGCATCTCGTCCTGGGCCTCCGGCGTGTCGTACTTGTGCGGCTCCCACGGGCGGCGACGGTTGTTCCCGAGACACGCCTCCGCGCCGGGGTTGAGAAACACGAGCCGGGTACACCGGTCGGCAGCCGCTTCGACCAGCTCGCCGTAGCAGCCCTCGATGACCCAGCAGTCGTGGCGCTCGAGGAAGGACCGGAGATCCGCGAGCCTGTCCTCAGGCGGGCGCTCGACCGCGACCTGCTCCGGCTCCCACACGATCGTGTCGAGGTCGAGATGGTGGAGGCCGTGTTGCTCGGCGATTGCGAGGGCGAGCGTCGTCTTCCCGGATCCGGAGTTCCCGAACACGAGCAGTCTCACCGCGCCTCGGGCCCGGGCCGGTCAGCGACGACCACCGTCCACTCCGTATCGTCATGAAACGAAGCGATGAGAATCGAGATGTCGTTTCTCTTTGCCCATGCGGCGAGTTCTTCCGGGTCTCCGCGGAACAGCTCCGGGATGCGCTCCGACACCGGGTCGGCGGCCGAGTAGGCGAGCCAGCCGCCGACCGCGAGCTCCGAGTCGAGCGGATTCCGCCTCAGGTCGCCTCCCGGGACGGCCCAGGCCCCGTCGTCGCAGGGCTCCAGCAGAGTCGCCAATTCAGGGTCGGGCGGGTTCTCGGCCAGCAGGATAAAGACCCGGTCGGGCGACTCGCGGAGTGCCGCGTAGCAGGCGGCCCGACACCGGGCGTCCGCCTCGCGCCTCCCCCGTCCCCCCAGAATCGGGACGGGCGGCAGCTGCCAGACGCCGCTGGCCACCTCGCGGGCCGGTCCCTCGGCAAGTGAACCAATCAGTGAATCGCTCAAGAGGGGGGATCCGCCGCTCGCACTCCGTAACGCCACAAGCGGGTCTCGAGGTGACGCCGTACCCCGGCCCATTCGTGAAGGAGAATCGAGTACATCACGTCGTCGCGCGGACTGCCGTCCTTCCGCGCGGAGTGATGACGCAGGACCCCGTCCTTCTTCGCGCCCAGGGCCTCGATCGCCCGCTGAGACCGAAGGTTGTGAATATCCGTCCGCAGCCCGACGACGGCGCAGCCCAGCCGATCGAAGGCGTACTCGAGGAGCAGCAGCTTGCAGGTAGTGTTCACGTGCGATCTTTGATAGCTCGCCGAGTACCAGGTGTATCCGATCTCTACGCGGTCGACCTCGGGCACGATGTCGTGAAAGCGAGTGCTTCCGATGATCGCATCCGCCGCCACGTCCCGGACGGCCCACGGCAGCATGTGGCCGGCTTCGTGTCCTTCGAGAGCCTGCTCGATGTAGGCCGTGGTCTCGTCGGGCTCGGGGACGAACGTGAAGAAGAGCCTCCACAACTCACCGTCTCGCGCGGCCGCCTGGAGGCCGTCGCGATGGTCGAGCGTCAGGGGCTCGAGACGAACTCCGTGTGCTTCGAGCGTGGCCGGAACCGGATCGATCATCTCGACGCCTAGCCGAGAGTGGGCGCGAACGTCGGCGCCCGGCGGTGGTTCGTCGCCTGCTCGAACGCATATGCGATCCGCAGGAGCGCGGGCTCTGTCCAGGCCGGCCCGAAGAAGGAGATTCCGGCCGGGAGACCCTTGAAGAACCCCATGGGCACGGTGATGTCCGGGTACCCCGCGATCGCCGCCGGTCCGGCCGAGCTCCCGCCGTCGAGACGATCGCCCTTGATGTGGTCCGTTGGCCAGGGAAGATCCCGTGTGGGTGCCACGATCGCGTCGAGGTCGTATTGGGCCACCAGCCGATCGATGCCGTCTTCACGGTTCGCACGCTGGATGGTCGTCTTCGCGTTGAGGTACTCGGGCTCGGTGAGCGGCCCTCGTGCCTCGGAGGCGACCATCCGTTCGTGGCCAAAGTGCGGCATCTCACGCACGGCGTTCTGCTCGTTGAACTCGATCACGTCGGCGAGGCTCTTCACTCGGGCGTCGGACCCCAGGCCAGAGAGGTACGCGTTCAGATCGGCCTTGAACTCGTACTCGAGGAGCGTGAGCGAGAGCGGGTCACGCCATGCCGCGGCCTCGAGGTTGGCAGGATCGATGATTTCCGCACCCGCGTCCGCAATCGCCTGGATCGCGGCCTCGAATAGCGCGAGGACCCGCGGGTCGAACCCCTCGAAGCTGCGTGCGATCCCGATGCGTGCTCCCCGTAGCCCGGCCGGATCGAGAAACTGTGTGTAGTCGGTGTGTGAGTTCCCGGCGCTCGCCGCGGTCGCGCCGTCGCGAGAGTCGACTCCCGTGCACACTCCAAGCAGGGTGGCCGCGTCGCGGACCGTCCGGCACATGGGACCGGCCGTGTCCTGCGAGTGGGAAATGGGAATGACGCCGGAACGGCTCCACAGACCGACGGTGGGCTTGATGCCCACGACGCCGTTGCTGGAGGAGGGACACATGATCGATCCGCCCGTCTCCGTGCCGATCGTAAGGGCGCACAGGTTGGCCGAGGCGGCGACGCCCGAACCCGAGCTCGATCCGCACGGATTCCGATCGAGGGCGTAGGGGTTTCGGCATTGACCCCCCCGGGCGCTCCACCCGCTCGTCGCTCGAACACCCCGGAAATACGCCCACTCGCTCATGTTGAGCTTGGCCAGAATGATGGCGCCGGCTTCGCGCAGCCGTTCGGCGATGAACGAATCCTGCGCTGGAATCGAGCCCTCGAGGGCGAGCGATCCGGCCGTCGTCGTCATTCCGTCATGCGTATCGATGTTGTCTTTGAGCGCCACCGGGATCCCGTGAAGCGGTCCGCGGGGGCCGCGGGTGCGCCGTTCCTCGTCGAGCTCGTCCGCGATCTGTAGCGCGTCCGGGTTGGTCTCGATGACCGCGCCGAGCTCGGGCCCCCGACGGTCGAGAGCCTCGATCCGCCCGATGTAGGCCTCCGCGATCGAACGAGCGGTGCGCTCGCCCGCCGCCATTTCCGCCCCGAGCTGGTCGACCGTGATCTCGTCGAGCTCGAAGGGCGGGATCTCGGGTGGCCCGCAGGACTGCGCGTCGCCCGGCCCTGCCGTCTCGACGGGCGCGCAGCCCGAGGCCGTGACGGCGACCCCCACCCCTCCGGCGAGGCTCGTTCCAATAAAGCGACGACGATCGATCATGCCCGTCTCCCGTGTCAGCGCCTGCAGCCGTGACGATCCGGCAGCGAAGTCGTTCGAACATGCTTGCCGGCTTTCCGTCGAACCAGACCGCGCGGGCGCCCTGCACGTCCATTCTCGTGGGGTCGCGTGAATGCCGTATCACGTCGCGTGAATTCCACCCATATTCCGGATCGACGGGAGCGACGCCCACCCCGGAGCGTGGATGAAGAAGGCTCACGTACTCGGACTGACTCTCTGGCGCGGAGGTTTGATCGCCGCCGTGGGCTACGCGGCGTTCGAAGCGCTGCGGCGTGTATTGTCCATCACGGACACTCAGCTCGAGCTCGCGATAACCGTGGTGCTGACCGGGGTGGTACTGGTGTTTCTGTCCCTCGTCGGGGAGCGGATCGCCGATGCACGAGCGGAAGGGGGGCTTCGAGAATGATCCCGCTGCTGAGAAACGCTGGGTTCGGTCTGATCATCCTGGGGCTCGTGCTGGTGCTCATCTGGGTGATCGCCCCGCTCCGTGCCGTCTGGCCGTGGTTGATGATGCTCCCGCTGATCATGCGGATCGGCGTGATCGCCGCGGCTCTGGGTCTGGCGGTTCTGCTCGGGTCCCTGATCACCGAGCGAGTCCGGGAGCGCGAGGCCGACAAGAGTCTGCTGGATGACTTCTAGGATCTTCCACAGGAGAGCTACATGATCGTCGTGACGACCGATTTCGTTCCCGGCCACAAGGTCACCGAGTCGATGGGCATCGTCCGGGGGAGCACGATCCGCTCCAAGCACATCGGGAAGGACTTCCTGGCGGGCCTACGCACCATCGTCGGCGGAGAGATCAAGGAGTACACCGAGATGCTCGTCGAGGCGCGCAACGAGAGCACGAAACGCATGGTCGCCCAGGCGGAGAAGCTCGGTGCCGACGCGATCGTCAACGTGCGTTTCGTGACGTCACAGGTCATGTCCGGCGCGGCCGAGCTGCTCGCCTACGGTACCGCGGTCAAGATGATACGGGGTTGATCAGCGCCTCCACCTCGCTCCGTCATGTCGCCGCGCTCGTCGCATTCGGGCTGTCGGCCGCGTGCGGCGAAGCCGCCGAGCGAGCCGGAGCCGAAGCGGGGCCGCCCTCCGCGGCCGTGGCCGAGCCGGTCCCGTCCGCAGATCTGCACGTGCACATCGGGACTCAGGCCTCCGCGGATCTGATCGGTAGCATCCAGCCGACGTCCGCCCGCGATTCGACCACGGCGGAGGATGCGATCGCGGCCCTGGACGAGGCCGGAATCGAGCGCGGTCTGGTTCTCTCTCTCGGGTACCTTTTCGGTGGCCGCGGCACTGAAGGCCTGGATGAAGAGGCCCTCGTCCGGGCGGAAAACGACTACGTCGTGGCGCAAGTCGCAGGGTACGCCGATCGGCTGGTGGCCGCATGCAGCGTGAACCCCCTGAAGGAGTACGCCCTCAAGGAGATCCAACGTTGCTTCGATGACCTGGGCGTCCGGACGCTGAAGCTCCACTTCACCAACTCAGACGTGGATCTCAGGTTGGAGGCCCATGTCGATCGACTGCGCCAGGTGTGGAGCATGCTCGCCGCGAAAGGCGGTTTTGCGATCGTGCACATGCGGACCGGGGCGGAGGACTACGGGGCTCGGGATGCTCGCGAATTCATCGATGGCGTGTTGGCAGCCGAGCCCGGCGTTCCGGTTCACATCGCCCACATGGCGGGTTGGGGCGGCTACGACGACGCTACCGACTCGGCTCTCGGCGAGTTCGTGACGGCTTTAGACGACGGGCGCCTCGACAGGGGCTCCATCTGGTTCGGCCTGGGCGCGGTGGTATTTCAGCCGGAGGCGGCAGGCCAGGATACGGCGCTTGCGCGCGTGGTGCGTGAGGCGAACGAGACGCTGGTGGATCGCATTCGAGAGCTCGGGACCGACCGTGTCACGTACGCGACCGACTGGCCGGGGTGGCCGCCGGTGCCTGACGCGAGCCAGGGGATCTCCGCCAACGTCCGCCTCATCCGCGGCTCTCTGGGGCTGGAGGACGCGGAGCTGACCGCGGTCTTCGCGAACGCGGGACTGCTCGGGAGTCGCTAGCTCTCTTCCGAGAGGAGGGTGCGCTTCACGGCAGGACGCTTCGCCTATTCCGTCGGCTCGACCAGCGCTCCGGCCGCCGGTTGGCTGGCCACGAGGAGCACGAGCGCCTGTAGCCGGTCGGCCGCCGATTTCACCCACTCGGACCAGCGCGCCCGTCGCAGCAGCGGTTTGACGACCTGCACCTGAATTTCGGTGACGCCGCCGGCTGAGCTGACCGTGAACGCGAGCCCCTTCATGTCGTGCCAGCGGATGCGTTCTTCACCGAGTTTGATCTGCGCCGGCCCCTCCCTGTAGGGCTGGAATAGCCGGACGGCCCGCATCAGCTGTTCGGAGCTGATGTCGATCGGCACCGTCCGGGAGGCCGATAGCCGCGCGATCACCAGCCCCCTCGCCTCGACCGGCGGGTGTGGTACCGGCATGATCGCCGCCTGCTGCGCCTCACGGATCGCCAGCTCGACCGCATGGGCGCCAAACCCGGCTTCGCCCGCGATCGATTTGAGCTCCTCGACCGAGATGGGCTTTCCGTCCTCCGACCCCTCGATCTCGGCGGCGCGCCGCAACACCCGATCGACATCCAGCTTCGAGAACGTGCGTGGCTTACTCATCCGCTGTACTTCCGACATTTGCGGGATCAAGGCTTTCTTCGGCAGAGGTCATTCGGGCGTGGAGTACATGTAACGCCGCGAGCGAGCATGAGCCATGGTTTGGCCCCGGCAGTGGGGCGCAGGTGGGCATCACGCGTGTGGAATCCGTGATCCGTCCTAGGGCACCCGCATGAAGCGCACGTCCCGCGTCCGGCCGTTCGAGAGGTAGAAGCCGATCACCCTCCTGTTCCGATCGCGCTCGAACGTGAAAGTGAACCCTCCACCGGAGAATGTGTCCTCCGCTCCCGGGGCCAGCTCCGCGTCGCCGAGGCGGCGCTGGTATGCGACCAGCTCGTCGTCACTCACCGAAACGTCGTAGAACGTCTCCAGCTCCTCGCTGAAGAACCGACCGGCGAAGTCCGCCAGCTCGTCTGCCGAGGGTGCCCATTCCTCGACCTCTTCGTCGTCGGCCAGCCGCGTGGCGTGGACCTGGCCGTTCTGGTTCAGCGTGAGCCCGTCCACCTCGCCGTCTTCATCCCGGTGGAAGGCGACCGAGGCCTCGACAGCGAGAAGCCTGAACGTGGAGTCGGACGTCGGGACGATCTCGAGTTGCTGTTGACCCGTAGCCTGCGTGTACAACGTGCCCTCTTCACGTGTGAACGTGAGGATGAAATCGGGCTGCGGATCGAGCGAGTATCGCCCGACGAACTCGTCGAAGTCCTCCGGATCGTACGTCGCCGGATCGAAGTCTTCGCCGGCAACCGTCGCCTCCTCCGGCTCCATATGCTCCTCGAAGAACGCCTCACCGATCTGGAACGCGATGTTGCTGTTGAACGCGGCGTTGTTGCTTTGCGTCGTGACACCCGCGTTGATCTCCGGGTAGTAGACGAGCATCGAACGGTGCGCCACGTCCGCGCCACCGTGGTGGATCCGGCGAAGCCCGCGCTGCTCGTCCACGAAAAGCCCGTAGCCGTAGCCGGTCTCCTCGCCGTCGGCCAGCACGTACGACGTCATCATCTGATCGATCGACTCGCGCGTGCCCACGCGCGGGTCCGCGTAGTTCTCGACCCACGTCTGGAGATCCTCGATTGTTGCATAGATGCTGCCGGCTCCCACGGCCCCACCCAGATCGCCGATCTGGAGAAAGCCGTCGTCCGCCGGCGTGTAGCCTTCAGACATTTCCGGCACGATGTGGCGGATGGACGGTCGGACCATGGTCCGGGTCATCCCGAGGGGCCCGAACACGTTCTCCTGCATGAAGACGTGAAAGTCCTGGCCCGACGTCCGCTCGACGATCAGAGCCGCGAGCCCGAACGCGGTGTTGTTGTAGTTCCACTCGGAGCCAGGCGAGTTCTGAAGCGCCGGCTGCCGCTTCACGATGTCGACGATCTCCGAGCGGTCGATCCAATCGCCGCGGTCGAGACGACGCCCGGTCATGCGGAGCAGATTCAGAAACTCCCGCAGTCCCGACGTGTGCGTAATGATGTGACGCACGGTGACGACCTCGTCGAACTCGGGCAGCTCCGGGACGTGCTCTCGGATGTCGTCGTCCAGTGACAGCGCGCCTCGCTCCGCCTGGAGCATGATGGCGAACGCCGTGAACTGCTTCGAAGTCGACCCGATGTTCGTCCGGGTGTCGGTCTCGAACGGGATGCCGTATGCGAGGTTCGCCGAGCCCACCGCACTCGAGTAGAGCGTCCGGCCGTCCTTCCAGACCTGGACCGCGGCCCCCGGGTAGTTGTCGCCGCCCCACCGCGAGAGAAGCTGGTCCGTCCGGCGCCCGGGGTCGCTCTGCGCCGGCTCGAGACGCTCGAGGGTGATCGTGTACTCACCCCCCTGATCACCGTCCGGGAACACCTCGATGGTGTATGTTCCGCTGTCCTCGATCGTCCCGCCGAAGCGCTCGGGGCCGCGCCCGGGCCCGTCGGAGCGTCCGACCTGATCCCCGTCCGGGCCGAGGGCCCGAACCACCACGTCGACCGAGATCTGGTCGACTTCTCCGAGCAGCCAGGAGTCGGCGTTGACCTGAATCGCATACCGGGTCGTGTCTCCGGCGGCGAGCGATCCCCTCAGGGTCTGCCCCCTTCGAAGCTCCGTGGCCTGTGCGGACATTCCCGCCGGCTGGGTGGCGGCCAGTACGGTCCCGACAGCGAAGGAAGCGAGGACCAGCGGTGAGACGCGATGGATCATCAGTCGACTCCGGGCTTGGAACGCGGGTGGCGGACGGGCCTGCCCGCCGGGTTCAATGTGAAGTGAAGGTGAGAGAGGCGCGAACGCGGCCGACCTCCAGCGTCGGTCATCGATTGAACGGGTACTCGTTGATCCAATGGTACCCGCGCTCGAGAAGGAGCGCCCCTTGCTCGCTTCGGCGCAGCACCATCCTCGTCGCTTGACCCTCGAACGTTCCCTCGAGCTCGAGCAGCCCGTCTTCGAGCTCGGTGTAGTAGAACTGGGGCGATGTGGGCGCCGTTTCGCTCCGGTCGAAGAACGAGAGCGTTCGGGCATCCTCGGCGTAGTCGAGACGCATCCGCACCGCGTCACCCGTCGCCCTCTGGACGGTCGCGGCAAACGGGGGGTTCAGTCCGACCCGAACCCACCGATCGGCGTCGTCGTTGTCACGATCGACGAGACCGGCGCGCTCGAACGACTCGACGCGGTACAGACCCGCGATCGGCGAAGGCTCCATCAGGAACCCGTAGCTCCGCGCCGCCTGGCGGGCATCCGAAACGTGGAACGCGGTGATCATCCCGACGAAGCCGAGATTCGCCGCGGCCAACCCGAGCCGTCGGCGGTGCGTCGCGGTCCAGAAGGGTGCGTCGGCCCCTGCGGCGATGGGCAGGTTGAAGCCGAACAGGCCGACCAGCCGGGGGAGGTCGGGGGCAGCGATGAAGACTCCGATGAGCACCAGGTGCGTGGAGAAGAGCTTGACCGGGACGTCGTAGAAGTAGTTGATCGCCATCACGTTCGTCATGACCGCGATGCTCACGAGCGCACCCAGGAGCGCCGTACGTCGGAATAACAGCAGGGTCCCCCCCAACGCCTCACAGACCCCGCTGAAGATCTGATACGCGGTGCTGGCGCCGATGAACGTCCACACGAGCCCCATCGGCGAAGAGTCACCGTAGGGCTGCATCAGTCGGTCGGGGCCCGGGAGCGGCATCTGTAACGGGAAGATCTTCACCCAGCCGTAACTCAGCATCGTC
>JAOTZH010000088.1 GCA_029861425.1 Gemmatimonadota bacterium
CCGAAGGATCAGACGCGGGAGTACCCGATCCTGCTCTTCCGGACGCCGTATTCCATTGGACCCTACGAGCTCTCCGAGTACCGCGATCCGCTCGGCCCCTCTGAGGAATTCGACCGGGCGGGGTACATCTTCGCCTTCCAGGACGTGCGGGGGCAGTTCAAATCAGGCGGCGAGTTCGAGGTCATCCGGCCACTCGCCGACGAACCGAAGGGTCCGACCGTCACGGACGAAAGCACGGACAACTACGACACCATCGAATGGCTGCTCGAGAACGTCGAGCACCACAATGGACGGGTCGGTCAGTGGGGCATCTCGTATCCGGGGTGGCAGACGGTCATGGGGATGGTCGATGCGCACCCGGCCCTGGTCGCGGCATCACCCCAGGCGTCGCCTTCGGACATGTTCATTGGCGACGATTGGCACCATAACGGCGCCTTCCGGATCATGTATGCCTTCTCGTGGCTGTCCGGCAACGCACGCAGGCGGGACGGTCCCACGGAGACACGAGGCGAGCGGTTCGACTACGGAACCCGGTCCGGCTACGACTTCTTTCTCAACGCCGGGTCGGCCGCGACGATCGACGAGCTCTACTTCAATGGGCAGGTCCCGGCGTGGCGGGACTTCATGGAGCACCCGAACTACGACGAGTACTGGCAGCGCCAGAACGCCCTTCTCCACCTCGATGACATCGAGCCCGCCACGCTGAACGTCGCCGGCTGGTTCGACACCGAGGATTTCTACGGTCCGATGTCGATCTACCGCACGATCGAAGCGAACAACCCGGGCCTCGAGAACACGATCGTGGTCGGCCCGTGGCTGCACGGAGGATGGGCCCGGATGGACGGCGACTTCCTCGGCTGCATCGCCTTCGACACCCCGACGTCGGACCACTTTCAGCAAACGGTCCAGTACCCGTTCTTCGAGCACCATCTGCGTGGCGAAGGCGAGTGGGATGCGCCCGAGGCCGAGGTGTTCCTTACCGGGTCCAACGAGTGGCGTTCTTACGACTCGTGGCCTCCTGAGGGCGTCGAGCCGACGAGCCTCTACCTCGGGGCCGGCGGAACGCTGAGCTTCGAGGCCCCCGCCACCGGTGCGTCCACCTCCGACTCCTACGTGAGCGATCCGGACAGCCCGGTTCCGTTTTCCGCCGAGGAGCGCACGACGCTCGGCCACCTGTGGAAGGTCGAGGACCAGCGGTTCGTCTCATCCCGGTCGGATGTCCTCGTGTATCAGTCGGAGCCGCTCGAGGAGGACCTCACCATCGCGGGACCCATCCTGGCCGAGATGTTCGTGTCGACCACGGGCACCGATTCCGATTGGGTTGTGAAGCTCATCGATGTCTATCCCGACGACGCGCCACCGAGCGGCAACTGCGATGTGCCGATGGGCGGGTACCAGATGCACCTGGCCGGTGAGATCATGCGCGGACGTTTTCGGAACAGCCTGTCAGAGCCCGAAGCGATGGTGCCGGGCGAAGTCACGCAAATCGATATCGACCTGCGCGATCGGTTTCACACGTTCAAGGCCGGACACCGGATCATGGTGCACGTCCAGAGCTCGTGGTTCCCGGCGTACGACCGGAACCCGCAGACGTTCGTCGATACGTACCACGCGGGGCCCGGTGACTATGAAGCCGCTACGCAGACGGTCTACCGATCGCCGGAGTACCCGTCGCACCTGGTTCTCGGAGTGTTACCGAACGGGTAACCAGCTCGCGAGAACACGAGTCACGTCGATGGCCACTCCCGGGCGGTGCGCTCGAGCTCGAGCGTCAGGTCACGACCCGGGGATCTCGAGCAGTTCGACCTCGAAGATGAGCGTCGCGTTGGGGCCGATGTCGGGCGCGTTGCCTCCAGGGCCATACCCGATCCCTCCCGGGATGACGAGTCTGTATTGGCTCCCCACGGTCATCAGCTGGAGGCCTTCCGAGAAGCCGGGAATCACACCGCCCACGCTGAATGTCGCGGGCGTGTCTCGGTCGTAGGAGCTATCGAACTGCGTCCCGTCGATCAGCGTGCCGCGGTAGTGAATCGTCACCTGATCGCCTGGCTCGGGGCTCGCTCCGTCCCCCTCGCGGAGCACTTCGTACTGTAGGCCGCTCGAAGTCGTGGTCACCCCGGCTCTTGTCGCGTTCTCTGTCAGATACGCGTCGCCCTCCGCCGCGTTCGTCTCTCCGAGGGCCTCCGCCTCGGCCTGCATCTCCGCCTGGATGGTCTCGTTGAAGACCTGCATGCTGGCCTGAAGCTCTTCGTCCGTGAGGCGGGATTCTCGTCCAGCCATCGCGTCTTCAATACCCGCGCGCAGGGCCGCCACATCGATGTGGCCGCTCGCTGGCTCGATCTGTCCCCCCATGTTCAGGCCGATCCCGTAACTCGCTTTCTGGTTGTCCGTCTCCAGCGAGGGGGTCTCGCTGCCCTGACAGGCCACCACGGTGGAAAGAAGAATGACGGCGAACAGCTCGCGTCCTGCGTGCATGTGGTTTCTCAGGATAAGGTGAGGTCGAGTCTGCGATCGGAGTCGGGCGGCAGAATGGCCGCATTTGGGCCCGCCACGCAATCGTCAAACGACTGTCGGGCTCGCAGCGGGCGACGGATCGGCGCGCTCACGTGTCGCGCCGTTCTCCGCCTTTTCTCCGATCGCCCTTCCTCCGATCGCCGCCTTTGCGACGGTCCGGAAAGTCGATCGGAGATTGCTTCTTACGTCGATCCGGTCTGGCGCGGCGGTCCTTGCCACGCCGCTCCTTCCCGGATCGGCGCTCCTCGCTCGTGCTCATGGCTCGCTCCTGGCTTGTCCGCCCGAAGTCTTCCCAAGATAGACAGGAACGAGTGGTGTTGTTAAGCCCACCCGACGCGGTGAGAGCGTACCCGCGCGCTCGCGACTACTGCCGTGAGGTCGGGGCTTCACCCGGGTCTGCGGAATCTCCATCAGGCGGCACGGGGCCGAAGAGGGTCTGCCAGAAGGTCCGACCTTCGTGACGCTCCATTAGATGGAACGCCATTCGGAATGTCTCGTACGCCCCGACGGCGCCCCACGATCCGGCCATCCAGAGCATCACCGCCTCGACCGGCAGGTTGGCCCAAGCCGTGATCCGGAGCCCCATCATCTGCTCACACTGGTAGTTCCACCAGTTATAGGGGACGCCGAGCGTCGCCTCCCATAGCAGGCTCACGAGCAGGAGAGCGGCATAGGCGAAGAAGAAGGCTCGCCAGTTGATGAAGCGACCGACCGACTGGATGACGAACGTGGCCGGGACGAAGGCGAGCAGACAAAGGAACGTGAAGTAGCCGGGGAACCCCGACCCATCGATCGATCTCTTGACCACGTACGCGATAGCAATCAGGACGACCGCGATCAATACGGGCCAGGGAGAGAACTTGACGATCTTGCGGTGTTCCCACGCCTCGTCGCCGCGCTGTGGGTGGGTGTACATCCAGAGCCACTCGGCGTCCGCCCAGATGTAGGTGGTGATCATGAACAGCGCGCCCAGGATGTAGAAGCCGAACTCCTCGATGGGGATGTAGCCCCCGACGAACTTCATCGTCCCCCAGCTCCACGCGGGCAGGTTGAAGTGCACCGTCGAGTCGGGGTTCGGAAACGTGAAGAACGAGTAGGCGAACCCGACATCGAGGATGGTCCCGAGCAGGGAGACGGCGATTGCCCCGAAGAGCAGGGCTTTGCGGTCTATGGCCTCTCGCGGGTGCATGAAGAACCAGATCCCAAAAACCGACACGGGCATCGCGAAGAGCAGGAGACTGACCGTGTAGCCTCCTGTCGATAGCGTGTTGGGAGCGGGGCCGGGTGGTCCCTTGATGGTCAGGAGGGTCAGGACCGCCGGGACGATGAGACAGACGAGCATCACCCATATCGTTCGGATGGTCGACACTCTCGGCGGGACTTCGAGCGGGGTCCACGGTTCGGAGGTCATCCTCGGATTCGCCACCTTTCTCCCGATGTCGGTGGGATATTATCCCTGGCGGGGTCCACCAAGACCCGGGGAGGACAAACTTGCGCCCCCGATAGGCACGGCCGCCACCGGACCGGTGCGGCCGCTTGTGGTCGACGCTATCTTGTTAACATTCGTGGCGTGGACCGCTTCTTGACCTGGTGAGTGGGTATTGACGGTGCCCAGCGGGACACACGCAACATCGTGCGGGGCGTGTGCGTTGTTGAAGGGAGGGGACGACCCCTGGCAATCCAGCAGGGCTGAACTCCGATGCAGAGGATCGTGGCATGACCGGACGGCAATGGAAACGACAGGCGCTTCCGGGGATCGTCGCTCTAATGCTGACCCTGACGGGTTGCGGGAGCGGAGGTCCGACGGGCGTACCCTACAGGGAGCTGGGGCGGGACCTCGCGGGTGTCTATCTGGAGTCGATCCCGGGGAGCAATCTGGGTATGCGGCTGGTGCTCGGGACCCGACACACCCTGACGGGTCGCTATGAGAGCGAGTCCGGCGAGATCATCCGTTTCCAGGGTACCTGGGAGCGGGACGGTAACGAGCTGTTCGTCACGTTCGACGGGCCAGAGCTTCCGTCGGGAGCCGACCTCGGCGTCGCGAAGGAGACGATCCGCACGCTGATCCCCCGCAGCCCGTTTTCCATGGAGCCCGAAAATGTTCGGAACTTTCTCGAGCAAGAGGTCATGAGAATCTCGGGGGTGACCGTGGTGAGGGGAGTCCAGATCCAGCTTGACCTGATCAGGGTAATTACCGACATAGTTTCCGGCGGAGGGGGACCCCAGCGGAACTAGGCTCGGCGAGGGATGAGAGAACCGCTCGGCGACAGCTATCGTCGCCGGCGGGGGCAAGCGGGGCTCCGATCAGATCGGAGCCCCGCTTATATTTGCAGGGGTGTTCCCGCGTCGTCGTCCGTGCTCATGTTATGGTGCGGCTGTCGTTCCCCTGCCCCCCAAAGGAGTAGACCATGAAGACCCGCGCTCAGCTCTTTCTCGGTGCTCTACTGCTAAGCATCGCGCTTGGCGGACGCCCGGGCCTCGTCGAGGCACAGGCTAGCCCGGACATGTATGGCGGTTGGATCGTGGCCGAATGGGAGTGGGCCGACGGACAGGATGGCCCGACACCGCAGCGCGGGCTGTTCCTGTTCACCGAGTCCGGCCACTACAGCATCATGTTCGTCATCGGTGACGCTCGTGAGGCGCTCGTCGAGGAGCCCACGGACGCCGACATCGCGGCGGCCTACAACCCCTTCGTCGCCAATTCCGGTCGCTATACGGTTTCGGGGAGTACCATCACCTACGAGGCGTACGTCGCGAAAGACCCCGAGTACATGTCCGGGTTCGCCCCCACGGGAGGAGACGGGAACGAACAGACGATGACGTTCCGCATGGAAGATGGTGCTCTGATCCTCACGTTTGGCGCGGGGGGACCGATGGGAGGAGCGACGGCCACTCTCCGGAGGCCGGGCGGCGGCGACTAGGCTTCCGCTCGCCCCGGTCTCTGGCCCGGGCGCGCCCGTTTCTGGCCCGGGCGCGCAGCCCGGGTCATGCGCCGCCCGCCGTCGCGACCACGATCGGCAGGCAGAGGATCAGCAGGATAAGACAATAGGTCCGCACCCAGTCGGGAAGACCCAGACCCTCCACGATCTGCTCGACGACCTGTAGTGCGACGAAGGCCGCGCCCATGTAGAGGACGAGCACCTGCCATACGGATCGAGTGCGAATCTGGTCGGTCAGGTCGGTCACGGGCTCCGCCAACTGATCCCTGGGTCAAGACGCCGGGGGGGCGCGACAAGCTCGCGCCACGATCGCTCCCCACCGGATGATGACATCGCGGGTTTGGAGCGGGCAACGCACGGACGTTGGAACAGACTCGCGAGTCGGACACGGCGGCGGCATGTTCGACCGATGAGCCAGCCACACCTCATCGGCCGGACGTGATGCAAAGCAGAACGGAGCCGCTGAGTGGCTGCGAGAGCGCCCGCTTCGGCAGGTCCTGCGCCAACGTGGGCGTGTGAAATCAGCCCGCGGGCTCCCGACCGCCCTTGTCGTGCTGCTTGCGAGCCTGATGGCCGATGGGGTCCTGGCGCAGACGGTGACGGTGACGGTCCGGGCCGAGAGCGAGCTGGGCCCCGTCGAGGGCGTCCGCATCCGTGCGGCCGACGTCACCGGTGTGACGGACGCGCGGGGACTGACCGTCTTGAGGCTCGGGCTCGGCGAGCACCTGATCGAAGCGGACCGGATCGGGTTTCAACCGGCACAGATGGAGCTCCTGCTCGCCGAAGCTCGGGACACGACCGTGACCGTGCGTCTCGAGCCGGCGGCGGTCGAGTCGGAGGAGATCGTGGTGACCTCGGGGCGCACCGAGCGCCGGATCGAGGAGGTCCCGCTCCGTATCGAAGTGGTCTCGCGAGAGGAGGTGGAAGAGAAGCTCCTCATGACGCCCGGCGACATCGCCATGCTGCTCAACGAGACCGCCGGGCTCCGCGTACAGCCGACGGCGCCATCCCTCGGTGGGGCGAGCGTGCGGATCCAGGGCCTCCGGGGCCGCTACACGCAGATCCTCACCGACGGAATGCCGCTCTACGGCGGACAGGCCGGTGCTCTGGGACCGCTCCAGGTCCCGCCGATGGATCTGTCACGGGTCGAGGTGATCAAGGGCGCCGCGTCCGCGCTCTACGGTCCGACCGCCCTCGGGGGCGTCGTAAACCTGATCTCGCGCCGCCCGGATCCGGCCCGAGAGCTGCTAGTCAACCTGAGCACGCTGGGCGGGGGCGACGCGGTAGGGTGGTTCGCCGATGAGCTGAGCGATCGCTGGGGATACACGCTTCTGGCGGGTGCCCACCTCCAGGATTATGCCGACGTGAACTCGGACGACTGGGCGGACGTGCCGAAGTTCCAGCGCTTCTCCGCCCGCCCGCGCCTCTTCTGGGACGACGGCAGGGGAGCCTCGGCGACGTTCACGGTGGGCGGCATGGTCGAGGATCGGACGGGCGGGACAGTACCGGGCGGTGTGACCCCTGACGGCACCGAGTACACCGAGGCGCTCGATACGCGCCGCGTCGACGCGGGCTTCACCGGCCGGAAGGCGTTCTCCGGCGGTCAAGTCCTGTCGGCCCGCGCATCCGGATCCCTTCAGCGGCACAACCACCTCTTCGGCGAATTCCGGGAGAACGACGAGCACCGGACGGCGTTCGGCGAGGTCGCGCTCTCGGGGCAGGAGGGGCGGCACCTCTGGGTCGTAGGTGTAGCCTTTCAGCACGATTCGTACAGGCACGACGAGCTTCCACAGTTCTCCTTCGACTACAACGTCCCCGCCCTTTTCGCCCAGGACGAGGTCGACATCGCGCGCTGGCTCACCCTGGCGGGGAGCCTCCGCTACGACCTGCACAGCGAGTTTGGAGGTTCGCTCAGCCCCCGGCTCTCCGTGCTGACCCGTGCGTCGGAGTGGGCGATCCGGGTCTCGGGTGGCACGGGGTTCTTCGCACCGACGCCCTTCACCGAGGAGGTGGAGGCCGTCGGGCTCGGACGGCTGACCGACCCCGAAGGGTGGGTCGAGGAGCGTGCCCGGAGCGCGATGCTCGACGTGGGGCGGAGCTTCGGTCCCGTCGAGGTGAACGTGAGCGCCTTTGCCTCGACCATCGACGATCCGATCCAGACCGTGCGCAACGGCGACGGCACGCTGACCATCCGCAACGCACTGGACGGGTCGGTGAACACGTGGGGCACGGAGGTGTTCGCGGCTCTCCGCCAGGGGCCGTGGCGGCTGATCGGATCGCACGCGTTCCTGCGCTCGACCGAGCCCAATCCTCAGGGAGACGGGCGGCGGGAGGTCCCGCTGACTCCGCGCCACTCCGTGGGCATCGTAGGCGCATACGAAGAGGAAGGCCGGGGCCGGATCGGACTGGAGGCCTACTACACCGGACTGCAGGAGCTTGACGACAACCCCTACCGGGATCAATCCAAGCCACACTTCATTCTCGGTTTGCTCATCGACCGGCGCTTCGGACCGTTCCGCGTCTTCCTGAACGCCGAAAACGTCCTCGACACTCGACAGACACGAACCGACCCCCTGCTCCACCCGAACCAGACGCCGGAGGGCCGGTGGATCACCGACGTGTGGGCACCGTTGGAGGGCTGGGCCGTCAACGGGGGCGTCTGGATCAGCTTCTAGGGCGCTACCACTTGTACCCGATGGAGAGACTCGTCGCGACGTCCGTTCCGCCTTCAGCCATCTCGCCGGCCCTCGAGTCGAGATCCGTGTAGTAGGTAACGGCGACGAAGAAGTCCTTGACGATGTCGCGTTGGAAGCTCCCGTCTACGTTCAGGCGCACGCGGCCCCATTCGCTCAGGCTCGGCAGCGCCGCCACCGTCAACCGCAGGTCGGTTTTGTTGTCGCCGAACAGGTACCAACGGAGCTCGGTCAAGGCGAGGATGTCATAGACCGTCTTGGCCTCGGACGCTTCGAAGCGTTCGCGACTCGCCGCCAGCCCCGCCTGGATGTACCAGATGACCCGGTTCGTCCGCACGAAGTTGCGGCCCGGGCCGATCCCCAGGGTGCCACGAATCGCGAGGTTCAGCTGCGAGTTCTGCTCGACGAGGGCCGACCCGGAGATCGTCCAGCGATTGGCCAGCAGCCTTCGGACGCGCAGCACGCCCTGGTTTCTCGTAACCTCAGGGGCGTTGTCCTGGTTCTGGAAGTAGCTGTCGCCCGACAGCGAGCCCTCCACCGCTCGAGCCTTGTACTCGACGTTGGCACGGATCCGATAGCTCGTGTTGTTGTTGGCCTTGGTGTAGTCGAAGCCCGCGTCGACCTGGCCGGCCGTTCGCGACCAGAAGGTCGACTTGATCGGCGTGATGAGGACCGCGCGGTCCAGTCGAATCTCCACCTCGGGGCTCGACTCGACCACGAGGAATCCCGGGCGCTCCGAAGGCCGCATAGAGCCGTAATGCCGCGCTCCGGATGACAGCTCGACCTCCATGAGCTTGTCGGTCAGAATGCCCGCGACGCGGTCCCACTCGATGTAGGTGGTGCTCGCACCGTCGAGCTTAACGCGCAGTTGTCCGCGCTCGAGCTCCTTGATCTCGCCCACGATCGTGTTGCCGTTGTCGAACGTCACGACATCGGTCTTCTGCGCACGGACGGGGATCGGGCCAAGAAGGGCACCGCCGACCAGGCTGATCAACAGGAGCGCCCACTGCTTCCGCATGGCGTGGCTCACCCATGATCCAGCTTCATGATCCTGACAGCCCCGGCGATAGCCAGTATGCTCGCCGGCAATACGAGGTCGGTCCACTGAAACTCGGTGGTCTGGATCATTACGATGCGTAGCCAGAACAGCGAGAGCGCGACCACGGTGACCTGGAGGACGGTCTTCTTCATCTCGCCCAGACCCTCGACTTTCAACCATTCCGGAAGGGGAACGTTCTTCGTGCCCTCAGGGTCCTTATCCGACCGCAGGAACAGGAAGTAGATGCTGTAGGCGAAGTAGAGGAGGATGATCGAGAGGATGAAACTGTCGAGCGACTCGATGAGCAACACCGTCGACTCGTTGATCTCGGGATGGGCGGGCACGATGAGGGCGTACAGGGCCTCGTACACGTGATAGGCCCCGACAAAGAGCATGGCCGCGGTTCCGACGAGCAGGGACACGACCGCGACGACGTTGAGATAGCGGACCCCAAAGAGGAAGCGAAGCATCGATTACCTCATTTCGGCAGACGCTTGACCAGGCGGCTCATTACGGCGACGACGATCGGGTAGAGAAAGAACGAGAACTCCCAGGTGAGGTTGAAGCCGAAGATGAGCGGCCCCGGGATGAAGGCGAACGGGAAGGTGATCCCATTCGTGAGAGGCTCCGCCCGATACCGAAGGGCGATCTTGCGAGCCTCCTCGTCCGTGACGTCCGGGTGCAGGAGTCGCCGACCGCGTCTCGCATGCTGGAAGGCGAGGAGCGAGCAGAGGCCCACCACGGTTGCGGAACCGCTCTCGAGCGCCCACGTACCGGTCATCCCGCCGATGTCCACCCCGAGCTTCATCGAGTACAGGAACACGAAGAGGAAGAAGAGCTGGAAGATCGATAGAGCCGAGTGCCAGGTGTCCGTGGTCTCCAGGGCCGCGAAGAGCCGATTGCTCTGAAGCCAGTAGATGATCGTCCACCCGATGCCGATGAGCACGACCGCGATCGTGAGGCCACTGTCGCCCAAATACGCGCTGAAGCTGCCCCACTCGTAGTCCACGGTGTCGGGCGTGGGGATGAGCATGAACAGCTGCCAGACGATGATCCCGTAGACGACGTCGGTGAGACGCTCCAGGCGCGTCAGGGCCAGGGAACCTCGTCGCGCTCGCGATGACGGTGAGTTGTTCATCGTCCCTCCGGAAGACCCTGCGGGTGGCGCAGGATCCTGGTGTGAGTGGCGAACACGTTGCACATCCGTCGGACCTCCTTGCTCCGTGGCGTACCGATGATGTCGGACCAGTCGTTCCAGCGCGAGTCGATGCCCCTGCAGTGTGCCTGTGACAGACCGTTCAGGCACGCGGAGCAACGGCCATCACTGGCCGGGCGGGTCATTCTGCGCGGAGAGACCCGACCGGGTCGATGGCCATGGCTCGTCGCAAAGGGAACTGGACGGCGAGAGCCACCGCCAGCAGCAGCACACCGACGCCGGCGGCGAGCGCCATCGGGTCGGCGGGCTCTACGCCCCACAGTAGGCTTTCAACCCATCTGGTCGCCACGAACGCTCCGGCGAGCCCGATACCCAGCCCGACGAGCACGGAGACGCCTATCGGTCCGACCACGGCCCTCGCCACCGAGAGCCGACCGGCTCCGATCGCCATACGGATCCCGATCTCCCGTCTCCGGCCGGTGACTGCGAGAGCAACCACCGCGAAGACGCCGGCCGCAGCGAGCATGAGTCCCAACCCGGCGATGACGGTGAACAGCTCGGCGTTCATGCGCTGCGTGTAGAGGGAGCCGCGAACCACGTCGCGGTACGGGAGGATGTTCACGATCGCGAGGCGCGTATCCACGTCTCGGAGCTCCCGACGCATGGTCTCCACGGCCAGCACGGGGTCGCCCCGGGCCTTGACGAGGAGCGCGTTCCCCGGCCGCGAGTACTCCTGCTGCAAGGCGAAGTAGATCACCGGTCCGGGGTCGTCGAGCAGCGTGACCTGTCTCGCGTCACGGACGACGCCGACCACCTCGACGACGCGATCGGGCTCGTCGCTAGCTCCGGGCGCGGTCAACCTCTGGCCGACGGCGTCCCCATCGGCCGAGAGCCGCCGCGCGAAGGACTCGTTCACGACGACGACCGGGGTCGCCGCGACCGTGTCGCTCGGGAGCAGTGCGCGCCCCTGGCGAACCTCCATCTCCATGATCTCGAAGTAGCCGCCCCACACCCGGGCCGCGGTGGCGCGAATCGGATCCGACCCGTTCTGGGGCTGCAGCTCCGCCCCGGGGTGCCCGGAGAGCGGCGCGTACTCGGCCACCGTCGCCGCCTCGACCCACGGAAGAGCCTCGAATCGGCGGATCAGATCCTCGAAGAATCGATGACGCTCCGGGATGGGGACGCCCATGCTGCTGGTGCTCACATAGCTAGCCAGCGTCCGATCGGCCTCGAATCCGGGGTCGACGCCGCGGGCAGTCTGCAACGTGCGGAGGACGAGGCCCGCCACGAAGAGGAGCACGACGCAGATCGCGATCTGCGCGGACACGAGCAGGTCTCGCCCGCCGGGGAGCCGCGAACGCCCGCTCCCATCAGTGGAGTTCCGGGTGCCTCCAGATCGGAGCGCCTGCGCCGGGCTGCCTGCCGAGGCCCGAAGCGCCGGAACCAGGCCGGTCGCCACGCCCGTCAGTACGGCCGCTGCAAGAGCGAAGAGCATCACCCGGGGATCGACCACGAGGTCCCGGGCGACGTTCGATCCCCAGACGCTCGGACGAGCGAAGTACGAGCTCAGCCTGCCGGCGACCGGGCCGGCGAGCAGCAGCGCCGCGGCTCCCGCCAGGGAGGACAGGAGAAGGCTCTCGGTGAGGAGCTGCCGAACAAGTCGCCATCGCGAAGCGCCGATCGCGCTCCGGACGGCCATCTCGCGATGCCGTCGCGCTCCGGCGGAGAGCACGAGGTTCGCCACATTCGCGCAGGCGAGCAGCAGAAGGAACCCGGCGGCCGCCATCATGATCCGCGTGGTCGACGCCTCGTCCGAGCGGGTCTGGGGGCTGATCCACGTTGCCGGTTCGAGCACGAATCGGCGTGTCCGCTGTGCGAGCGGCGCCTCGCTGTCGAGGCTGCGGGCCAGCCCCTGAAATGCGGCAGCGGCCTGTTCTGGGGAGACCCCGGACGACAGCTGTACGATCGGAATGACCGCGCCGCCCTCTCGATTGATTCGGGTGTCCGAGCGGGCCCGGTACACACGCAGGAACTGCTCGAAGGGGAGCCAGAACTGCGGACGGTACGCGGCGCTCGCTCCGACGAACTCGGGGCCTGCGACACCGACGATCGTGTAGGGCTCGTTGTTCAGGAGTATCGTCTGGCCGAGGACGCCGGGGTCGGCTTCGTACTGTCGCACCCAGTACTCGTGCGAGATGATCGTCGCTGGAACCGCGCCCGGGCGGTCGTCTTCGGGTGAGAATCCCCGCCCGGCCGACATCTCGATATCGAGGATGGAGAAGAACCCCCCGGCCACGGCCTGGCCGAACTCGATGTCCGTGAACTGGCCGTGCCGCACGCTCGCCGCGAAGGAGCCAGCCCCGACCGCGCTGATGGCGAACCGGTCTCCGTCCAGCTCCACGAGGTCTTCGAAGTCCGGGAAGGACAGGGGGCCCCAGGGGGTGTCTTCGGTCGTGAACCAGACCTGGTAGAGATCGTCCGCCGCCGCGCCCGGAAACGGTCGCGAATAGGCGTTCACATACGTGAAGACCGCCGCGCTCGTCGAGAGACCGAGTGCAAGCGTCCCCGCCGCGACGAGTGTGAAACCCGGGCGTCGGCCCAGCCTCCGGAGCCCATCCCTCAAGTCTCGTCTCATTTGGCCGACAGCGACTCCGTGTTTGGGCTACGACGGCCGGCAAGTTCCCCGCCGGGTCGAGAGCCTCCAATCTAGGGAAGCTCGAGGAGTGCGCCGAGGGGGGTGAGGACAGGAGAATCCGCTCCGCGCTGGACGCACCCGGCGTTGCGAGAGCCTATGTTCATTTGACCGTACCAATCGACCACGTGAGAGTGACCACTCCGAGGAAGTCATGAGCTACCGACTGTCCCCCAGCGAAACGGTCGGCGAGGGTCTGCGGCGCATTCTCATCGAGGAAGTGGACGCGGCCGTCGGCTACACGCGCGATCCGGAGATGGACGTCCACGAGGCGGTTCATCAGCTACGCAAGCGTATGAAGGGGGCGCGTGCGCTCGTGCAGCTGGTCCGCGGATCGCTTCCCGAGCGCCGAAAAGAAAACCAGCGGTACCGGGACATCGGCCGCCACGTGAGCGAGGCGAGAGACGCGGCCTCGATCGTCGAAGCGTTCAACGTCATGCTGGACGAGCTGCCCCTCGACCGAGCAACCGCGCTCGAACCCGTGCACGAGGCACTCCGGGAGCGGCGAGAGGCGCTCACGGCGACGCTGCAGATTCGAGACCGTTTAGCCTGGTGTGGGGGCGAGCTTCTCAAGGCTCCACCGGCCACGAACCGTCTGCGCCTTCGATCGGATGGATGGGAGGCGATCGAATACGGTCTTCGACACTGGTACCGGCGGGGACGACGGCTCTGGCGTCGGGCTGCCGAAGAGGCCACGACCGAGCTGCTGCACGAGTGGCGCAAGTGCGCGAAGTACCACCTCTATCACCTTCGGCTGCTGGCGGACATCGATCCGGGCGCGATGCAGTGGCGGCTCGATCGGACGGGCGCCCTCGAGGACCTCCTCGGCGACGAGCACGACCTCGCTGTCCTGGAGACCGTGCTACCGGAGCTGGCCGTGACGGTCTCGGCCCGACAGGCGGGACAGCGCGAGCTGGGCCTGCGACGAGCCCGGCTTCAGGAGACGGCGATCGCCGGGGGCGCGGACGTGTATCGGGCGTCCCCGAAGAAGTTCCTCAACGAGCTCGAGGCGGCCTGGCGATCGTGGCGGGACAGCGCGAGCCCCGCGGTCCACCCGATAGAGTAGAGGAGGCTGTACGCGCGCCAGATTCTCCACCTCGTTCCTGACGGTGTGCTGCGGCCTCACGCTCCTCGTGCCGGCTTCTCGTGCCGAGTCGCAGACCGCGACTCGCGAGGCAACGCAGTGGGCCGTGCCCCGGACGGCAGACGGCCGCCCCGACTTCCAGGGGAACTGGACCAACGCCACCCTGACGCCCGTCGAGCGACCGGAGGGCCGGGATCGGATTCTGACCCCTGAGCAAATCGCCCAGATCGAAGGGAGGCGGCAAAACCTCGCGGATTCGCTGTCGCGGCCCAGCGATCCGGACCGCCCCGCCCCGCCCGTCGGGGGCATCGGCGAGACGGGCAGGGTCGGCGGCTACAACTACTTCTACATGGACCCCGGTACCCGTGTCGCCGTGTTCAACGGCGAGCCGCGGAGCTCGATCATCATCGATCCGCCGGACGGCCGGTTCCCGGCGCTGACGCCCGAGGCGGATCGACTGATCGAAGAGGAGGCCGAACGGGCGACGCAATTCGGCGAGTTCGACAATCCGGAGAATCTGACGTACTCCGACCGTTGCATCCGGTCGCATGGCTCCCACGTGCCTCTGCTCCCCAACTATGTCTACAACAGCAACTACACGATCGTTCAGACCTCCGACCACCTCGTGATCCTGACCGAGATGATCCATGACGTCCGGATCATCCCCCTGGGCGAACGGAAGCCGCTCCCCGAAGATCAGCATCCGTGGATGGGGTACTCGTGGGGTCGATGGGAGGGCGACACGCTCGTCGTCGAGACCACCAACATTCCCTCGAGCGAGTCGAACCAGCAGTGGTTCTTCCCCGGTGGCTCGGACGACATGAAGGTGATCGAGCGCTTCACGAGGCCGGACGAGCATACGATCAACTACGAGTTCACCGTGGAGGATCCCACGACCTATACAGGGTCGTGGAGCGGAGAAGTGCCGTTCAGCAGGCTGGACGGGCGGCTCTACGAATACGCCTGCCATGAGGGGAACTACGCGCTCCGCCACATACTGAGCGGCGCGCGCGCCCAGGAACGCGAAGACCCGGGGCGACACCGCTGAGCGGCTGAGGACCGGGCTGCCTCGCTACTTGAGCCGCTGCCCGAGGACGTCCGGCGAGCTGTC
>JAOTZH010000089.1 GCA_029861425.1 Gemmatimonadota bacterium
GAGGGCGTGCCCTACGTCCTGTTCATGTCTCGACTGCATGAGAAGAAGGGACTGGATCTGCTCATCGAGGCCTTCGGGACAGCGACGGCGGTCGACTATCAAGAGTGGCGCCTGGTCGTAGCGGGGACGGGGAACTCTGAGTACGAGTCTCGAATGCGTGAACTGGTGTCGCGGCTAGGCCTCTCCGAGCGTGTGGCTTTCGTCGGTTGGGCTTCCGGTGACCGCCGGCACGAGTTGCTTCAGTCGGCCTCTTGCTTCGCCCTCACGAGCCACCAGGAGAACTTCGGCCTGGCAGTCGCCGAGGCGATGGCAGTGGGACTCCCGGTGTTGGTCAGCGAAGGCGTCGACCTCGCCGAAGAGGTTCGGCGAGGGGCGGCGGGTATCGTAACCCCGCCCCAGATCGGAGCCATCGTCGATGGGTTAAGGGCACTGTTCGAGGCCGATCGCACGGCAATGGGGGCTAACGCACAGAGACTTGCGCGAAACGCGTTCGCTTGGGACTCGATCGCCGCATCTGTCGTCGCTCTCTACAGACAATCGACCGGATCACTCCACTCACCCCTGCGAGCGGGCGACACGCTCGAGGTGGGGTCGGTGGCGTGACGGCTCTTCTCCGAAGGATCGGCCGACGCGCCGCCCGACTGATTCCCCCCGACACGACCGTGCGCGTTCTGCGTGGCCCCGTGCGAGGGAGGAAGTGGATCGTGGGTGCTGGAGATCACGGCCACTGGGCGGGAACGTTCGAGAACGAAAAACTGTCCGCCTTCTCGGCTGCGATTTCCGAAGGCGACACGGTGCTCGACGTCGGAGCGCACACCGGTTTCTTCACGCTTCTCGCCGCGGGCGAAGTCGGTCCAAGGGGCCGTGTGATCGCCTTTGAACCGTTCCCGCGCAACGTCGATTATCTTCGGCGCCATGTCGATCTCAATCGCTTCGAGAACGTGGACGTGGTTCACGCGGCGGTGGGCGAGGCATCGGGCGAAGTGGGATTCTCGAGTGGGCCGAATTCGTATACCGGTCGTGTTACCGGCGAAGGCGAGCTCACCGTTCGGGCCACCACACTCGACGAGCATCTCAGGATCGTGGGCAGTAGCGGGGTGGGCGTTCTCAAGATCGACGTCGAAGGTGCCGAGGTCGCCGTACTGCGGGGTGCCGAATCTCTTCTCCGTCAGTCTCGGCCGATCGTCTTCGTGGCGGCCCATTCGCCGGACCTTCGCCAGGCTTGTCGCGAACTTCTCGAGTCTGCGGACTACGTCGTGGAGTCTCTCGAGCGTCCCAACGAGCTCATGGCAAGACCGTGCATGGCGGCGCCAGCCAGGGCGACCGCGTGAAGGCACCTGCGGCCGAGATCGCGATTCCAGAAACCGTCGACTTCGACAAGTATCGAGAGCGCGGGGCATACCACTGGGACGAGGCGGACCCGCGCAGCAGCAACTACAACCCGCCTTTGCACGCTCGGTATCGAATCGTCGCGGATCGGGTGCCAGGCCAGGGCGTCGTCATCGACATCGGTGCTGGCGACGGGGTCATGATGGGACTGCTGGCGGATCGATCGCGCCTGGTCATCGGCGTCGAGACCGACGCAGATGGTGCGCGCCACGCGCGGGACCAACTCACCCATGTGCCGCATAAGCTGGTGCTGCGAGCCAGTGCGTATTCGATGCCCCTCGCTGATGGTTCCGCTGACGTCGCCGTGATGGCCGACGTCATCGAGCATCTCCCCGATCCGGAAGCTGCGGTTCGTGAGGCTGCCCGCGTGGTTCGGTCGAGTGGGCGACTCCTCGTTTCCACGCCGAAGTATCGTCCCGATCGCATGTGGGACTCGCGGCACGAGAAGGAGTTCAGGCCCGAGGACCTCCACGAGTGTCTCTCGGTCGGGTTCGACGACGTCGACATCTCCTACTTCTGGCCGCTGCGCTGGTCGAACCGGTATTCGACTGCCGTTGGCTTCCAGCTGATCAAGCGCGTGGCCCGTCTCGGGTGGAACCCTTTCATGCGCTCTGGCTCGGAGCCCGAACGGTTTGGCCAAATGCTGGCCGTGTGCGCCGGCCCCAGGGTGTAGCCACATCCTTAGCCCAATCACCGTCGTCGTCCTCACCTGCGACGAGGAAGACAATCTCCGGCCCCTCCTCGAGAGCGTATTCGGCTGGGTCGACGAGATCTTCATCGTTGACTCGGGGAGCACCGACGGGACGCTGGCGATCGCCGAGGAATTCGGCACAAACGTCTTCCCGCACGACTTCACGACGCACCAGGCGCAGTGGAAGTGGGCCGTGGCGAACCTGCCGATCGAGACGGATTGGGTGTTGGGGCTCGACGCAGACCAACGGATCACGCCGGAGCTACGGCGCGAGCTGAAGAAGATGTTCCCCGAAGGGACCCAGGGGCCGGCCGGAGTCAACGGCCTCTACATCAATCGCCGTCAGGTCTTTCGCGGCAAGTGGATCAAGCACGGCACGTACTACCCGAAGTACCTGCTGAAGCTCTTTCGGCGGGACTCGGTGCGTTTCGATGAGCTGGACTTGATCGACCATCATTTCCACGTGGACGGGCCGACCGAGAAGCTCCAGAACGACCTGATCGAGGACAACGCGAAAGAACGCGACATCTCGTTCTGGGTCTCGAAGCACGTCCGGTACGCGGGACGGGTGGCGGAAGAGGAGTTCCTGCGCAGGCAGGAGGGCCATTTTGGCGTCGAGCCGAAGCTCTTCGGGAATCCGGACCAGCGGACCGCGTGGTTCAAGCGCTCGTGGTACCGGTTGCCGCTCTACGTCAGGCCGTTCCTGTATTTCGGATATCGCTACTTCGTCCGGCTCGGCTTCCTCGACGGCCGGCAAGGATTGGTCTTTCACTTCCTCCACGGGCTCTGGTACAGGCTGATGATCGACGTGCATCTCGACGACATGCTTTCCGGCAAGACCGCTGGGGAAGGCGGGCCTGCATGAACATCCTCGGACTGAACGCATACCACGCGGACTCGTCGGCCTGCCTGCTCCAGGAGGGCCGGCTGGTCGCGGCTGTCGAGGAAGAGCGCTTTCGCCGTGTGAAGCACTGGGCTGGGCTCCCGACCCAGGCCGCCGCCTGGTGCCTCGAGAAGGGTGGGATCGGGCTCGACGACGTCGACGTGATCGCGGTGAACCGGGACCCGAAGGCGAACCTGGGCAAGAAGGTCGCGTACACTCTCAAGAAGCGTCCGGAGCTGGGGCTCGTTCGCGACCGGCTCACCAATATGAAGAGGGTTGCCTCGCTGGCGGACCGCCTCCAGGAGGAGCTAGACGGCTCGGCCGGCGGACCCTTCCGCGGGGTGGTCCAGAACATCGAGCACCATCGCGCCCACCTCGCTTCGTCGTTTCTCGTCTCCCCGTTCGACAAGGCTGCGGTGCTCTCGGTGGACGGGTTTGGCGACTTCGCGAGCGCGGCCTGGGGCATCGGGCGCGGGACCGACATCCAGATCGACGGCCGCGTCCTCTTCCCGCACTCGCTCGGCGTCTTCTACCTCACGATCACGCAGTACCTCGGCTTCCCGAAGTACGGGGACGAGTACAAGGTGATGGGCCTCGCGCCGTACGGGCGGCCCGAGCTCACGGGCGAGATGGCCGAGATCGTGAAGATTCGTCCCGACGGGACGTACGAACTCGACCTCCAGTTCTTCCGCCACCATGACGAGGATCTCTCTTACCGGTGGGAGGGCGGGTCGCCGACTGTCGAGGCACACTTCACGCCGGAGCTCGAGCGACTGCTCGGGCCCGCGCGTGGTCCGGACGACGAGCTCACGCAGCACCACATGGACATCGGGAGGTCGGCGCAGGCGCACTTCGAAGAGTGCGTCTTCGCGATGCTCGAGATGCTGCACGCTCGACACCCGGTCGAAGCGATCGCCATGTCGGGCGGTGCGGCCATGAACTCGGTCGCGAACGGGAAGATCGCCGCCAATACCCCCTTCGATCGCGTGTTCGCACCCCCGGCGCCTGGCGACTCGGGTGGCGCGGTGGGTGCCGCGCTCGCGGCCTGGCACGACCTGGGCGACGCGCCGAGGGGACCGCGGATGATCCACTCCTACTACGGACCCGATGCGACCAGCGACGCGGTGGCGGAGCTGCTCGATGGAGAGTCAGGCGCGCTCGCGGATCGCGGCTGTTGGGTCGAGCACGTCGAAAACGATGAAACGCTCTGCCGCGCGGTGGCCGAGGCGATCTCCGAAGGCCTGGTGATCGGCTGGTACCAGGGCGGGAGCGAGTTCGGACCGCGAGCGCTCGGGGACCGATCGATCCTCGGGGACCCGCGCCGGGCCGACATGCGCGAGATCCTGAACGTGAAGATCAAGCTCCGCGAGAAGTTCAGGCCGTTTGCGCCGTCGCTTCTTCGCGAGGCGATGTCGGACTGGTTCGTGATCGACGACGACGTCCCGTTCATGATGAAGGTGTTCGAGATCCGTGAGGACCGGCGCGATCAGGTCCCGGCCGTGACACACGTGGACGGCACGGGGCGTCCGCACACGGTGACGGCCGAGTCGAACCCGCTCTACTACAGGCTGATCTCTACATTCGGCGAAATGACGGGCGTCCCGATGGTGGTGAACACCTCGTTCAACGAGAACGAGCCGATCGTGAACACGCCTGCCGAGGCGCTCGACTGCTTCCTCCGCACCGAGATGGATGTGCTCGTCCTGGGCAGACATATCGTTCGCAAAGAAGCCCCGGCGCTCGCCGGCTCGGACGCGGGGCTCACTGCAGAGGCGCCGGTCGGATGACCCGACCCAGCGTTCGATTCGTCAACCAGCACTACTGGCCGGACGTCGCGTCCACCGGTCAGCACCTGACCGATCTCGCCGAGTACCTGGCTGACCGCGGGTTCGAGGTCAGCGTGCTATGCGGGCGCGGGAAGTACCTCGCAGGGACGCTCGAGGTGCCCGATCGCGAGATGCACAACGGAGTGGCGATCCGACGGCTGCGGACGACCGGGTTCGGCCGGGGCTCGTTCGTCGGACGCGCGATCGACTACGCTGGCTTCTACGTCCAGGCGCTCTGCTCGGGGCTGTTCGGAAGGAAGGTCGACCTCGTCGTCTACCTGACGACGCCGTCACTCCTCTCGTTTGTCGGACGCGTGATCAAGGCCTTTCGACGTCAGCGCTACGCCGTCTGGTCCATGGACCTGCACCCCGAAGTCGAGCAGGCGATCGGTGTGTTCCGCACGGGCGCGCCGCACACCCGGCTGTTACACGCGATCGGTCGGGCGGGGGATCGTGGCGCCGATGTCGTCGTCGACCTCGGCCGTCACATGAAGCGCCGGCTCGTCGAGCGGGGTGTGGACGAGGCGCGCACGCACACGATCCCGGTCTGGAGCCGCAAGGACGAGATCAGGCCGGTCCCTCCGGCAGAGAATCCGCTCAGGGATGAACTGGGTCTCACCGACCGGTTCGTCGTCATGTACTCCGGAAACGCGGGACTCGCGCACCGGTTCGAGGAGCTGCTCGAAGCGATGCGCCGGATGAAGGACGACCCGTCCACCTTCTTCCTGTTCGTCGGCGGCGGCCCGCGCCGGAAGGAGATCGAGGCGTACGCGGGGGAGCAGGGGATCGAGAACTTCCGATACCTCGATTACTTCCCGCGCGAGCAGCTCGCGGCGTCGCTCTCTCTTGGCGACGCGCACCTTCTGACACTCCGGCATGACATGGCGGGGCTGGCGGTCCCCGGGAAGCTCTACGGGATCATGGCTGCCGGCCGGCCCGTGCTCGTGGTGGGCCCGGCCGACTGCGAGTCGGCTGAAACCGTGGCCCGGCTGCACGTTGGTGCGGTCGTCGATCCCGAGGCGAGCGTGCGTTCGCCCCCAGCGCCCGATCCGTCGGCCCGGATCGTCGAGCGGCTCATCGACTGGCGCGACGCGCCGGCGTTCAGAGGCGAGATGGGACGGCGGGCGCGCGATGCTCTCGTTGCCGAGTTCGAGCGCGACGTCACGTGCGCGGCCTGGCGGGACTTGCTGCTAAGTATGCTAGCAGAAACGGGTTCGGCCGTTCCGACTACCCAAAGAGCCGCGGTGCAGTAGATTGCACGGTCCCACATGGGTGGTGGTTGGGTGAGAGGGTGGAGGACAGATCACCGTGAGTGAACGACACTGCGAGGTGATTGTCGTGGGGGCCGGTCCAGCTGGGTGCTTCACGGCGCTCAACCTGGCCGAGGCCGGTCACGAGGTCACGCTCCTGGAGCGTAGTCCGGGCCCGCGCGACGGGATCGTTTGCACGGGTATCGTGGGCCGCGAGGCCTTCGGGCACCTCGATATCCCCGACGGCTCGGCTCGCGACGTCATCCGCCGCGCCCGCTTCTATTCCCCCGCCGGCGTTCAGGTGGACTTCGAGCCTGGGACCCCGCTCGCCCACGTCGTGGATCGGACGGCGTTCGACACCGGGCTGCTGGAGCGCGCAGAGGAGGCGGGGGTCGAGGTGCGCCACGGGTACGAGGCGCGCGGGATGCACCGGACGGACAACGGTGTCGTCCTCGAGTGCCGAAACGGCGCGCTCACGTCACTCCATGCACGAGCGCTGGTCGTCGCGACCGGTCACCAGCCGTGGCTCCACAAGGCGGCCGGGTTCGGGTCGCCGCCCTCGTGGGTGACCGGCGTACACGCCGACCTCCCCTTCGAGGATCTGGACGCCGCGGAGCTCTACTTCGGCAACGACGTCGCCCCCGGCTTCTTCTCGTGGGCGGTGCCGTTTGGCGACGGGAAAGCGCGGCTGGGCGTTCTCGCCGAGAACGGCGCCCACAGGATCTTTCGGAAGTTCCTCGAGATCGACCCGATTCGCCGCCGGCTCGGCGTGGACCCGGCAGACGATCCGAAGGATACCATCGGCCGCGCGATGCGGAGCCGGGGGATCGTTCAGGGGACCGTGGACCCGAGCTACGCCGAACGTGCGCTCGCCGTGGGTGAAGCGGCCGGGCAGGTGAAGACGACGACCGCTGGCGGCATCTACTACGGCATGATCGGGGGCGAGGTTGCGGCCGAAGTCTTGAGCGACGGACTCAAGCGCGATCGACTGGATGCGGCCTGGTTATCGAGGTATCAGGAGGAGTGGGAGTCGAAGCTGGGCTCGGAGATCGACGCCGGACTCGAGCTCCAGCGGGTCGCGCAGGGGATGTCCGACTCGGACATCGATCAGCTCTTCAAGGCGCTGTCCGGCGGTCTGGGCGCCGCGGTCAGACAGGTCGTGCGGTTCGACTGGCACAAGCCGGCCCTGAAGGTGCTGTTCCGCGGCTCGCGGCTCCGGCGCATGGTCGCGCGCCGCTTCGCGCCGGCGGAGGTGGCGTGAGCCACTCTGCGTTGGCGCACCAGACAGTCGAACCGGTCGACGGTGCGGCCGCGGACGTCGGCGCCGCGGGCCTGGACCCGGCGGCAAACACATCGTCGGGACGGCCCGAGATCGTCACGCAACACGAGTCCGTGGCGAAGCGAGCGCTCGACATGGTGCTCGCCGGGGGTGGACTGCTCGTCTCTGCCCCGGTGTGGCTGGTTCTCGCGGCCGCCGTAAAACTCGAGGACGGCGGACCGGTCTTCTACGGGCAGGAGCGTGTGGGCAGGGGCGGCCGGTGCTTCAAGAGCTGGAAGTTCCGGTCTATGCGGCCGCGCGAGTCGAACGAGGGCCCCCTCCTCCAGGCTAACCTGGAGGAGCACCGGATCACGCGGATCGGACGTCTGATGCGGGCCACGGCGCTCGATGAGATGCCACAGCTCTGGAACATCTTCGTCGGCGACATGAGCTTCGTCGGGCCGCGCGCGATCCTACCCGAAGAAGTCGTCGGGGGGGGCGAGGGCACCGTGTCGGTCACGGAAGTCGAAGGATACTCGGAGCGCTACTCGATTCGGCCCGGGCTGACCGGGCTTTCTCAGGTGACGCTCGCCAGGGATGCGACACACCGGCACAAGTTCCGTGTCGACTGCCTGTACGTTCGGCGGCGTACGTTTTGGCTGGACGTGAAGTTGATCGCACAGTCGGTTTGGGTGAGTTTGCGCGGGGCGTGGCCGGGGATAGGGAAAGGGTGAGGATGTGAGGGGAGGGGTCACAGGGCGGTTCATGGGGAGGCGGAACGCCGCGCAGGCCTGTGCGCTGATGTCCGCGCTTTCCATTGCCGCATGCGGCGGGAGCTCCAACCCGCCCGCCACGATGCCCGAAGAGCCATACGACGCGGAGGCATCGCGAGCCGCGAGCCGCTCAGCTCCGCTCGTGCCGGGCGACGCGATCCGGGTCACGGTCGTTCAGGAGCCCGATCTCACGGGCGACTTCCCCGTCGATCAGAACGGCGTCGTCGTCTTCCCGCTCCTCGGCGAGCGTGTCGTCACGGGCATGTCCGCCGACTCGCTCGAACGGACGCTGGTCAAGGCCTATAGGGAATACCTCGAGTCTCCCGCGATCAACGTCACGGTGCTAAGGCGCGTGTCGATTCTTGGTGAGGTGCGGCAGCCCGGGCTGTATCCCGTCGATCTCACGATGTCGCTCAACGAGGCGCTCGCGATCGCCGGCGGCGTCAGCCCCAACGGCAACATGAAGGACATAAGGCTGATCCGCGGGGACGAGGTTCTGTATCGGGACATGAGCACGGGTGTCGCGCTCACGGCCACGCCGCTCGAGTCGGGGGACCAGATCGTCGTGGGCCAGCGTAGTTGGCTAAGCCGCAACATGGCGCTTGTCACCACCGTGCTCACGATCGCGACGAGCCTGACCATCGCCCTGGTGATCCGATGAGACCCGGGGAGCCAGGGCACCCCTACGACGCTCGGCAGCTCCCCGACGTGCCCGCGGGCAGTCCTATTGTCCCGCGACAGAACACCGGAGTCGGGGTGGTGCACTACGTCGAGCCGCGCTCCATTGAGCAGCCCCTGGGGCTGGAGGATCTGTTCAGGATCATCCAGCGGCAGTGGTGGGTGGTGGCCGGGGTCGCCGCGATCGCCGTGGCGATCAGCATCTACATGAGCCTGCAGGAGCCCCCTACGTGGGAGTCCTCGACGCTCGTGCGCATCGAGTCGCAGAGCGCCGACCCGTTCGCCGGGTACCAGGGGGCGAACTGGTGGGAGGACGAGCTCGAGACCGAGATCCGTGTGGTCGCGACCTCATCTGTGGCGGCGGACGTCGTCGAGGACCTGAACCTCGACTTCGGTGTTCGGGAGCCCGTGGAGCTGCGCCGCCTCGACATTTTCGAGGCCGCAGAGCTGGAGGCGAACCTTCCGACGCGGGAGTACTACGTCAGCCGGGTGGGCCCGGAACAGTACACCCTCATCGGTGAGGAGCAGGAAGAGGTCGAGTCGCTCTCCCGCGACTTCGGCGCGGGCCAGACGGTCGACATGCCGGGCTTCGAGTTTTCGATCGCGTCCGACTCGGCGCTCGCGGCACGCAACATCGACCTGCCGGGTGCATTCACTCTCTTCTCGATGCACCAGGAACACGGGATCGGACTTGTTCTGGGCGGGGTTGACGTCACACGCCCGGATCCGAGCGCGAGCCTGATCCGTATCGCGTACCGCGGCGGCGATCGCTACCAGGTGCCCGTGATCGCGGACGCGGTCGCGAACGCATTCATCGAGCGCCGCGCCGAGGTCAAGAAGACGGCGTCGCGAAGCACGGCGCAGTTCCTTCGAGAGCAGACGGAGGATCTGGCAAGTCAACTCGAGGCCGCCGAGAACGAACTCCAGACGTTCCGAGAAGATGCCCAGGTCTTGTCGCTTGAGACCGAGGCGTCGACCCAGGTGACCAGGCTGGCTGAGCTTCAGACACGGCGGACGAGCCAGGTCTCGGAGCGCGACGCCCTGCGCAACCTGCTGACGGAAATCCGCTCCGGGCCGGCGGGCGAGCGTCCCGACTACAGAAAGCTCATCGCGTTCCCGAGCTTTTTGACGAATGCTACGATCCAGGATCTCGTTCAGACCCTGACGGAGACCGAGACGCGCCGGGCGGAGCTAAGAGCTCGCTGGACTGCCCAACACCCGGGGATCGTCTCTATCGACGCGCAGATCGTCGCTCTCGAGAACCGGATCGGGTCGATCGGGAGTGACTATCTCGGGACACTCAACGACCAAATCGCCTCGATCGACGCGGTTCTGGCCCGCTTTGGAAGCGATTTGCAGCGCATCCCGGGCAAGGAGCTCCAGTACGCTCGGCTCGAACGGCGAATGCAGCTCCTGAGCGAGCTGTACTCGACGCTGTCCCAGCAGTTGATGCAGGCAGAAGTTTCACAGGCGGTCGAGGACCCCACAGCGAGGATCGTCGAGGCGGCGGTGCTTCCGGGAGTCCCCGTGAGTCCGCGTCCAAGACGCAACGCGATCTTCGCGGCCTTCCTGGGGCTGGTCGCCGGCATCGGTCTCGCGCTCGTGCGCGAACAGCTCGACTACACCATCCGTGCGGATGAAGACCTCGACCAGGTTCTCGGGGCCCCCGTGCTGTCGCACGTGCCAAAGATCGAGATCGCTTCGAAGAACGGGTACGCGAGACGGCAGGCGCTGGTGGCGTCGCAGGCCGGCTCGACCCGGGAATCCGAGAGCTACCGAACGCTTCGGACCAACGTGATCTACGCCCGGCCGTCACGTGCCTCTCGCGAGATGCTGATCACGAGCCCCGGCGCGCAGGACGGGAAGTCAGTGACGGCCTCCAACCTGGCGGTCACGTTCGCGCAGCAGGGGCGGAAGACGCTACTCGTGGATGCGGATCTGCGGCGAAGCGTGCAGCACACGATCTTCGATTGCCCAAGACGTCCGGGTCTCTCGGACTTCCTGGTCGGGCAGAGCATCATGGAGGAGATCACCCACCCGACCAAAGTGGCGAACCTCACCCTGATCCCGGCGGGTGCGACATCGCCCAGTCCGTCGGAGCTCCTGAGCAATCCGCTCCTCGACTACTTGTTGCAGAGGGCGCGAGAGGATTACGACGCGGTGATCTTCGACTCCCCGCCTGTCCTCGCCGTGACGGATGCCATGATCCTCGCTGGACGGATCGATGGGGTGGTCGTGGTGGTCCGTGCCGGACAGACACACCGGAAGGCCGCGCTCGACACCCTGCGTCAGCTCAGACGCGTCGGTGCGGAGCTGCTCGGTGTGGTGATGAACGACGCGGAGTCGACAAGCCGCTACGGCTCGGCCTACGACGGATATCACCGCGACTACTTCGATGACGTCTCGAGCGCCGAGGTCGCCGTGGACGAGGTGACCTTCGCGCCGACGAATCGGGTCGACGTGACGGCCCCGTCGCCGACCGCGGCGCACGCGGCCGAGGTCGTCTCACGGGCGGAGACCGAGCGCTGGCTTAGCACGCTCTGGTCGCCGGACGAGTAGCGTCTTACCTCAGGGCCCCGACGAACCTCGCCGGATTGACCGCGAAACCGGGGAAGATGCTCTCCATCTGATTCGCCTCGAGCGCGTCGGCTCCGAGGTGTCTTAACGCCACTTCCGCGAATACGTCCCTGAAGTCTGTCGTGATCGCCAGGTCGCGGCCCTCGTAGAGTTGCTCACGCTCGAGCCCAGGCCAGCGGCCCAGCACCTGCCCACCCGCCGCGGCTCCTCCCAACACCATCATGCAGTTGCCGTGACCGTGGTCCGTCCCTCCGGACCCATTCTCCCGGACTGTCCGTCCGAACTCCGACATCGACACGACCAGCACGTCCTCCATCCGATCGCCGAGATCGTCGCAGAAGGCCCGTAGCCCGCGGCCGAGCTCCGTGAACCGGTTCGCGAGTTGGCCCGAAGCGCCGCCCTGGCCGACGTGGGTGTCCCACCCGCCAATATCGGCGAAGGCCACCTCGACCCCTGCGTCCGCCTTGATGAGCTGGGCGATCTGAAGCAGCGAACGCCCGAAGTCGGTCCCGGGGTACTGGACGCCCGCGCGCGGGGCGTACGACAGCGGGTCGGTCCGCTCGATCAGCTCGATCGCGTCGAACGACCCCTCCGCGGCGTCGGTAAGGAGGTCCATGCTGCCCGCGGGCGTGTCCTTCGTCCGGTAGAGTCGGTCGAACGCGCCCTCGAGCGACTCGTCGCGCCCGCCGGCCACCCCGAACTCGGCGAGGTCGGGGATGGCGACTGTCTCGTACCGGCCCCGGAGGGCACGCGGCATCTCGGCGGAGAGCGCCACGCCGCGCAGGGGGGAGAGGAGCTGTCCGCCGTCGCCGCCGCCGGCCAGCGCGCTCTGCCCGACCGCGTGGTCGCTCGCGTGCGCGGCCGCGTCGTCGAGGGTCCGTCCGTCTCCCGCGCCACTCGTTGGAGCGCCCCCGTGCCCATGGTCGCAGCCGCAGGCGTGCGGGTCGGTCGCCGCGAGCAGGCGGTTCAGCCAGCCGTCGCGGGTCGCCTTGTCGCCCGGCGTCGCGGTTTCCATGAAGTCCTGCGCGTCGAAGTGGGACCTCGTCGGGTGGGGAGATCCACACGCGTGTACGATCGACATCTCGCCGCGCCCGTACAGCTCGTGGAGAGGCGAGAGGGCGGGGTGAAGCCCGAAGAAGCCGTCCAGATCGATCGCCCGCTCCACATCGCCGCGTCGAGGCGGCTCGACGGCGATCGAGCGACGCGCGTCATAGTACTCGGCGTCCCCGAACGGGATCACCATGTTCAGGCCGTCCACGGCGCCGCGCTGGAAGACGAATACCACCGTCTTTCGCCGCCCGCTCGAGCCGCCGAGGGGTGACGCAGCCATCGCCGCGCGCGCGAGAAACGAGGGAGGCGCCCCCAGCGCCAGCAGCGCCACGGCTCCGCCCTTCAGAAACACCCTTCTATGCATCCCGCTCATCGTCATCTCCAATCGATCCACGCGTCAGCGCGTCTGGAACTCGGGCGAGCCGAGGGCCAGGCCGAGCGTCCGGCGCCCGTACTCCCTCGGGGGCGTGCCGGAGGCCTGTAACTCGTCCGCGATCGCCGGCGCGAGCGCAGTGACGTCCGCGCCCGGCAGCACGCGCGCTACGACAGTCGACGGGTCGTCCGGATCCGGGACCCGGACCCCGCGGATCTGACCGGCTGCCAGCGCGATAGCGAAGTTCACCCGCTGAAGGAGTGATCCGCTGTTGCTCCAGTCCTCTCCCTCGTCCGGGTAGCCCGTCGGAGGCTGCGCGGCGTAGGGCAGCTCACCCATCTCGTTCAGCGTCTCGAACAGAGGACGCGAGGGCATCACCGTCGCGTCGCTCACCCGGAGCGCGCTCGCGACGAGCTCGAACGGCGTCTTGAGCTTGGCCCCGTACAGGGCCGGGTCGTAGAAGTGCGGCGAAGAGAAGAGCGCGAACGTCATGGCCCGCAGGTCTCCACCCGTCTCGAGGAAGACGCTCTCGAGCTCTTCGACGAGCCCTTCGGGCGGTCTGTCGGCGACGAAGGCCACCGCGAGCTTTGTCGCGAGATGACGGGCCGTCGACGGGTGCACCGCGAGCCGCGCGAGAACGTCCAGCCCTTCCTTCATTCCCCCCATCCCGTCGGACCCCCGCACGGTCTCGCCGAGCACCTGCTTGTCGGTCGGGTCGTGCAGACGGCTCTGGTACGAGAACCTGATCGGTCCGGTCTCGCCCCGGCCCGGGCGCGTAATCCCCCACCCCGTGAACACGCGAGCGACCTCGATCACGTCGTCCTGGTCGTATCCGCCGTCCACTCCCAGAGTGTGGAGTTCGAGCAGCTCACGGGCGTAGTTCTCGTTGATGCCCTGCTGCATGTTCCTGCGCCGCTCCATCACGACCTGGATCTGTTCGATCTGCTCCGCGCTTACCCCCCGTCGCTCGAGGAACCGTCGACGCCGGTCCGCGGGCATGGCCCGCAGGCGCTCGAAGTTCGCGTCTTCGGTTCGAAGCGAGTCAGGCGCGACGTTCGTCCAGTTGTCGAGATAGAAGAGCATCGCGGGGTGACGTGCCGTCGCGACCAGCATGTCCTCGAACCTGCCGAAGACGTGGGGCCGGATCGCCTCTCGCTCGTACTCCCCTACCAGCCAGCGGTCGGCGGCCTTCCCGAAGAACACGTTGAAGTGATTGAACCAGAAGTCGGTCATCACTTCCTCGAGCTGCCGTTCGGAGTACACCGCTCTCTGGAGCTTGGCCCCGGCGAGATCGAAGAGGATTCGCCCGGGAGGTTGCACGCCGAGCTCGAGGCGAAGCGTCTGGATCGCCTCCTGGTCGAACCCGACGGAGTCCCGATCCCCGCCCATTCGCCTCAGCTGACGCTGGAGCACCTGTGGGGGAGGGAATCGCTCGTAGAGCTCGTCCTGCTCCATGCCGGCGGCCGGGTACCGGGCGAGCCGAGCGGCCATCTCCTCGTCATCGAACCCCTCCGGCTCGAGCTGCTCTCGCAGCCACGCGTCGATTCCGATGTCGAGAACGTGCTCCAGATCGTCGCCGGTTACGCCGAACGTCCCCCGAGAGAGAAGGTGGCGGGCCGCCAGAGTGTCCGTCGTTCCCGCCGCGGGAACGACGGCCGATTCGTCGACTACCGCGGCAGCGACGACCTTCCGCGCGTGGGGACCTTTCTTGGCGAGGCCACGATCAGGGGGAGCGGACCCGACCGCATCGAGCAAACCGAGTCCCAGGAGGGCTACCGCGAGTTGCGGTGCCGCAGCAAGCGTACGTTGAAGCATCCCTGCCTCCCCATCTATGGCAAAAGGGACCGGAGTCCCAGGTCATGATGGAGATGCCCCCGCGCGTCCGCGTGTTAACCAGCAGTCGGAAGCCAGCCGCAGAGCGGGTACAACACCGATGTGTCGCGTGGTCGAGGAGAGGAGCTCACCCGGTGCGTTCAGGTCCGGGCGTCGAGTACACGAAGATCAACGTGTAGAGTAGCAGCAAGGCGAACCCCACGGTGATCCAGCCCCGCGTCCGGCTGCGCGTGCTGAAGAAGGCCGCGACGGCGAGGCCGGCATGCATCACGTTCAGCAGATTCGCGAAGATGAAGAGGGACCCGTTCAATTTCGCGTTGAGACCCAGCCACCCCAGGAAATAGGCAGCGAGCGCCAGCAGTGACAGCCGGCCGTGCGCCTCGAAGTCCTTGATCAACCCTCCCGCCACCCGTCCTTCCCGCGTAGGGAGAACGAGCGCTCCGGCCATGAAGATCAGGACCGCCACGAATATGGCCTGACCGTACCAGATCCAGTTCCAGTCACTGATCGCGGTGTTCAGATCCTCGAGCCCGAACCAGTACTGAATCTGAAGAACGAAGATCATCAGTGCCCAGGCCAGCGGCATCCAGTGGA
>JAOTZH010000090.1 GCA_029861425.1 Gemmatimonadota bacterium
ACGTAGCCATCGCCCGGTCGAACGCGCCGTCGACCTCGGGGGCCGTCAGCCCCGGCGAAACCCCGGTGCGGACGTCGAAATCGGCCGCGACCAAACGGGTCTGACACTTTCCAAACGGACGGCCCGTAGTTCTATTTTGTAGAACAATTCCTCAGACGGGCTGTTCTTCATGACGAAGCGAAAGTTTCTGGGCGAGTTCGAACAGGTGGTTCTGCTCGCTGTCATCCGGATGGCTGGCGACGGATACGGCATGGCGATCCGGCGGGAGATCGAGGAGCGGACGGGCCGCGGCGTCTCGATCGGGGCGATCTACGCCACGCTCGAGCGACTCGAGGCGAAGGGTTACGTCGGTTCACGCTCCGGGAGCCCCAGTCCAGAACGTGGCGGTCGAGCGAGACGACACTTCGCCATCTCGGCTGAAGGCCGAACGGCGCTTCAGCGCTCCCGCGACATGCTCGGCTCCATGTGGGACGGCGTCGATCTCGAGCAGCCCGACAGCGAGGGACAGGAAGTCGCATGACCGATCCCGTCCGCCCGGCTGCGCCCCCCTATGTGTCGCGAGCCATCCTGAGCCTGGCGGCCCGCTGTACCGACCACGATGCCCTGGTCGGAGACCTGGATGAGGAGTTCCACTCCCACCAGGTCCCTGCGCGGGGGCCGTTTCGCGCCCGTCTGTGGTACCGGCGGCAGGTGTTCACGTCGCTGATCCCGCTCACCCGACTGTGGTTCGCGCCCAAATCGGCGCGACCCCGAAGCAGAGAGAATCCGATGCGGTCGTTTCTCCAGGATGTCCGATTCAGCCTGCGCGGCATGCGCCGGAACCCCGGGCTCGCCGTCGTCATCGTCGTCTCCCTGGCGCTCGGGATCGGCGCGAACACGACCCTCTACAGCGTCGTGGACGGCCTGAT
This sequence comes from Gemmatimonadota bacterium, assembly GCA_029861425.1. GTDB lineage: Bacteria > Gemmatimonadota > Gemmatimonadetes > Palauibacterales > Palauibacteraceae > Palauibacter. Next base: position 909 of record JAOTZH010000090.1, read on the forward strand.
CCTGAACCCGTTCCCCTTCCCCGATGACGAGACGCTCGTCACGGTCGGCACCGAGTATCCCAAGCTCGGGAGCGGTCTGACGTTCATCGAGCACATGTCGCCGGCTGAGTTCATCGACATCCGGGACCAGACCGCGTCGCTCGAGAGCGTCGTCGCGTGGGACATGGGCAATCGGCAGGTGTCGTGGGGGGACCTGACCGACAACCTCTCGACCGGATTCTGGTGGGGGAACGCATTCGAGACCCTCCGGGTCACTCCCTTCATGGGCCGCGGGATGACGATGGAGGAGACCATCGCCGGCGACGCGGTGGCGGTGATCAGCCACCGGGTATGGCAGAGTCGATTCGGTGAGAACGAGGAGATCATCGGTCAGACGATCGGGATCAATGGGAATCCGTTCACGATCATCGGCGTGATGCCCCCGGGCGGCGAGCTGCTCGGTCTCGACCTGTGGTATCCGATGGGCGTGAGCCCCGACGTCTTCCCGAGACAGCGTCGAATGCTCCAGGTGCTCGCGCGCGTCGCCGACGGCTCCGACCGGGCCGCGGTGAACGCGGAACTCGAAGTGCTCGCGCGGCGGACCGAGCTGGCCTACTCGGAGATGGAGGAATACCAGGGCTGGAGACTGCAGGCGGACACCTGGACCGACGCCAACGTCCGGCTGATCCGGCCGGCCGGATACATCCTGCTCGGCGCCGTGACGTTCGTGCTCCTTCTGGTGTGCTCGAACGTCGCGAGTCTGCTACTGGCGCGCTCTACCGTCCGGAAGCGGGAGATGTCCGTTCGCACCGCGCTCGGGGCAGAGCGGGGGCGTCTGGTCCGGCAGCTGCTCACCGAGAGCGTCAGCCTCGCCGTCGTGAGCGGCGCGATCGGAGTCGCCCTCGCCTTCGTGGCCACGAACGCGGTCGCCGACATCCTTGCGGGGGTCCCGTTCCTGTCCGGGACGGTCGAAGTGAACGGGCGCGTCCTCGCGTTCGCCGTGACCGCCTCGGTGGCGGCGGGAGTGCTCTTCGGGATCCTCCCCGCAGTCCAGGATTCATCGGGAGACGTCCAGGACACGCTCAAGTCGGAAGGACTCTCGACCACGGGAAGCGCGGGCCGGCTCCGCCTGCAGCGCGTACTCGTCTCGGTCGAGGTCGCGCTGGCGCTCGTCCTGCTCGTCGGCGGTGGCCTCCTCATCAACAGTTTCTCGCGGCTCACGAGCGTCGACACCGGGTTCGAGCCGGAGGGCGTCCTCAGCATGCGCCTGACCCTCCCCTGGGAGGAATATGACGGCCCCGCCATCGGCGCGTTCTTCCAGACGCTCGAGGAGCAGGTGGCCGCCATCCCCGGCGTCGAGGCCGTCGGGCGGGGGGCGCAGTTCCCGCCGATATCGTTCCTGTTCAACCGTGTGGCGACCGAAGGGCTTCAGGTCACCGAGGAGGGACAGCTCCCGACGGCGATGACCACGCTGGCCAGCCCCGGCTACTTCGACGCCCTCGGCATTCCGCTCAGACAGGGACGGGGCTTCTCGGACACGGACGTCGAGGGATCTCCGCTCGTGACGGTCATCAATGAAGCGGCGGCGGACTTCCTCTTCCCCGAGGGCGACGCCATCGGATCACGGATGCGGGTGGGGGCCGACGCCGACGACGAGTGGTTCGAGGTCGTCGGGATCGTCGGCAATACGGTCAACAACGGGCTCGACCAGCCGACCTTCGCCGAGGTATTCGCCAACCACCGTCAGGTGCCGGGCTGGTTCAATCAGATGATGCTCCTGGTGAGGACATCCGTGGAGCCCTACAGCGTGTTGCCCGCGGTCCGCGAAGTGGTCCGATCGATCGACCCGGACCAGCCGCTCTACCGGATCCAGACGGTCGACGAGGCCATCGCCGCGACCGTGGCGCCGCGGCGAATCGCCGCGAACGTGCTGACGATCTTCGCGGCGTTCGCTCTGATCCTCGCGGCCGTCGGCATCTTCGCCGTCGTGTCGTTCTCCGTGGGCGCCCGAACACGCGAGATCGGACTCCGAGTCGCGCTCGGGGCCGATGCCGGCCAGGTGCGCGCCATGGTGATCCGCCAGGCCCTCGTCCCGGTCGCCGTGGGAGCCGTGGTCGGCCTCGGGGGAGCCCTCGCGCTGAGCCGGCTGATGGAGGGCCTGCTATTCGGCGTGAGCGGGACCGACCCGGTGACCTTGATCGCGGTCACGGGCGTCTTCGCGCTCGTGGCCCTCGCCGCGAGCTACATCCCCGCGCGGCGAGCGAGCACGCTCGACCCGGTCGAAGCGCTCCGGATCGAGTAGGCGGGCGCGGTCCTGGCGCGCGCTATCTGCCGATATCCTCGAACGGGTTGCCGGCGGTCAGACGAGGGGTCTGTCCGCCGCCGGCGGTGCAGGCAAGCGTGCTGTACAGGTGAGGGGCCTGCAAAAGTCGGCGGCGACCGCCGATCGTCATCAAACTCCTTTCGACCCTCGGGTGTTGCGTAAACCAGCAACCACACGCGCACGGCACATCAGAACCTTCTATGGGGACCCCATGAAGCGACTTCTCTCGGCACTCGGATTGAGCCTGGCCCTCTCCACTGGCGTTCAGGGCCAGCAGGCGACGCGGACCCAGCCCGTCGAGGGCATGCGGGACAACGGCACCGGCTTCCACGCTCTCGTGGGGGCCCGCGTCGTGACCGCACCCGGGCAGGTGATGGACAACGCGACGATCGTGATCCGCGACGGCCTGATCCGGCAGGTCGGCAGCATGGGCCCGCCGGCCGGGGCCCGCGTCTGGGATCTCTCCGGGCTGACCGTGTATCCCGGGTTCATCGACGCCCATGCGGACCTGGGCATGGACAGCGTGCCCGACGGAGGGGACATCGGGCCCACCCACTGGAACCCGCAGGTTCGGGCCTGGTTCAGCACGACGCGCAATCTTCAGGACGACGAGGAGCGCCGGGCCGCCCTGCGGTCGCAGGGGTTCGGCACTGCGCTCGCGGTCCCGACACAGGGGCTGTTCCGCGGCACGGCATCGGTCGTGAACCTCGGTGACGCGGGCGTCCGCGATCGGATCCTGCGTCCGGACATTGCGCAGGCGATCGGATTCCAGCGGTCCTTCGAGCTCGGAGGCTCCTACCCCAACTCCGCGATGGGCACGATCGCCCTCATGACCCAGACGTTCATGGACACCGACTGGTACAGGCGGGCGTGGGCCGCCTACGAGGCGAGCGGTCGCGCGTTCCTTCCCCCAGAGACGAGCGAGGCGCTCGCGGCACTCGACCCGGTCGTTCAGGGCGCGCAGCCGGTGATCTTCGAGACGCGTGGTGAAGAGGAGTACCTGCGCGCGCACGATATCGCCGCCGAGTTCGGCCTCGCAGCCTGGTACCGTGGAAGCGGTCAGGAGTACCGGATTATCGACGTTCTGCGCGGACGCACGGAGCCACTGGTCATCCCGCTCGACTTCCCCGACGCGCCGGACGTGGACGATCCCGAGGCCGCATTGAACGCTTCCCTCGCGGACCTGCGGCACTGGTATCTGGCTCCAACGAGCCCGGCGCAGCTGGCGGGAGCAGGCGTCCGATTCGCGATCACCACGGACGGACTGTCGTCGATCAACGACTTCCTCCCGAACCTGCGGATCGCCGTCGCCCGCGGGCTCTCGGAGAGCGACGCGCTCGCGGCGCTCACGACCACGCCGGCCTCGTGGCTCGGCATCGAACGGACCCATGGCACGATCGAGGCGGGCAAGGTCGCCAACCTCGTCGTGTCGGAGGGCGACCTGTTCGCCGAGGAAGCCACGGTTCGGGACGTGTGGGTCCAGGGGACGGTCTACAGCGTCACACGGCCCACGCAGATCGATCCTCGCGGAACGTGGCGGATCTCCTCGAACGATGAATGGGGATTCGACGCCGTGCTGACCCTGGAGGGCCCGCTGAACCGGCTTCAGGGCTCGATCGAGGTCGCACCTGGCCCGAACGTAGGACAGGGCGGGAGCATCGAGCTGGCGTCGGCGAGCGCGGTGGCCGAGACGGGCCGCCTCGAGGTGCGGTTCGACGGTGAGGAGCTGGGCTACCAGGGCACGGCCCTGCTCGCCGGGTCCGTCAGTGGCGACGACTTCTTTGGCTGGACGTCGCTTCCGAACGGCGCAGACCCGTCGTTCCGTGGCGAGCGGACAGAGCCCTTCGAGGGTGCCGCGCGCGGCGCCGTCGCGATGAACGTCCCGGAAATCGATCTCCCGTTCATTCGGCCGATGATGGAGTACGGCCGATCCTCCCTGCCCGATCAGCCCGGCGCGGTCATCGTGCGCAACGCGACGATCTGGACACAGGGCCCGCAGGGGATCGTCGAGAACGCCGATCTGCTCGTCCAGAACGGGCAGGTCGTACAGGTCGGGGTCGGACTCTCCGCTCCCGGCGGCGCCGTCGAGATCGACGCGGCGGGCAAGCACGTGACCCCGGGCCTGATCGACCCGCACATCCACTCGGGGGTCAGCGCCGTCAACGAGAGCGGCTTCGCGATCGTGCCCGAGGTTCGGATGGGCGACGTGATCACCCACAACAATATCTGGATGTATCGGCAACTTGCCGGCGGTCTGACGACGGCCCACATAAAGCACGGGTCGGCGAACCCGATCGGCGGCGAGAACACGATCGTGAAGATGCGTTGGGGCGGGCTTCCCGAGGAGCTGAAGCTCGAGGGCGCCCCGCGCACGGTGAAGTTCGCGCTGGGCGAGAACCCGAAGCGCCGGCAGGAGCGCTACCCGGACACACGGATGGGGACCCAGGAGATCATCCGCGATCATTTCCTCGCCGCGCGCGACTACGAGCGCGAGTGGCAGCGCTGGGACGCGACCGGCGAAGGTCTGCCGCCGCGGCGGGACCTACGCATGGAGGCGATCCTCGACATCCTCGACCAGGAGCTCCTGATCTCGTCGCACGGCTACCGCGCCGACGAGTTCCTTGCGCTGGTCCGGCTCGCGGAGGAGTTCGGGTTCCGCGTGCAGACGCTTCAGCACGGGGTCGAGGCCTACAAGATCGCGCCCGAACTGGCCGCTTCGGGTGTGGCGGCAGTCGTGTGGAGCGATTGGGGCGGGTTCAAGCTCGAGGCCTACGACGCCACTGTCTACAACGCCCGGATCCTCATCGAGGCGGGCGTCGTGACGTCCCTTCACTCCGACAACAGCGAGATCGCGAGCCGCATGAACTGGGAGGCCGGGAAGCTCCTGCGAACCGGGCTCACGCCGGAGCAGGCGCTTTCGACCGTGACGAACCAGTCGGCGCAGGCGATCGCGATCGATGATCGGGTCGGGTCGCTCGAGGCGGGCAAGGACGCCGACTTCGTGGTCTGGAACGGAAACCCGCTCTCGCAGTTCACGCGGGCCGAGCAGACGTGGGTGGACGGCCGCAGGTACTTCTCCCTCGAGGAGGACGCGGCGAAGCGTGAAGAGATCGATCGCGAGCGTACACAGCTGATTCAGGCTGTTCTCGCCGCTGGTGGCAGCGAAAACGGCAATGGCCCGCGGTCGCGGGCGGGGGGTAACTGATCATGACGAGCCGAACAGGCATTCCAGCGTCCTTCGCCCATAGCGGCCTGACCGCACTCGTGGTCGCCGCCGCGCTGGCCGCGCCGGTCACGGCACAGGTGAGGATGACCGTTCCGCCTCAGTCCGAGCCCATCGCGCTCAGCGGCGCCACGATCCACACGGTGACTGATGGTGTCATCGAGAACGGCACCATCCTGTTCAATGGCGGGGTGATCGTGGCGGTCGGGGCAGACGTGGACATCCCGGCGGGAACGCGGGTCGTCGACGTCAGCGGAAAGCACATCTACCCGGGCCTCATCGACGCGTACAGCACCGTCGGCATCTCGGAAATCGGGGCCGTCGGAGTGTCGAACGACGTGAATGAGCTCGGCGACTTCAACCCGAACGTGAAGGCCGCGGTCGCGGTGAACGCGGAGAGCCGGCACATCGGCACGTCTCGATCCGCGGGTGTGCTCACGACGCTGACGACGCCGGGCGGCGGGCTCATCTCGGGGTTGTCTTCCGCGATGAGCCTCGAGGGGTGGAGTTGGGAAGAGATGGCGATGGAGCCGGCGGCGGCCATGAACGTGAACTGGCCGAACCCGAACCCGAGACGGTTCCGCGGATTCCCCGGGTTCAACTTCGGTCAGCAGGGCGAGCGGCCCAGCTACGAGGATCAGGTCAAGGAGCTCAAGAACTTCTTTGCCGAGGCACGCGCGTATCGTGACGCCGTCGCGGCCGGCGAAGAGGTCCGCACCGACTCGCGGTACGCAGCGATGATTCCCGCGCTGGACGGTGATATCCCAGTCGTCGTTGCAGCGGACGGCGCCGCACAGATCAACGATGCGATCACGTGGGCGCAGGAGGAAGGTCTACGGATCGTGATTCGTGGCGGCGGCGACGCCATCCACGTAGCTGACCGTCTGGTGGCGAACGACATCCCGGTGATCCTCACCCGGACAATGGCCGCGCCCGGCCGAGCGTACGAAGGGTACGACGGCGCGTACACGATGCCGGCGCGGCTCCACGAGGCGGGCGTACGCTTCGCGATCTCGGGCGGCTCGGGCGCACTCTACACGAACCGTCTCCCCTGGGAAGCCGGGGTGGCGGTGGCGTTCGGTCTGCCGGAGGAGGAGGCGGTCAAGGCGGTCACGATCAACGCGGCCGAGTTCATGGGGATCGACGACCGCGTCGGATCGCTCGAGCCCGGCAAGCAGGCGACGCTTCTGATCACGACCGGCACCCCGCTCGACATGACGTCGGACATCGAGCAGGCCTACATCCAGGGCCGCGAGCTCGACATGATGGACATCCAGAAGTGGTTCTTCGAGAAGTACATGCAGAAGGTCGCGCAGTACCTCCGCACGGTGATCTGACCCGGGCGAGAGCTGCCGACGCGAAGAAGAAACGGCCGCCGTGGTCGAGGCGGGACCCGTCATGAAGGGTCGGCAGTGGCCGACCCGGTGCCCGTGCCGGGTCGGCTTCCCCGCGATATCCCGTCCTCGATCGCGTCGTGCCAAACGCTCAGTACCGTCTCGGCGGTGCGGTCCCACGAGTGCGCGAGCGCATAGTCCCGGATAGCCACGCCGTCCCATTCGCGACGGAGCGCCTCCGTGAGCCGTTCGAGCATGGCGTCGCTGTCGTCATGGTCCACGAGGTAACCGACAGCATCGCTCGCGACCACCTCGGGGTTGCCCCCCCTTCGAGTGGTGACCACGGGCAGCCCGCAGGCCATGGCTTCGAGGAAGACGTTCGCCCAGCCCTCTCCCAACGTCCACAAACAGAAGACATCGGCGGCACTCAGCCAGGTCGGCACCCGATCGTTAGGCTGGCTTCCCGCGAAACTGACATGGTCCCCGACCCCGAGATCTCCGGCCAGGCGCTCGAGCCTACCGCGTTCTTTGACCATGTAGGTACCGCCGCCGACGATCACCAGAAGCAGGTCGGGAATGCGCTCCAGCAATCGTGGAAGCAGACCGATCAGCCGGTGAAAGCCCTTTCGGGGAGTGAGATGGCCCACGGATATGAGCACCGGACCGTCCGTGGTGATGCCCACCTCACGTCGGGCCTCCGCTCGCGGAATGGGGCGGAACCGATCGGCGTCCACGCCGTTGCTGGCCACCGTGATCTTCCTTTCCGGTGTCCCGTGCGCGACCGCCGTGTCCTTGAGCGACTGGCTCACCGAGAGGATTCGAGTCGCGCCCTCTAGTCCGCGGAGGATCCGAGGTCGAATCGACCGGCGGCGTATGAACGGCGCCAGGACGCCGCGAAGCGTGATCACCACCGGGATATTCAGCGCGCCGCCGAGCATCTCTGCGGCGGTCCCGTCGGGATAGACGAAGTGGGCGTCGATCAGATCGAAGGGAAAGTCGCTTCGGATCCGCTCAGCCAGGCGGCGTATCGCCAGGTAGTACGCCAGGGCGTCGGGTGCGTGCGGCCCGTACGGCAGCTGGAGGTAACGGGGGTGATACGTCGTGAGTCCCTCGACCGTCTCGACCGGTTCGACGGAAGGCCTTGTCGCCGGGGAAAGGCGGTGCCCGAGGGGGATCCAGGGGATCGGCGCCAACACCCGGATGTCGGCATGCTTCGCCAGGGCACGCATGCGAGCCAGGACGAACGGCCCATGCACCGGCTGAACGTGATTCGGAAAGACCCACGAGACGGCGAGTACCCGCAGACGCCGGCCGGCGGGGCGAGGGTCGACAGAGGGTCCGATCCGTCGAAGTCTCATCACTTCCTCGCCGCGCTCAAGCGCCGTGACTTGTGGCGGGGGAGTCTGCGATCGTCGGCCAGTCGATCCCGACCAGCTCTTCCGAGAGGGACCACAGGCGGGCGGCCAGATCCGCGTCGGTGCTCTGCTTCGCCGGCGTGTTGGGGGACGGATATCCGCGCATCGTCCAGAGTCCGTCGGGCCCGTAATACCCGCTGGGAACGACCTGTTGATCGACCGCCGCGAAGAGCGTCGGGAGCGCCCCCTGCCACGGCTCCATCGCCAGGATCGGGTTCAGCACCCGGGCGATCGGGGTCTCGTCCTGGAGATTCGTCGCGGTCCAGCCCGGGTGCGCCGCAGTAGTGATCGCTTCGACGCCGGCATCAGCCAGCCTTCGCTGCAACTCGAGCGTGAAGAGCATGTTCGCGATCTTGCTCGCCGCGTACGACCGCATGCCGTGAAACCTTCGGCGGGTCCAGTGCGGGTCCTCCAGATCGAGCTTGCCGAAATTCTGAGCGGTGCTCGACACATTGACGACCCGCGAGCCGGGCGCTTTGGGCAGGAGATCGATCAAGAGGAGTGTCAGGGCGAAATGGCCGAGGTGATTCGTGCCGAACTGGAGCTCGAACCCGTCCTCCGTCTCGATCCGCTCCGGCGGGTTCATCACGCCCGCGTTGTTGATGAGCAGGTCGAGTCGATCCCCCCTCGCCTTGAATGCCTGCGCGAAGGCCCGCACGGAAGCCAGGCTCGCAAGGTCGAGCCGCATGAATTCGGTGGAGGCTCCCTCGACCACTCCCTGGATGCCCGAGACCGCCTGCTGGCCCCGCTCGTCATTACGGCTGGCCACGATCACGCTGGCGCCTGCCGCGGCCAGAGCCTTCGCCGTCTCGTATCCGATGCCGCTGTTCGCTCCGGTCACGATCGCGACCCGGCCCGTCTGATCGGGGATATCGGCGACAGTCCAGCGTTTCTTCGCCATTCCTCGTCTCCTGTGTCGGCCGTTGCCGCGTGCATCTTCCTGGGGGCGCTCCTGGGCGATCGATCTTACGCGTCGTCGTCTTCTTCTGGAACAGAAGGGTCCCGACACGATGGCAGACATCCGGGTCTCGCACACGCGCGGTCAGGAGTTCGACGCCGAGGTCCGCGAGGGTGGCGGCTCGACCGGGCGGCGGCTAGACGACCCGGTCGTCAGAAGATGTTCGCTTCGACCGCCACGTCTTCGCCGAAGCGTGTATGGCGAAAGTGATCGACCTCCACCGTGGTCGTCTTGCCATCCGCGATGAGCTCCGCGACCGCGACCCCGGTCGCCGGTGCATGCATGATCCCGTGGCCGGAGAACCCACACGCGTCCACCCACCCGTCGGCGTCCGGGTGCAGTCCGATTATCGGGCTGTTGTCCGGGCTCACGCCGTAGTAACCCCACCAGCTACCGCGAAGGTCGATTCCCATGTCGGCCCACCAGGGGAAACGGTCGACGCCGGTGAGTAGGACGTGTTCCAGCCATTCGGCGTCTACACCCTCGGTGAATCCGAAAGCCTGATCGAGGTCGTCGCGCCCGAACAGGACCCGATCGCCCTCGCTCCGCACGTAGACGCCGGTAGCAAGGTCGATCGTGAGCGGGTAGGTCCGAGTATCCTCGATCGGTGTGCTCAGGAAGATCTGGATGCGCTTCGGGCCTACGGGTACGTCGATACCGGCGAGCCGGCCCACTTCGCCGGACCAGGCACCCGCCGCGTTCACCACGTGTTCACACTCGAATGTCTCGCCCCCGCTTGTGAGCTCCCACCGGTTCGAACGGCGCTCGATCGCGGTAACGGAAGAGTTCATGCGATAGCTGACCCCGAGCTCCCTGCCCATCGATACCCATGCGTGGGTGACCATGTGCGGGTCGATGACGCCGTCCCAGGGCCCGTACGTCGCGCCAGCCAGGCCTTCCGTGGCAAACGGAATGTGCCGCTGAGCCTCGGCGGGATCGAGGACCTCGACGGGTGCGCCGAGGCTCTGCTGAAGCTCCACGGATTTCAGATGGTCGGCCCACTTTTCCCCGGGCACCAGCAACAGGTATCCGATGTCCTGATAGCCGATGTCCCACCCGTAGCGTTCAGCAAACTCCCGATACACGGGAAGGGAGTAGAGGGAGAGCTTGATGTTCGCCGCCGTGGTGAACTGCACTCTGACGCCGGCCGCGCTCCGCCCGGTCGATCCCATCGCGGGAGCCGCGTCGCGCTCCAGGACCGTCACCGTGAGTCCACGAGAGGCCAGGTGCCAGGCACAGGAGGCCCCGTTGATTCCGGCGCCGATCACGACGACGTCAGACGTATTCGCGCTCAAGGGCGATCCAGTGATCAGTGTTGGCCGACGATCGCGCCCCGGAAGGCGCGCTCGAACCACGGACCATCACGGTCAGGCACGGAGGACAGCGTCGCAATGGCGTCTTTTTGACGGGTCCGAAGCGGCCTATCGTGTCTGGCCTATGACCAGGATCATCAAGAACTCGGCCTTCGGCCTGACCGTGGCATTGGTCTTCTTTCTCATCGTGGAGGGGATCCTCTACGTGTCAGGGGTGGAAACCCTGCATGAGCGGATCGATCCGTACGTCGGCTTCGCCGGCTACTCGCCCCTCTTTGTCGAGTCGAGAGCACCGGATGGGCAACGCGTATTCGGGACCGCGGATGCCAAGATCCGTGCGTTCAACTATCAGCAATTCCCGGTACGGAAGGCCACCCCTGTAACGAGGATCACGTGTCTCGGAGGCTCGACGACGTATGGACGGCCTTACGATGACGGGACGTCTTTCTGTGGCTGGTTGCGCGAGTTCCTTCCAGTGGTTGATCCGAGCAGGCAGTGGGAAGTGATCAACGCCGGCGGCATCAGCTACGCGAGCTACCGCGTGGTGCGACTCATGGATGAGCTCGTCCGCCACGAACCCGACCTGTTCATCATCTACACCGGACACAACGAGTTCCTGGAAAGGCGGACGTACGACCGGCTGCTAAGAACGCCCGAGTTCGTGCGGGACCTCGGATCGCTTGCTTCGCGGCTCAGGCTCTACAGCCTGCTCTCCGACGTCATCTATCCGAGCGAGGAGGTGCTCGAAACGGAGGTCGATGCCGTGCTCGACAACTCCGTCGGGCCGGAGGACTACCACCGAGATGACGCGTTGCGCGATGCGGTGCTCGAGCACTACAGGATCAGCCTGCAGCGTATGGCACGCGTCGGACGAGAGTCGGGAGCGGAGGTCATCTTCGTCACGCCCGCCTCCAACATTCGCGACTTCTCACCCTTCAAGGCCGAACCGAGCGCCGGTTTGGACTCGGCCCGCATACTTCAGATCGGTCTACACAAGGCGACCATCACCCAGCACCTGGACAATGAGGAAAACGAGCAGGCCGCGAACCTCGCCGATCACGCTCTCGCGATCGACTCGCGGGATGCCGAGCTCCTGTTCCTCCGGGGTCGGGCTCTGCTCGCGCTCGGGAAGACCGATGAAGCCAGCCGGGCGTTCGTCGCGGCCCGCGATGAGGACGTAGCGCCGTTGCGCGCCCTCACGTCCATGCCTGGCGTCGTCGCCGAGGTGGCGTCCGATAACGGTACCGGCCTGGTGGACTTCGCCGGCATGATGGAGGAGAGCTCTCCCGGCGGGATTCCCGGCGACGAGCTTTTCCTCGACCACGTCCATCCCTCGATCGAGGCCAACCGTATGCTGGGCCTGGCGCTGGTTGAGAAGATGATCGAGATGGGGATCACCACGCCCGCGACCACATGGAACGACGCAGCGGTGGCGAGCATCACCGAGCGGGTGAATGGCAGTGTCGACGCGGCTGCCAACGCGATGGCGCTCGCAAACCTGGCCCGCGTGCTGACCTGGGCGGGCAAACAGGATGAAGCCCTGCGACTCGCGGAACGCGCCACGGAGATGACCAGGGACCCTCACACCCTGTTTCAGATGGTGACCGTGTTGGTGCGGAACGATCGTCAAGCGGAAGCGCTCCTCTTTTCCGAGGAAGCAGCGCGCCTTATGCCCGATATCGCTGATGTCCGCAAGATCTACGGTGTCCTCCTCGCGCAGAACGGGCGCAATCCGGAGGCGTTGCAGGAACTCGAGACCGCCGCCCGGCTCGACCCGAGCATGGTCGACATCCACTACCATTTGGGCCTGGTCCTCTCGGACCTCGGCCATACAGATCGGGCGGAGAGGGCGTATCGAAGGGCAACCGAATTGGAGCCCGAGAACGCCGACGCCTGGAACAACCTCGGTATTCTGCTCGCACAGCGCGGCGATCGCGAAGGTGCGCTGGACTTGTTCGAGCGGGCCGTCGAAGCGGATCCCGGCCACGCGGGCGCGACGCGCAACCTGGAACGTGTGCGACAATTGCTCGGTCGTTGATCGTTTGGAGGCGCTACGATCGCTGTATCATCGGGACGTGAGTCGATGAAGCTCATGGTCAGAGGACTGCTCGGGGGCGTCGTTCAGGCGGGCCTCCTCGCGGTCCTCCTTCTGATTCCCGCGGGGCTCGTGCCCGGTGGCACGTGGACGTGGACCCGCGGGCTCGCGTTCGTGGGGGTATACTTTCTCCTGCTCGAGGTGGCGATCGTCGTGATGGCCCGCCTGGCCCCGGCAAGTCTCGAGGCCCGCATGACGAAACCCGCGTCGGACACGCAACCGTTCGCCGATCGCATCGCCACTTCGCTGATCCTCCTGTCGTCCGCCCTTCTGCTGATCTTCGTCCCGTTCGACGTGTTTTACCTGCGGCTGTTCCCCGCACCTACCCCGCCGGTGAGCGGCATCGGCGGAGCGTTGGCCGTCGCCGGCTTCGCGATCATCGTGACCGCGATCTACCAGAACGCGTTTGCCCTCCCGTACGTCGAGGATCAGACAGATCGCGGCCAGACACTCGTCGATACCGGCCTCTACGGGTTCGTACGGCACCCGCTGTACATGGGGATCCTTCCCTATCTAATCGGCACCTGTCTGTGGCTCGAGAGCTTTGCCGCCGTCATCGTCGCCGTCCTTCCGGTGGCGGCCCTCGTGGCTCGGATCGCCGTCGAGGAAAAGACGTTGCGAGAGACCCTTCCTGGATACGTCGAGTACACGGAGAGGGTGCGCTACAGGATGATCCCGCTCGTGTGGTAGCCGTGAACGCTTCAAGCGGGGTGGGATCAAGGCCGTCCGGGCTCGGTCGACCTGGTGGGCTGAACGGGTCAGGGCTCCAGGGACGACCCCCCGGCACCGCCCATGAGAATCACGAGTGCGGCGAACACCGCATATACGGCGTGGAAGCGGCGGTTCGTCGAGTGTCGCGCGATCAGGAGCATCGCCGTTGCGAAGACCGAGACGATCGCCTGCGGCAAGAGGACCGCTCCGTAATCGGCGACACCCAGCCGGTCCTTGAGCACTACATCTGCGAGTGCCAGCCACAACGCGATGATCTCGAACGTGAAGAACGGCTTCCGGTTCTCGAAGTAGATCTGTCGGAAGTCCGTCGAGCCGGTCTCGGTCGGAAAAAGCACGACGCACTGTAGATAGCGGACCAGCGCAAACAGGAGGATGAACAAGAAGGCGAAGAGGTTCCAACCGGTGAGATCGCGAAAAACCCACGTGAACCACCAGAACACGATGAGCGAGTAGAAGACGTTCCATGTCCAGAGAAGATGCACCCAGTAGGGCGTCCACTTCCCCCGCGCGTCGAAGAAGCGGGCAATGCCCCGAAGGAGATGGACGATCGCGAGACCCGCGACAACCGCGACGATGACAGAGACGTATTCGAACTGACTCAAGCCTCGGCTACCCCCGTCTGGGATCCGGTGTGTGGAGTCAGGTTCAGGGTGCCGACGCGGTAGCTGCGGAGCAAGGGTGTCGAGACGAAAAAGCCCCCGCGATCCGGCGAGCTCGCTCACTCCGTTCGCTCGGTTTCAGTTGCCTACGATCGCTCCGCGATCCGGCGAGCTCGCTCACTCCGTTCGCTCGGTTCGAACCGGCGACCTTCAGCTTGGGAAAACTAAGCCGC
>JAOTZH010000253.1 GCA_029861425.1 Gemmatimonadota bacterium
GGGCGTAGTTCGCCTGAACGATCGTCTCGTATCTCCGGACCTCGGGCATGGTCGAGAGCCGGGCCTCGAAGGAGCGGGCGAGCTCGTCCGTTCTGTCCAGACCCGCGCCCCTGGGGAATTCGATGAAGATGCGAATGACCGTGTCGTCACCGCCGAAGCCGCCCCAATACCCACCCTTGGACACGTAGGTATCGAACAGGTGCCAGCTGCCAGCCAACGAGCCGACACAGACCATCAGGACGACGAACGGGTGGGCCAGTGCCTTCGACAGCACCGACCGGTAGCCGCGGATGTAGAATGGCTCGCGGCCGGCCCCCTTGGTGCCCCCGGACACGACGGCCTCCCCAACGGTGGTGAACCTGGAGGCGAGTGACGGGACGAAGGTGAACGCCACGAAGAGGCTGGCGAGGATCGAGAAACCGACCGCGAACGAGAGCGGAAGATAGTAAAGCCGGAGCTCGCCCTGGAGGAACACGAACGGAATCAAAACCGCGGCCGTCGTGAGGGTCGCGGCCAAAACCGGAAGCATCACCTGACGGGCACCGTCGCTGGCGGCGTCGTCCGGTTCCTTCCCGGTTCTCCGGTGTCGCTCGACGTTCTCGAGCACGACGATACCGTTATCCACGACTAGGCCGAACCCCCAGGCGAGTCCGGCGAGCGTGAGCAGGTTGAGTGAGAACCCGCCTACATAGAGCAGGTTGATGGCGATCAACACACTGAACCCGATCGTGGCGAACACGATCAGCACGGCCCCGAGCGACCGCAGGAAGAGCATCAGAACGAGGAAAATGACGATGGCCGCCGCGATGGCGCGGAGGCGCAGATCGCTCATCTGCTCCTCGATATTCTCGCTCTGGTCGTAGGCCAGCTCGAGCTTCGCGCCAGCGGGTAGAGAAGTCCCCAGCGCGTCCATCTCGTTCCGGACGGCCTCCGCGACCTTGATCGCGTTCGTGCCGGACTGTCGCAGGATATTGACGGTGATCGTCGGCTCGCCGTCGATACGCCAGAGCATCCGGGGTTCCTCGGTCAGATCGCGCACCCGGCCGAGGTCCCTCACACGGATGGACCCGTCAGCCCGAGCGAGAACGATCATGTCCTCGATGTCCTCGACCTCGAGCGCCCGGGTACGAACGGCGATCGCGTACTGACGCCCTTCGAGCTCGACCGATCCCGGAGCACGGGGATTGGAGAGCTCTCGAATCCGGGCGCCCACCTGCTCCGGCCGCATGCCCAGCGCCTCGAGCTTGGCCCGATCCAGCTCGACGGCGATCTCTCGCCGGTCCGCCCCGTTCACGCGCACGGCGGACACTCCGTTGAGCCCGCCGATCGTTGGCTGGATCTGCTCCTCGGCGACCTGGCCCAGACGGGCGAAGGTGTAGGGCCCCGTAAGCGAATACTGGACGAAGGTGCGCTGCTCTTCGGCGAACTCGGCTGGAACGTACTGCTCGACGATCGGCTGCACGTTCGGAGGGAGCTCGTCCCTGATCGAACTGATTCGCTCGCTGAGCTCGAGGCGGGCGAACTCCATTCGCGTCTCCCGCTCGAACTCGACGGTGATCGTCGCGTTCGAACCGGCGCCGCGTGGATCCGCGGCCGACTCCGACTGGATCTTCTCGACCCCGGACACCTGCTGGATGACGGATTCGAGCGGCGCGGTCACGAAGGCCTCGAGGGCCTCCGGCGAGGCGCCATTCCAGCCCGCGTTGACCGTCAGCCGCGGAAACTCC
This sequence comes from Gemmatimonadota bacterium, assembly GCA_029861425.1. Lineage (GTDB taxonomy): Bacteria > Gemmatimonadota > Gemmatimonadetes > Palauibacterales > Palauibacteraceae > Palauibacter. Next base: position 1,728 of record JAOTZH010000253.1, read on the forward strand.
ACGTCCGGCACGTCCTCTACCGGGATAAGCCGGAAGCTGTACGCGCCGAGAGCGAAGAGCGCGAAGTAGATGGCGGCCGTCGCCACCGGGCGTCGGATCGCGAGATCGATCATGAGTCGCTCGACCGTTCGAACATCGTCGCGGCGCCGGGAGCCGGTGCCGACCCGAGCGGCGCGGGACGTGGTGGGGCGGGCCCGCTCGCGCCGGTCTGCCCCGTGCCGGCTTCCGGTGCGACGGAGACGGCTGGTTCGACCATGAGCGAGTAGACCACCGGCACGACGATCAGGGTGAGGAACGTCGCGGAAAGCAGACCGCCGATCACCGCGATGGCCAGCGGGGCGCGCAGATCCGCGCCGGCGCCGAGACCGAGCGCCAGGGGCATCAATCCGACGACGGTGGTGATCGTGGTCATGATGATGGGACGCAGCCGAAGTCTCCCAGCCTCGAGAATCGCCGCCCTCTTCGACAGGCCGCCACGCCGACGCTGGTTGATGAAGTCGACCTTCACGATCGCATCATTCACCACGATCCCGATCAGAATCACGAACCCGATCCCGCTCATCACGTTGAGACCGCCACCGGCGATCCACAGGGCCCCGATCGCGCCAAACGCCGCCAGGGGCACCGCGGTGAGGACCACGAGCGGCTGGACGAGCGACTCGAACTGGGCGGCCATGATCAGGTACACGAGCCCGAGCGCGAGGAGGAAGGCAAAGATCAGCGAGCGGAAGCTCTGCCGCATCTCCTCGTTTTCTCCTCCGACGCGAATGGTCGTCAACGCGGGTCGCGCCACTGTCGCTACGACGGGTTCTACGGCGGTCACGGCGGCGGCAAGACCACCAGACGTCACGTCGGCAAGAACCTGGATGGTGCGGTTCTGATCCTCCCGGCGAATCTCGACGGGGCCGAACCCGGTCGTCGGCGTGACGAGCTCGCCGATCGGGACACCCCGGAGGCGGAGGGCGAGGACGTCCGAGAGGGCCTGGCGACGGTCCTCCGGAATCGTGACGCGAATGTCGACCTTGTCAGCAAACTCGGCGTAGGCATTGTCCGTCTCGGCGCCACGCAGATACGACTCGATCGCGTTCGCCACCTCCGTTACGCTCAGCCCGTGGCGTGCGGCCACCTCCCGATCGATCTCGATCAGGAGCTCGGGCTGCGTCCGCTGAAAGTCGACCCTGACGTCGGCGAGCGACGGAATCCGGCGGAGCTGCTCGGCCACCTCCTCGGCGACGGGCACGATGTCGTCGATCTCGCCACCCTGCACCTTTACCGCCAGATCCGCGTCGCCCAGCGCGAGCGCGCGCCCGAGCGACGTCGCTCGACCGGTCTCGACGGCCACGAACGTGGGATCGACACCGGCCCCCGCGATCCGATCGCGGAACTCGGCGACCACCTCCGAAGTGGGCCGTCCATCCTCGGTCAGCTGAACGTCGACAGCCGCGTTGTGAAGGCCGGTGAGCTCACGCGCCACCAGCTCAGTGCCGCGCGCGCGTCCGACCCGGGCGAACACTCCCTCGACGCCTTCCAGATCGAGCAGTACCGCCTCCAGCCGGGTCGACGCGTCGCTCGTGCTTTCGATCGGCGTCCCGACCGGAAGCTCGATCTCAACCCTGAACTGCCGCTCATCCACGACGGGCATCAGCCCTCGTGGGAGAGACCCGGCCAGCACGACCGCGGCGGCGAGAGCCAGCGACGCCATTCCGACAACGGCGAAGCGGTGCACGAGCGCCCATTCGAGGCCGCGCTCGTACAACTCCGCAAAACGGTCGAACACACGTTCGAACCCGCTCAGAAACGGCCGGAAGACGACTCCGAGCAGCCGTCCGATCCCGCGTGATATGTCCCGGAACGTGAGGCCGACCGACACGCCCACGTAGCCGATACCGCGGAAGAGCCCGACCACGCTCGCGGCCCCGGCACGCGGAATCGCGTGGATCGCATGCGCGATCCGGCCGCGCTCACGCCAGGGCTCCTCCACGATCTCGACCGGCTCGACCGTGTCCTCCTGCCGCGTCCCTCTGTCGACGCGGGCGGCCAGGACGGGCAGCAGCGTGAGCGCGACGAGGAGTGAGGCCACCAGCGAAAACGTGACGGCCATCGAAAGGTCGAAGAAGAGCGCGCCGGCGACTCCTTCCACGTAGAGGACCGGGCCGAACACGGCGATCGTCGTCAGCGTCGACGCCGTGATGGCGGCCGAGACCTCGCGCGCTCCGATCGACGCCGCGAGGGAGACGTCCTCTCCCATCTCGCGGTGCCGGAAGATGTTCTCCAGCACGACGATCGAGTTGTCCACCAGCAGACCGACCCCGAGCGCCAATCCCCCCAGCGACATGATGTTCAAGCTCACATCCGCC
>JAOTZH010000091.1 GCA_029861425.1 Gemmatimonadota bacterium
GGAGACCAAACGGTCCTCGGTCGTCTGTTGGACAGCGCGCGGGCCGCGCGGGTTTCGGATCTTCTCGTTGCGGTCCGGGATGCAGAGACCGCTCACGATTGGCTCGAGGCCACGGGACACGAGCTGGATGACGTGCGACTCGTCGAGGACGTGCGAGTTGGCCTGGGGCCTGTGGCCGGCCTCGCGGCTCTCGGCGCGGCGCGCGGCGCCGCGGTCGCGGTGTTGTCGGCAGACCTACCCTTCGTGACGGCGGCGTTGATCGACGGCCTGCTGGACGAGCTTGAAACGGGTGGGGAAGACGCGGTGATCCCCCGCGTCGAAGGTCGAGATCAGTGGCTCTGCGCCGCGTATCGATCGGGCGTCGGCGAGGTGGCGAGCCGCTTGATCGCGGATCTCGACGCGAGCTCTTCCGCCGGCCCGAGCGTGCGGGACCTGCTCGGCCATCTCTCCGTGCGGCGTATCGAACGCGTTAGAGGCGTGGCGGCGGGCGATCTCGCGACCGCATGTCGTGGGATCGACACCCCCGCAGATCTGGAGTGGGCCAGGTCGCTGGCGGCCCGGGGCCACTGAGGGACACCGATCGACCGTCCTCGACGGATGAAGAAAGGCCCGGTCGACGCCGCGTGAGCCTCGGAAGCGAACGCGTCAGGATGCCAGGGTCGCGCTCTGGGGTGCTTCCTCGGCCTCGCCGCTACGCCGCCGGGCCTCATCAAAAGGACGGGCCCGGGGCGGCGAAGGTTTCAGCCGGAGCTAGAGTGCAGCGACGACCTCTTCCAGGGCGGCGATCGTATCGTCGAGCTGGCGGTCGCAGAGGTATGGTGCGGGGCCGAGACGCAGAACGTCCCCGCGATGATCGGTAAGGACGCCCCGCTCTCGAAGCCCGGAGCGCACGGCCTCGGCACGCGGCGACTCGAGCGCGAGGAAGCCCCCGATCTCGGTGAGCGGCACAGCAGGACGGGCGATGACCGCGGGGTCGCAGGCGAGCGCGTCGAACGCCTCGGACAGATGCCCGACCTGGTGCTGGCTGACCTCGCGCAGGAAGTCGGGTACCAGGCCGCGCCGCTCGAAGAAGTCGAACACTTCGGCGGCCCGGTAGTGGCTGGTGGGATCGTAGGTGCTGCCGGCAAAACGATCCGGCCCGAGCCCATACGACACCTCGCTCGGCCCACTCGGCCCCTCGAGGGCCGTGAACTCGGAGAACCAACCAGTCACCACCGGCCTCCGGGTCGAGCCCGGCGGGATCCGCAGAAAGCAGTTCCCTTCGCCCAGCTGGCAGTACTTGTAGCCGCCGCCCGTCACGAACGCGCGCTCCAGCCCCTCTTCGGCGAGCGAGAACGGTAAGACGCCGAGCGCATGGTACGCGTCCACGAGGAGGGCGCTTCCAACCAGCTCGCACCGCTCATGTATGGCCGACAGGTGTGGCACGATCCGGGCGTCGCGGAACAGGACGCACGACACCAGCGTGGCGGCCGTCCGATCGTCGATCTCCGCGGCGACTCTGACCGACAGCGTGTCTACGGGTTCCGCGGGTACCGGGATGACCTCCAGTCCTTCCTCCTCGAGCCGGGCGAGTTGCCGACGGATCGAGTGGAACTCGCCGTCCGTCGTCACGAGCTTCGGGCGCGATCGGAGGGGCAGAGCGGAGAGGAACCGAACCACGAGCTCGTGCGTGTTCGACCCCAGCGCGTAGTCGCCATCGTCGGGGCGCCCCTGATCTCCGAGGAGCGAAGCCCACCCCAGGCGCACGCGCTCGGCTCGAGCGAACGCCTCGTCCCACTTCTCGTCCACCAGCTCGGCGGCGTCCTCCCACGCCCGGATCTGCCCCTCGAATCCGCAATCCGGCCAGGCCTGGTGCGAGTGGCCCGTCAAAAGGAGCCGCTCGGCGACCCGAAAGCGCGAGTAACCGGGGGCAAGGGCATTGGGGTCGCGGTACAGCTCAGCGGGGTCGAGCGACACGGGATCTCTCCGGGCCGGCACCGCCGGGGGCGTCGTCACAGGTCGGCTCGAATGGCCCATAGATCCGGGAACAACTCTTGGTTCAAGGACTTTCGCAGGTAGGCTGCCCCCGCCGTCCCGCCGGTGCCCGGCTTCGTGCCGATCGTTCGTTCGACCATCTTCACGTGACGGTATCGCCATTCCTGAACGCCCTCGTCGAGGTCTACGAGCCGTTCACAGAGCGGGACGAGATCGGGGTCCTCGCGATACACGGCCACCAACGCCGTCTGCACATCAGGGTCCGCCGTCGTCGGCTCCGTGACTTCGCGATCGAGAACCGAAGCGGGCATCCCGTACCCGCGGCGATCGAGAAACCGGAGGACGGCGTCCCAGAGACTCGGCTCCCGGAATCTGCGCTCGACCCGGGCCCGCGCCTCGCTTCCAGGCGGATAGCGGTCGAAGACGTCCGGTCGGCGGGCGCCGAGGACGAACTCGAGCTCGCGAAACTGGAACGACTGCAGACCGCTGGCCTCCTCCAGCCGGGTCCTGAACGCGAGAAAGTCGAGTGGCGTCATCGTCTCCAGAATGTCGAGCTGTGCGACGAGGACCTTCAGGATCGTGAGCACCCGCTGCATGGTGTGGAGCACACGACGCAGGTCGTCCTCGCCGAGGAGGTCGCGTGCGTAGTCCAGCTCGTGGAGCAGTTGCTTGAACCACAACTCGTAGACCTGATGGATGACGATGAAGAGCATCTCGTCGTGTTCCGGCTCGCCTCCGTCGAGCGCGGATCGCTCGATCTGCAACGACAGCAGCTGATCGAGCTGCAGGTAGTCTGAGTATGTGGTGTATTTGTCGTGACTCACATCGTTCTCCGGGCGGGCTCGAAGACGCTCTCGATCAGTACCCCCACTCGAACCTGGGCGAGTATCGATCGAGCGTCGAGTAGGGCGGGGGCCAGGGGAGGTCGTACTCGAGCGCTTTGGCCGCGTGTCGGGTCCAGTAGGGCTCGTACAGGTGCGCCCGCGCCAGACAGCACAGATCGGCGCGACCTGCCGCGAGGATCGTGTTTACATCCATGAACGAGGAGATGTTGCCCACCGCCATGGTGGGCAGCCCGACCTCGTGCCTGACGCGGTCTGAGAAGGGCGTCTGGAATTGCCGCCCGTAGACCGGTTGTTGGTACGGCACCGTCTGCCCCGCGGAGACGTCGATGATATCGACGCCCGCGTCTCTCAGACGTCGACCCAATTCGACGGCGCCATCCGGATCGAGACCCCCGTCGGCCCAGTCTACCGCGGAGATCCGAACGGAGATCGGTCGCTCCTCCGGCCAGACGCCCCGGACCGCCTGGAAGACCTCGAGCGGGAACCGAAGACGTGCATCCAGCGACCCGCCGTACTCGTCGTCCCGAACGTTCGTGAGGGGCGAGATGAAGCTGGCGAGGAGATAGCCGTGCGCGAAGTGGATCTCGATGAGATCGAAGTCCGCCGCGAGTGCCATCGACGCTGCGCGGACGTATTCGGCGACGACCTCGTCCATGTCGTCCCGCGTCATCGCGCGCGGGACCGGGCTGTGCTCGAAGAAGGGAATCGGAGAGGCCGAGATGATCTCCCAGCCGCCCTCATCGAGCGGCTCGTTGTCGCCTTCCCAGGAGAGATGCGTCGACCCCTTCCGGCCCGCGTGACCGAGCTGCATCCCGATCGCTGCGTCCGATTGTCCGTGTATGAAGTCGACGATCCGACGCCAGCCGTCGACGTGCTCGGGCCGGTACAGACCGGCGCAACCGGGCGAGATGCGACCATCCCGGCTGACGTTCGTCATCTCGGACATGACGAGCCCGGCGCCCCCGATCGCCCGGCTTCCGAGGTGGACGAGGTGCCAGTCGTCCGGCTGTCCATCCTCCGCGAGGTACTGGCACATCGCGGAAACGACGACCCGGTTCGAGAGGACCAGATCGCGCAGTCTGAACGGCGTGAACAGCGGTGGGGGTGCCGGGTCGGTGGGGACGTCGACACCCGTCTGCTTTGCGGCTTCGGCGGCGAACCAGGCATCGACTCTCGCCGTGAACGCCGGGTCCCGCAGCTCGAGGTTCTGGTGCGTGATCCGGAGGCTACGGGTGAGGAGGTTGAACGCGAACTGGAGCGGAGGGGTGTCCATGAAGCGCTCGGTCCCCTCGAACCACTCGAGACTCGCCTGCGCGGCCCGCTGGAGGCTTTCCACCTCGGGACGACGCACCCCCTCGTATGTCTTGAGCGCCTCGCCCGTTTCGGGCTCCTCGAGCAAGGCATCGCGAAGGGCGATCGCGTCGATCATCGCCAGCCGGGTACCCGACCCGATCGAGAAGTGAGCCGTATGGGCGGCGTCTCCAAGCAGGACGACGTTGCCGTCCCTCCACGAACGGTTCCGGATCGTGGGAAAGCGCCGCCAGATCGAGCGGTTGGCAGTGAGCTCATGCCCCTCCAGCTCCTCCGCGAACAGATCCTCCAGGAATGCGACCGTGCCCTGCTCGGTCGCTTCGTTCATCCCGGACGCCGACCAGGTGGCCTCGGTCGCCTCGACGATGAACGTCGAGATCGGTTCGTCTCCGGCGTCGGCACCGCTGCTGTACTGATAGGCGTGGACCCTCCACAGCCCGTGCTCGCTCTCCCTGAAGTAGAACGTGAACGCGGGGAAGGGCTTGGTCGTCCCGAGCCACACGAACCGGTTTGGACGCTCGTCGATCTCCGGTTCGAAGGCCTCAGCCCGCGCTTCGCGCACGACGCTGCTCACCCCGTCGGCGGCGACGATGAGATCCGCATCCGCGTAGGGCTCGAGAGAATCCACCTCGGTCCCGAACTCCAGTCGCACCCCCAACTCCTCGCAGCGCGCGACCAGGATCTCGAGGAGGCGGCGGCGCGAGAGACCGCTGAACCCGTGTCCGGAGGATGACAGGCACTCGCCGGCGTAGTGGATGTCGATGTCGTCCCAGTGGTAGAACGACCGGGTGATCGCGTCGTGGCTCGACCGATCGGCATCGGCGAACTCATCGAGCGTCGCATCCGAAAAAACGACGCCGAAGCCGAACGTGTCGTCTGGCTGGTTACGCTCGACGACGAGGACGTCGTGGCCGGAATCCTCCAGCTTCATGAGAATGGCGAAGTAGAGCCCCGCCGGACCGCCCCCGATGCAGACGATCCTCATCCCCGACCTCCGGTGAGCCGGCGCTTCCGGTCGCGACTCGCGACCAGCCTCACGCTCACCCCGCGTCCATATCGGCGAGCAGGTGCCGCGCGACGATGAGCCGTTGGATTTCGGTCGTACCTTCGTAGATCCGCAGCGATCGGACGGCCCGGTAGAGCCGGTCGACGGGATGATCCGCCAGCGTCCCGATCCCGCCGACGATCTGAACGGCCTCGTCGACGATCGTCTGAGCGGCCTCCGTCGCGAAGGCCTTCGCCATGGCAGCTTCGACATCGGTCCGGCCGGCTCCGGAATCGCGTTCCCACGCGGCCCGGTAGACGAGGAGGCGAGCCGCCGCCAGCTCGGTGGCCATCCGACCCAACTTTTCCTGGATGATCTGGAAGTCCGCCAGAGGACGCCCGAACTGCTCGCGCGCCCGGGAATGCTTCAGCGACTCGTCCAGCGCGCGGGCCGCCATCCCGCAGGCGGCCGCCCCCACCGTGGGACGCAGACGGTCGAGCGTCGCCATCCCGATCTTGAAGCCCGCTCCCTCGTCGCCGAGTCGGTTGGTGACCGGAACCCGACAGCCCGCGAACGAGATCTCGCCGAGCGGGTGGGGGTCTGACATGATCAGAGGTCGGACGAAGCGGAACCCATCGGCGGTGGCGGGCACGACGAAGGCCGTCAGTCCTCGGCGCCCGGCCGAGGGGTCCGTCGACGCGAACACGACGTAGGAGGCGGCGATGCCGCCGTTCGAAATCAGCGTCTTCGTCCCGTTTAGGACATAGAAGTCGCCGTCGCGAACCGCGACCGTCGCGATAGCCGAGACGTCCGATCCCGCGCCGGGCTCGGTCATGGCGAACGCCGCGACCCGATCGCCGGCGATCGCCGGGTCCACCACGGCTTCGATCAACTCGTCGGACCCGAAGAGCGCGACCGGAGTCGAGCCGAGCGCCTGCAGGGCGAACATGGCGTCAGCCAGGGACGAGTAGGCCGACAGGCACTCGCGGACGACGCAACAGGCCCGGAAGTCCTGCTCGCGAATCGGCTCGAGCAGACCCTCCCGACCGAGCTTGCCACAGAGCGTGATCGCGAGCGCTCGCGCTTCTTCGTCATCCGCGGGGTGTACGTCCCCGAGCTCGCTCGATGCGAACGCGAGGACTCGCCCGCCGAGCTCGAGATGCGCGGGTTCGAGAAACGCGCGCACAGGTCCGAGATCGATCACCGGGCGGTCACCCGAAAACCGGCGGCCGCTTCGACACGAAGGCCTCGTATGCTTCGCGGAAGTTCGGATCCTCCATGCAGATTGCCTGGGCCTTCGCTTCGGCCTCGAGGGCTTCGGCGAGTGTCATATGGGCCTCGTCGTTCAGCGCCTGCTTCGTCACCGCCAGCGCGTGGGACGGGCCGGCCGCCAGCCTTTCGGCAAAGGCGATCGCCTCGGGCAGCGCCTCGCCCGACGGAACCACCCGGTTGTAAAGCCCGATCTCCAGCGCATCCGACGCCGAGAGAAACGCACCGGTCATCAAGAGCTCCGTCGCCCGCCCAAGGCCGATGATTCGCGGGAGGAGCCACGAAGCACCCATGTCGGCGCCCGACAGGCCCACCTTCGTGAACAGGTATGCGATCTTGGCGCTCTGCGATGCGATGCGTACGTCGCATGCGGTCGCGATGACCGCTCCGGCCCCCGCCACGGTCCCATTTAGCGCCGCAATGATCGGACGTCTGCAGCTCTTGATCGCGAGAATCAGGTCACACGTCATCCGCGTGAACTCGAGCAAGCCGTCCGCGTCGTATTCGAACAGCTTTCCGATGATGTCCTCGACATCGCCACCCGAGCAGAAAGCCCGACCCGCGCCCGTGATCACGATGGCCCGGACGCCCGGCTCGGTGTCGAGCTGGTAGAACGTGTTCCGTAGCTCATCGTAGACATCGAAGGTGAGAGCGTTCAGCCGGTCCGGGCGGTTCAGCGTGATCGTCGCGACCGATGTCTCGGCGTCTACGCTGTAGAGAAACGTCTCGGGTGTGATCGCCAAGCGGGGCTCCCTTCAGTCCTGTTCGGTGGGTGAGAGAACCGCCGTGGCCTCGATCTCGATCTTCGCCCCGTCGTCGACCAGACGGTTCACCTCGAGCAGCGCCATCGCCGGGAAATGGCGGCCCATGCGCTCCCGGTACGCGGAGCCGAGCCCGCGTAGCGAGGCCCGGTACTCTTCGATATCCGTAACGAAGATGGTCATGCGGCCGACATCCTCGGCCGCGCCGCCCGCCGCTCTCACGACCTCCAGCACGAGGTCCAGCGCACGTCCGAATTGCTCGACGAAGTCGTCCGAGACGATGCGGCCCTCGGGGTCCCGGGCCGTCTGACCGGCGATGAAGAGTACGCGTCCGCCCGTCTCGGCGAGCATGCCGTTGTTCCAGCCGCTCGGCGTGCCGAGCTCACCGGGATTGAAGACTTCGAACGCCATCTCTATCGCAACCCGCCGATCGCACCGCCGTCCAGCACGATCGTCTGCCCGTTGATCCCGCGTGCCTCCTCATCGCAGAGGAATACCGCCGCGGCCGCGACTTCCTGGGCCGTGATCAGTCTGCGTTGAGGTGTGGTGGCGAGTATGGCTTCGAGCGCCTCCTCCGCGCTCTTCCCCGTCTTCGAGACGATGTTCGCGATCGACCCGTCGGTCATCGGGGTATCGACGTAGCCGGGACAGACGGCGTTGACGGTCACCCCGTCGCGGGCGACTTCGGCCGCGACCGACCGCGTGAAGCCGAGCACGGCATGCTTGGAGGCGGAATACCCGGCGATATAGCTGGCGCCGCGCAGACCGGCCACGGACGCCACGTTGACGATCCGGCCCCACCCGCGCTCGACCATGCCTCCGAGTACGGCCTGGGTACAGAGAAACGTCCCGGTCGCGTTCACGGAGAGCAGCCTGTTCCAGTCCTCCAGCTCGAGCCGGGCGACCGGCGCGGCCGTCGCTATGCCCGCGTTGTTCACGAGGATGTCGATCTCGCCGAGGTGGCCGCGCGCCTGAGAGAACAGATCCGAAATGCTCTCCGGGTCCGAGACATCCACCCGGCATGCCCATGCGTCGATCCCGCCGCTCCTCAGCGCCGTTGCCACGGCTTCGATCTCGCCCGCGCTCCGGGCCGCTACGACGACGCGCGCGCCGCGCTCGGCGAGCGAACGCGCCACGGCCGCGCCGATCCCGCGTCCGCCGCCCGTGATCACCGCACCTCTGCCCTCGAGACTCATTCGTCACTCTCGTCGGTTCCCGTGATTCCCTCGACGGCCTCGGCGAGAATGTCGCCGAGGATGCCGATCGTCTCGACGCCCTCCTCAGCGGAGGCCTCGCCCGGACTCCCGAAGTATGCGCGCTCGCCCCCCGCCTGGGCGAAACTGGTCTTCCCGTCGCGAATCGCCTCGGACAGGGATGCTCGGATCGGCGGGAGCCCCAGCATGATGTCGAGGTCCACCTTCTCCGGGGAGCGAGCGAGAACCATCGACCCCTCGTACCGTCCAGCGTGACAGGCCCCGCTACGAAACTCCTCCGTCAGACGCGACCCCCAGGGCTTCCGCGTGACATCCGGAAACGCGACGGACAGGATCCCGAGATCGCGGATCTCCTTCGTGGCCTCATGCACGGCCCCGAGGTGGTCCGGATCGAAGTGCGAGTTCGCGATCGCCAGCGTCTCGAACCCGGACCGGGCCAGGCTCCGTGCGATGTCCACGATCAGGGCGTTGACCGTTCGGGGCGAGACGTCGATCGTGCCCGGGAAATCCGCCGCGAAGCGGGCGGACGTATAGGCCAGCGCCGGCAGAATGACGGCAACGCGGCCGCCGGCGGACAACCGTTCGGCGCCAGCGGTGGCCATCGATTCCGCGATCGTGACATCCGTGTCCATCGGCAGGTGCGGCCCGTGGGCCTCCGTGGCCCCAGTCGGGAGGATGGCGACAGCCCGCCGCGGATCGAGGTCGCGGATGCGTTCCCAGGTGGTGTCGGCGAGCCGGATGACGGTCATGCTGCCCCGGTAACGCCGAGCGAGGAACCCGCGCAACCCCGCGGCCCGCACGAACACGATTGACCCCCTCGCGCCGGAGCGGATACCGTCCGGAATGCCATTTCAGCCGCCGGAAACGTTCAACATCGCCGACTACTTCCTCGGCGATCGCATAGCCGAGGGGGTGGGTGACCGACGGGCGGTCCTCACGCGGGATCGCGAGTTCACCTATTCGGACGTCGAGGAGCTCTCTAACCGGGTCGGCAACCTGCTTCTGAAGTCCGGCGTCAGGCCCGAGGAACGGGTGCTGATCGCGCTCCCCGACGGGCCCGAGTTCGTAGCCGCGATCTTCGCCACGTTGAAGATCGGTGCCGTAGTGGTGATGCTGAATCCGCACATCAAGCCCGATGAGATCGGGTATTTCTTCGCATACACTCGCGGCGTGGTCCTGCTCGTCGACAGCGATCGGGCGCCGTTCTTCCGAAAGGTCGTCGCCGACACCAGAGAAGAGTCGGGGTCCGCCGCGGTCGTCCCCCGGGACATCCACATCGTCGATGGCGAGGCCTGGCTGGAGCGACTCGCCGCCGCCTCTACCGAGCTGTCGACGTTCCCGAGCCACCGCGACGACGCCGCGATCTGGCTCTTCAGCGGCGGGACGACAGGTCATCCGAAGGCCGTCGTCCAGACCCACGCGTCGTTCGCGAACACCACGGAATGCTATGCGAAGGGCGTCATCGGCTATCGAGAGGACGACGTGACGCTCTCGGTCCCGAAGCTGTTCTTTGGCTATGCAACCGGCTCGAATCTGTTTTTTCCGTTCGCGGTGGGCGCAACTGCCGCGCTATTCGGCGAGCGCTGCACCCCGGTTGAGTTGCTGGACGCGATCGAACGGTTCCGGCCGACGATCCTCATCAACGTCCCTACGATGATCAATCAGATGCTGGCGATGGGCGATCTGGGGGACCGGGATCTGAGCAGCCTGCGGTTGGCCACGTCTGCGGGCGAGGCCCTTCCAGCCGAGTTGCACCGGAGGTGGGACGAGGCGGTCGGTGTCGAGCTGCTGGACGGGCTCGGGACGGCCGAAATGTGGCACGTCTTCGTCTCCAATCGCCCCGGCGACGTCCACCCCGGGACGCTCGGAAAGGTCGTCCCGGGATTCGACGTGCGCGTTCGAGACGACGATGGGACCGACCTGGCCGACGGCGAGGTGGGCTGGCTCTGGGTCCGCGGGAACTCCCTCGCGTTGGGCTACTGGCAGCAGGCCGCGAAGACGCGGGAGGCATTTCGCGGGGAGTGGTACGTCTCGGGCGACATGATCGTCAAGGACCCCGAGGGGGTGTTTCGTTACTGCGGCCGCGGCGACGACATGCTCAAGGTGAAGGGGAAATGGCTCTCGCCCAAGGAGGTGGAGAACTGCCTGCTGGAGCACGAGGCGGTCGGTGAGGCCGCAGTCGTCGGTGTGCGGAACCCGGAGGGGCTCGTGAGACCCGTCGCATGGGTGATCCCGAAGCAGCCCTCGGCCGACCTGTCCGATACGCTCCGCGAACATGTCGCGTCGCGGCTCGCCTCGTACAAGGCGCCCGCCATTGTGTATGTCGTCGACGAGCTTCCCCGAACACACCTCGGGAAGGTCGATCGTGGCGAGCTTCGTGCACGCGCGGAGAACCCTACAGGAGCGCCATGACCAGCCCACTCCGAATCTTCGGCTCAAACCAGGTCGACTTTGGCGGCATCAGGCGGCCCTGCCGGCAGACGGCGACGAACTGATCCATCGTGACGGGCGCGAGCGTCATCGCGAACCCGGCTCGCCCCTCGTCGACCTCGTTCTGAAGCCACGCCGCGTCCTTGTTGGCGCCGACGAACGTGAGGTGCGGATCGCCGGCATCCGCGAAGCCGAGCAGTCGCGCGAATAGCTGATCCTGCACGATCGCGTGATCGATCGATCCGGCCGCGTCCGAAGGGTCGAACGTCTCCTCGCGAGGTGCGAAAGCGACCCACCCGGTTTCGGGCGAGTAGACGCCTATCTCGTGCGTCCTCTCGGGCTGGAAGGGCGACGGAGTTGGGGCGAGGATCGGGTCGAAGACGGCGCCCAGCTCGCCGACCGGAAGCTCGGCGGCGACGAGTCGGTTATAGGCCTTGATGCCCATCCGACCCGCCGGGAAGAAGACCGTCAGGAACCACTCGTACCCGAGCAGCGCCGCAGCGGCGCTCCGGTGGTTGCCGTCGGCCACGTAAGCCTCGGGCTCTTCGGAGATGAGGTGCTGCATTCGGGACACGTCACCGGGCTCCTCCACGAGCCAGATGCGATGCAGGTTGCCGGCCGCGTCGGCCGCCTCGAAGTCGGGTTCGCGAGCGTCCGCGTACGCCTCGAGCGTTTGCGCGAACCGACCGGAGGCGTCGGGTACCGCGTTATTCACGGTGCCGATGATCGCGGATGTGGCCTCGATCAGATCCGCGCGGCCGCGTGCTTTCGGCTCGCGCACTCCTTCGTTGCGGATGATCGGTCCGGAGGGAGTCGATGCGGTCCGAATCTCGTCCGTCCGTCCCAAGCCCCCCAGCCCGATCTGTCGGATCCCGGGCCGGGTTGGGTCGACGATTTCATAGCAGTAGAGGGCGCGCCTCACTTCCCGGGTGAGCGGCGACCCGACGAGGTGACGCATGTTCGCGCCTGCGCGAGCCAGCGATTCGGCCGAGTCGCCGGCTCCGATCTCGGCCGGCGACGCTACAGCGCAATGCGCCATCGTGACGGCCAGGACGCAATCCGGGTTTTCCCGCAGGGCTTCCCAGATCTCGCGATCCCCCTGGAACTCGTCGTAGTTGGGGGCGCTCACGCGCGCCGCCGCCGCCGAGTCGATGGGGACGAGCGCGCGCGGTATCGGTTGAAGCGTGATCATCGGTCGGTTGGCTCCCGAGGTCGTGGAACCCGTCAGCGGGCGGGCGCTTTCGGCGCCTACGCTGCGCGAGTAGCCCCGGATCCGCAACGCGCGTGGGGTTCCCGATTGACAACCGGGTTTCGGAATCGCGAAATTTTGTCCCGTTGCCGAGAGTAGCCGAGGGTGCGGGGGTGCCCCGGCCGCCCCGGCCGTCCGGCCCTACATGCGAGGCGAAATGAAGTCGAACACTCTGAGCGGCAGGCTCACCGCCGTTGCCGGCCTCTCGTTGGCGATTGCCCTGACTTCTTGTGGGGGGCAGGCCTCCGACGAGGCCCCGTCCGCGGAGACGGCCGCGACTCCATCTCCCGCCGCCGCGCCGGACGAGGGTCCGCCGGCGGTGACCATCGACTCGCCTGCCGACGGAGCTGTCCTCGAGTCCGCGAACGTCGATGTCACCTTGAGCGTCCGCGGGATCGAGATCGCGCCGGTAGCCGAGGGCCGGATGGAAACGGCCCACCACCATCTGTTTCTGGATGTCGAGGTCACGTCGCTCGACCAGCCGGTCCCCCAGGACAACCCGCAGATCGTGCACATGGGTGACGGCCGGTCGAGCCATACATTCGAGGGCCTCGGGCCCGGGCCGCACCGCCTGATCGCCGTTCTGGCCGATCTCGGGCACGTCCCGCTCTCCCCGCTGGTGTCCGACACGATCGACTTTCGGGTCGGAGGCTGACCCGCCGCTCCGCTCAGCGGGTGGCGACGAGGTCCAGCTCTCGCGTCTGCTCCACCAGGTGGACGAACTCGGACCGGTACCCGAGTCGGTCCTCTCCCACGGCGCCACGTGCGAGCCGCGAAACGTCGCCAAGCGTGAAATCGCCGCCGTGTTCCGAGCCGCGGAGGATCATCCCGAACGCGGCCACCGACGACGCGAACCGCATGTCCGCCGAGGGTGCCGACACCCTGTCCCGCACGGGGTGTTCAATGAGCCGGCTACGGTCTCCCCGGGGCTGCTTGTAGCGGAGCTTGACGAACAGCAGCTCGTCGGAATCCGCGGAGTCGAGGCGCTCTTGCCCACCCGAGTCTCGAGAGCCGGGGGACTGATACCGGAGCGGGTCGACTCCCGGCCCAGACGCGAAGTCGACTCCGTGGGGAACGACCTCGTATAGCGCCGTCACGGAATGTCCGGCGCCCAGCTCGCCGGCATCCTTCGTGTCGTCGTTGAAGTCCTCGTCCGCGAGCAATCGGTTCTCATACCCGATCAATCGATACGCCTGGACACGCTCGGGATTGAATTCGACCTGGATCTTTACGTCCTTAGCGATCGTCAGGAGAGTGCCGCCCATCTCGGTCACCAGCACCTTGCGCGCTTCGAGCAGGTTGTCGATGTAGGCGTAGTTGCCGTTCCCGTGATCGGCGATCGCCTCCATCTTCGAGTCCTTGAGATTCCCCGTTCCGAAGCCGAGAACGGTCAGGAACGTGCCTTCGTCCCGTCGCTCCTCGATCAGGCGGGTCATGGCGGCGTCGCTCGATTCACCCACGTTGAAGTCGCCGTCGGTGGCGAGAATCACGCGGTTGTTTCCGTCCTCGATGAAGTTGTGGGCCGCCACCTTGTATGCGAGCCGCAGACCGGCGCCACCCGCGGTGGAGCCCCCCGCCTCGAGCTCCTCGATGGCGGCGAGGATGCGCTCGCGCTGCCGACCCGGCGTCGACTCCAGCACGAGGCCGGCCGCGCCGGCATACACGACTACTGCGACGCGGTCCTCGGCGCGCAGCTCGTTGACCAGAAGTCGCAGCGAGCGCTTGAGGAGTGGGAGCTTCGCCGGAGATTGCATGGAGCCGGAGACGTCCAGCAGGAACACGAGGTTGCTCGGCGGCAGGTCATCGAGGTCGACCGTCTGCCCCTGAATGCCGACCCTCACCAGCCGGTGGTGCTGGTTCCAGGGGGCACGGGAGAGTTCCGTGGAGACCGTGAACGGGTGCTCGCCGCGGGCTTCCGGATAGTCGTACGTGAAGTAGTTCACCATCTCCTCGATCCGGACGGCGTCGATCGGCGGTCGCTCCCCGCGGGTGATGAACCGTCTGACGTTCGAGTACGAAGCCCGATCCACGTCGATCGAGAACGTCGAGAGCGGAGTCTCTGCGGGGGAGAGCCAGCCGTTCTCATCGATCCGTGCATAGCTCTCCGTGTTGAATCGCTCGCGGCGGTGTCGGGCGTCGCCGGCCACCCGCCCCGAAAGGAGCGGAGAGACCGTTCGAGCCGCCGGAGTGTTCGGCGCTTCCTCGACCGTGAACGGCAACCGAAGCTTGGAGGCCTCTCCTTCGGCCCCGGCCACGTCGACGTCGTCGAGCTTG
This sequence comes from Gemmatimonadota bacterium, assembly GCA_029861425.1. Lineage (GTDB taxonomy): Bacteria > Gemmatimonadota > Gemmatimonadetes > Palauibacterales > Palauibacteraceae > Palauibacter. The sequence continues at coordinate 14,313 of JAOTZH010000091.1, forward strand.
ACTTCGCCAGCATCGAGAGCGAAGTCGAGCGTATGGCTCGCTCCGGCCGTCAGCGTGATCGTCCGCGTGGCTTCGACGTAGCCGATCAGGCGAACCGTCACCGCCACCGATCCCGCCTCCGCCCCGAACTCCCCGAGCTCGAGCGTGTACCGCCCGTCCGCGCTCGTCAGGGTGCCGATCACCGTACCGGCGATGAACACCTGTGCCCCTCCAACAGGGGCGCCCGTCTCCGCATCCGTGACCTGGCCCGTCACCTCGACGCCCGTTCCGTGCGAATCGCCTCCACGGTCACCGGTCGATAACGGAATCGCCAACAGCAGACCGATCCCCACCATGCTTCGGATTCTCATCGTCTCTCTCGCTTGACTCGCGTGCTCCGGGGTCCGGAACGCGATCACGGTTCCGGGCTTCTAATGGGGAGGACGCCCGGGGGCCGGGGAATGACACACACACCCGCGAGCGGGACGCCCCATTCAAGACGTTCCACTACTACGACGACGACTGATCCGAGTGTAGGTTCCGAGCCCGAACGGGGACCCAAACCGCCTCAGGAGTCGGTCAGTCGTGGCCAAGAAGAAGTCGAAGCCGGCGCGCTCGCCGGACCGAAGATCGCATCAGCTCACCGCATATGAGCTGGTAGAGGAGCCGCTCGAGATCGTCGTCGCGGACCAGCGTCGAACCTGGATGGACGAACTCCCGGACCGGTTCGCCTACCGCTGTCTTCCGCTCCTCATCGCGAACCAGTCGGGGTGGGACTTGCTCTGTCCG
>JAOTZH010000254.1 GCA_029861425.1 Gemmatimonadota bacterium
CGGGGGGGGGCTGGGGTCGTCCGGATCGTGTCCGCTCCCGAGAATCGTGAGGTCATCCAGTCGAGCGTGCCGGCCGCGGTCTTCGTGCCCTGGGATGATGTCGCCATGGCGGGAGACGCGATCGCCACGTCGGACGGGGTCGCGATCGGACCCGGGCTCGGGCGGGGCGAGGATCGGCGGGATCTGCTCTCGGGTTGGCTGGAGATGGCAGGTGGTACGCCCTGTGTGCTCGACGCCGACGCATTGAATGCCTTCGAAGGGGCCGCAACTCTCCTGGCCGGCTCCATCGGGGGTGAGGCGGTCCTCACGCCTCACCCGGGAGAGATGCGACGGCTGGTGGAGGCCGAAATCGATGTTCTCAGCGACCCCCCGGGTGCGGCGTGCGGACTGGCCTCCGCGACGGGCGTCACCGTCGTTCTGAAGGGGGCCCCGACCTGGGTCGCCGAGCCGGACGGGTCCCTCAGGGTCACGTCGCTGCTGAGCCCCGCGTTCGCGGCAGGGGGAACGGGCGACGTGCTCACCGGTCTGATCGGGGCGTATGCCGCGACCGGGATCGGGGTGGCCAACGCCGCATCGGCCGCTCTCATGGTCTCCGGGATCGCGACGATAGCCGCCGGGGACCCCGTCGGGCACTCGGCGGACGACGTGCCGGCGGGGATCCCCGGAGCGAGGGCGGAGCTGGATTCCCTCGCCCCCGGAGGGATCCCCGGAGTCGTCGTCGGTCTGCCCGCCGCCGGTGCCGGACCTCGATGACGGGCGAGACCGCCGGAGTCCCGGAGCATCCCGCGCTGACCCCGCTCGCCGCGGGTCCCGAGACGTTGTGGATCAGCGCGCTGCTGGATGGGGCGCGGGCGGGTCGTACATCCGCGGCCGGCGCCAGCGAGGTCGATCTCGCGGAAGCGACTGTGATCGAGGTCGGGCCCGGCGACGATGCCGCCGTCCTGAAGATCCCCCCGGAGAGTCGGCTCGTGATCAGTTCCGACGCGAGCGTCGAGGGGATCCATTTCCGTCGCGCGTGGATGACGTGGGAGACGATCGGCTATCGGGCGGCCGCCTCGGCACTCAGCGATCTGGCGGCCATGGCGGCCGCGCCCCTCGGTCTCACCATGTCGGTCGCCCTCCCTCCGGAGCTCGATGCCGGGGCCGCCTCGGCGATCGGGCGTGGCGTGGGCGAAGCGCTGGCGACCACCGGGGGCGAGGTCCTCGGCGGAGACCTCGTGGCGTCTCCCGGTCCCGTGATGCTCGACATCACCGTGCTTGGCCATTCGCCGGCCCCGATCACCCGGAATGGCGCCCGCGCCGACGACGAGCTGTGGGTCACGGGGTCTCTGGGGGGCGCGGCGGCGGCGGTGGCCGACCTTCAGGCTGGGCTCGAGCCTCTGCCCGAGGCGCGTCAGGCATTCGAACGCCCGCGCCCGCGAGTGGTAGAGGCGCTCTGGATCGCGGACTCCGTGCGGCCCACATCCATGATCGATCTGTCCGACGGGCTGGGTCGCGATGCGCGACATCTCGCTGCCGCGTCAGGGGTGCGGATCGACGTCCAGCTCGAGCGCGTCCCCGCGCACCCGGCCGTGGAGCCCTACGTCGACTCCGAGGTTGGCCCCCGGCTCCTGTTGGGAGGGGGAGAGGACTACGAGCTTCTGTTCACCGCCGCCCCCGGGACCGTCGACCCGCACCGACAGGGATTCGAGATCCGGTTCGGTCTCGATCTGACGCGCCTCGGAATCGTCTCCGAGGGCCGGGGTCTCCATTTGAGCCACCCCGGGAACACCGATCCACCCGACGGGTTCGACCACTTCGGCAACGTCGGGCCATGATCAGGACCTGGCTCTTCTATCTGGTCGCCTTCCCCTCGACCCTCTTCTTCTCGAGTCTGGGAGCCGTCTGCGGTCTGGTCCGGGCCAGGCCCAGCGCATTCGATTGGATTCATCGGAACTGGGCGCGGTCGCTGTTGTGGGGCGCCGGAGTCCGTCTGGAGGTCCAGGGCCTCGAGCACTCGGTGCCCGGACGAGGCCAGATCATCGTCGCGAACCACGAGTCCATGTTCGACATATGGGCCCTGATGTCGGCTGTGCCCGCGTCGCTCCGGTTCGTGGCCAAGGAGGAGCTCTCGAAGATCCCGGTCTTCGCGGCCGCCTGCCGGGCTGCCGGACACGTCTTCATCGATCGCCGGCGTGCGGCGGCGGCAGGCGACGCGATGCGGGCAGCGGGCGAGCGGATGAAGGAGGAAGGACTCACCCTGGTGTTGTTCGCCGAGGGGACCCGATCCCCGGATGGAGAGCTGCGCCCGTTCCGTAAGGGCGCGTTCGCGATCGCGATCGAGACTCAGACATTTCTGGTCCCGGTCGCCATCGATGGCACCGCCGGGATCCTACCGACGGGTGGGAAGAGGGTTCACCCGGGGACGGTTCGCATCCGGCTGGCGGAGGGCACCTCGCTCGAGGGAAAGACGAGTGCCGACCGTGACGAGCTCGTCAGGGACAGCCAGGGCGCCGTGGCTCGAATGCTCGGTGAGCTGCGCGGGACCGGTCCATCGGGGCAGCCCACCGGCTGAGGCCCGGACTTGATCCGCTTCGTCGGGTCGGCCATCTTTTCATCGGGACGTGGGGAAGCGGCCGCCCGGCCGCGTGCGGGGGGACCCGCCCGAAGACTCCAACACACGGCAGGCATTGACTCGATGACGTCCATCGTCGGCGTGAGCGGTCGCGAGATCATCGACTCGCGTGGGAATCCCACGGTCGAGGCGGAAGTGGAACTCGCGGGTGGTGCGGTCGGCCGCGCCGGCGTGCCGAGCGGTGCATCGACTGGCGAGCATGAGGCCGTCGAGCTTCGCGATGGAGACCCCGGCCGCTACGGCGGCAAGGGTGTACGAACGGCCGTCGGAAGCGTCAATGGCGAGATCCGACAACGGGCCGAGGGCCTCGATGCGGCGGACCAGCGGGGGCTGGACGAGGCGCTGATCGCCCTGGATGGCACCGCGAACAAGGGTCGTCTCGGGGCCAACGCGATTCTCGCCGTGTCGATGGCGGCCTCACGGGCCGCGGCGGCAGCGGCCGGGATCCCGCTCTTCCGTCATCTGTCCCCCGCCGGTCGCGTCCTGCCCGTGCCGATGCTGAACATCCTGAACGGGGGAGCCCACGCGAACAACACGGTGGACATCCAGGAGTTCATGGTTTCGCCCATCGGAGCGTCGTCCTTCTCGGAAGGACTGCGGATGGGCGTGGAGGTGTTCCACGCGCTGCGCGCACGTCTGGCGGCGGCGGGACACAGCACCGCGGTGGGAGACGAGGGAGGAGTCGCGCCCAACCTCGGCTCGAATCGCGAGGCGCTCGATCTCATCATGGCGTCGATCGAGGACGCGGGGTACGTGCCCGGTGACGACATCGCGCTGACGCTCGACTGCGCCGCATCGGAGTTTTACGACGCGGGGTCGGGGACGTATCGGCTCGAGAGCGCCGGTGAGGCGGGAGATCACGAGGCCGCGGCGATGATCGAGCTCTACGCCGACTGGCTCTCGGCCTATCCCATCGTCTCGATCGAGGACGGTCTCGATGAGAATGATTGGGAGGGATGGGCGGCGATGACCGCCCGTCTCGGCGATCGGCTTCAGCTCGTGGGCGACGACCTGTTCGTCACGAACGTCGAGAGGCTCGGCAGGGGGATCGAAGCGGGGGTCGCCAACGCCATTCTCATCAAGCTGAACCAGATCGGGACGGTGAGCGAGACACTGGACGCTATCGACCTTGCCGTACGAAGCGACTATGGGGTCGTGATCTCTCACCGCTCAGGCGAGACGTCGGACACGTTCATCTCCGACCTCGCGGTCGCGACCGGGGCGGGCCAGATCAAGACCGGGTCGGCCTGTCGCTCGGAGCGCGTCGCCAAGTACAACCAGCTTCTCCGAATCGAGGAGGCGCTGGGCGATGCCGCGACCTACCCGGGCCGCGGGGCGTACGCGTGAGCCGTCATGTCCGATAAGGTCAACCGCCGCGCGAGCTGGGCGATCACCGGGGTGGCCCTGGTCTTCGCCGCGCACTACTGGGGTGGGGTGGCGAGTACGCCCGC
>JAOTZH010000092.1 GCA_029861425.1 Gemmatimonadota bacterium
GACGAACCACAGGGGCTGGTCGAGGGCACGCGGACGCTCGTCTGGGACGTCACGGACCTCGATGATCCGATTCTCGTGAAGGAGTACATCGCGTCCACGCCCGACACCGATCACAACCTCTATATCGTCGGCGATTTGATGTACCAGTCGAATTACGGCGCCGGCCTGCGGATCCTCGACATCTCCGACCCCGAGAACCCGGTCGAGATCGCATTCTTCGACAACTCGCCATACGGGGGCGCGTCGTGGAGCAACTACCCGTTCTTCGAGAGCGGGATCATAGCCGTGACGGGCACCGGAGACGGCCTGTTTCTTCTCAAGAACACCGCGAATCGTCTGGTTCCGTGAGGGGCGGAGTTTGGGGATGAGCCCCGGAAACGGCTAAGTTTCGTTACTCGGCGGGAGGTGTGGGGGAGGGGAGACACCTTTTGGGAGGGTCGTATGGCCGCCAATCAGCCGAATGGAAACGACCGGGGTCAGATCGACCCGGCCGATGATGCGCCGATCAAGGAGACGCTCCGTACCCTGTATGGGGCGATCGAGCGCTTCGACGCTGACGAGATGAAGCAGCTCCTGTCTCGTGATTTCGAGTTGCTGGAGCCGGAGCGCCCAACCCCAATCCACTGGGATCGCGACGAGTTCGTCGAGACCGTAAGCAACCTCGAGGGTCACGGGAAACCGGAGTATCAGCTCGATCAGTTCTATATCCAGCATGACGGCGAGATCGCCTACAGCGGATACCGAAACCGGTTCACCTTTCGCGGCGAAACGTCCAACAGCCACCAGGTCACGCACGAAATGGCGGTGCTCGCATTTCGAGACGGCGAATGGGTGATCGAGAAGATCAGGGCATGGATCGTCGCGAACGAGAACGAGCCCGTGAACGGCGAAGGGAGCCAGCCCGCCGACTGAAGATCAGTCCGGCGGGCGTTCCGCGTCTGCCCCCTGATCCGAAGGGACGTACAGCGTCGCGTAGACGGTGAACTCCCGGTCGGCTGCTTCGCGCAACGGGAACCGCTCGATCCTGGGCTCATGCATGGGGTTCTGCGACATCTCGTAGAGCACGACTTCGTGGTCCGGGCTGTGGAAATCGGCCAGCCTCGACGCGAGCCGGCCAAACGCCTCCCGGTCCCCGGCGATGTCCTCCGTGTATTCCCGCACGCCGACGGCCCCCGCCTGGAGCAGCACGATGGGCGTCCCGATCTCGACGGGCCGCTCGCTCTCCATGAAGTCCGTGGACTCGTAGAGCTGGCAGCCGAGTCTGCCCGGATCGATCCCGAGGTCCGCGTAGAGACAGTCGGGGGCCGAGATCGCCGGAAGCATCTCCGCCCGGTGTCCGGACGCCCGAGCGCGTCGGACGGACTCTCGTCCCGGAGGCACGAAGATCGCCGGGTGTCCGTAGAACGCGGCGACGACCCGCTGCCCCTCCTCGAGCGGGGCGAGGACTCGCTCCACCATTTCTCCGCAGGCCTCCACGCCCGAACGCCCCTCCCAGTAGGAGTCGTGGAGGGAGGTCGTTTCCGAGTTGAGGTCGCGGACCCAGGCAGAGGTGAACGGGTCGCTCAGCAGGTAGAAGGCCTGATCTGCCATCTTCAGGTGGGCCTGAGCCTCGGGTGTGACCTGGCCGGCCACGTTGTAGCCCGTTCCGACGACCGTGAGCGAAGCCCTCGAACCCGCGGGGGACCCGACATCCAGCGAATCGACGGCGGTACCGATCGGCGGCACGTACATCGTTGATGACGTCGTGACCGGCACCTCGGGGACGCGCCCGAGTGGCACCCGAATGATCGAGGGCTCACAGACGGCGAACATCGCGGCCTCATAGACCACGACCTCGTGATCGTCAGGGTAGAAGCCTCTTAGATGGTCGATCAACTCGCGGAGACCGGACGCGCTCCATAGCGCCTCCCGCTCGTACGTGCGCACGCCCACGCCACCGATCTGCCACAGGACAAGCGATCCGTCGGGATCGAACCGCGGCTTTCTGTTCAGGAAGTGCGTCGCCTCGTAGCTATGACAGCCGGAGGCGACCGGGTCGATGAGACAGTCGGCGAAGAGGCAGTCCTCCGCGGACACGCCCGGTAGCATGCGGGCCTGATACCCTTCGGCCCGCGCGGCGCGAATCGCACGGTGCGACGGGTCCACGAAGACGCCGGGGTGACCGTAGAACGCCACGCATACGTCCAGCCCTTCCCTGACGGGCTCGACCATCCGGGCCGCCATGCGCTTGTAGGCATCGCGTCGAGGTCCGCCGACCTCGTACTCGCTGTACAGGGACTTCGACGTCGGGTTGCGACCCTCGAGCCACATGCGGGTCGCCGCATCCCCGCCCAGGTAGAAGAACCGGTCGGCCCGGTCGATGTGCGCGAGGGCCTCGGGGGTGATCTGACCGGCTCCCATGAAGCCGGTCCCGACGACGGTCAGGGATCCAGGGGGCCCGGAGCTCTGACCGTCGTCGGTCATGTGGCGGCTATCGGCGCTCTACTCGACGACGAAGCAGCCTGGAGGCGCGTCGTCGCCCAGATGATCGGCGATCGCCTTCTGGTCGTTGCTCTGCAGGACCGCCTGCGCATCCGCATCCAACCCCTCCGCACTCATGGTCCCGGCGGGATCGGCGCGATACCGCTCCTTCAACTCCGGATCCTGGGACAACCGAATGACGAAATCCGCGGTTCGCTTAGACATTACGTCCTCCCCAAAGGTGATCTGAGCGAAAGGTCGGCGCGGACCTGCTGCGCCCGTGGAAGTGTTCCAACTCCCGAAAACTACCACTTGTAACGTGAAACGTCAGGAGCCCGGCTCCGTCGGACCACCGAGCATCCGTGCGGCCGGGTACTTCGTCCAGAAGTGAACGAGCGCATCGCCCTCCAGGTGAGCGCTCATTCGCTCCAGCAACGCGCGGGCGGAGGCGGCGTGGTCGCCGCCCTCATCGCCGCGCGCAAGCACCGCGTGAGTCTCCGCGTAGACCGAGGCACGACCGCTACCGACCCGCGGCGGCGGGGCGCCATCCATGAGAGCCAGGTACGCGGCGGGAAGCGGTCCGGGGATGGAAAGATCGTGCTCGGCGACGAGTTTCGCCGCCTCTCCGAACGACTCGCGGGCAGCGTCGTCGTCGGAGCGGGCAAGTCGGATCCGGCCCTGTGAAAGCAGCACCTCGGCTATTCCCTGGTTCGCGCCGATCCGTCGCAACACCTCGAGCGCCCGGTCGTAGTGCCGGGACGCCTCCGGAAGGTCCTCCTCCGCCCAGGCGACATCTCCACGCCGAATGTTGAAATAGCCGGTCGCAAGCGCGAACCTGGAGAGATCGGCGAGGTCGAGCCCGAGCTCTACATGCCGCGCCGACTCGGCGGTTCGACCGGTCTCGAAGCAGGTCTGCGAGAACCCCAGGTGTGCCAGCGTCTCGCCCGGCAGATACGCGATGTCCTGGCTGAGCTCCAGTTGCTCGTTCAGCAGCGCGTCCGCCGTCGGGTAGTCGCCGTTCCAGATCGCCAGCTGGCTCAGATTGAACAGTGCCGTGGTCTGGCTCTCGCGCAGCCCGGCGGCGTCCGCGACGGCGAGGTGCTCCTCGGCCTGGGCGCGCGCGTCCTCGAGTCGATCCAGCCCGAGATACAGATTGGCCAGGATGGCGCGGGCCTCGCATTCCTGCTCGACTACTCCCTCCTCCCGCGCACGCTTCAGCTGTTCAACGAAGAGCTCTTCCGCCTCGGCGAACCTCCCCATCCAGAAGACGAGCCGCCCGAGATCGGCGAGCGCGTCGATGGCCGTTCGGCGGTCCCCGGCGGCATCGGCCAGACCGAGAGCCTCCTCGAGCGACGTCCGCGCTCCTTCGAGATCGGCACCCACCATCTGCTGGGTCCCCACCTGGAGGCGGGCACGGGCCAGCCGCGACTGATCTCCCGACAGCTCCGCCGCTGCGGCCGCGTCCGTGGCCGCCTCGAGCGCCTCCTCGGTGTCCCCGAGGCGCGCGAAAGCTCCGGATCTCAGGAGCCCGACGTCGGCTCGGAGTCCGGGGTGCTCCTCCCCTAGAGGCGGGGTGATCACGTCGGCGAGTCGAACCAACGCTTCGTTCTCATGCCGCGACCGCAGGTGCTCGAGCGCCGGCACGGCGAGCGGGATCCCGGACTCGGATCGGTTGCCGCGGAAGTAGTGCTCGGCAAGGAATCCCACCGAGGCCGGGGGCATCTCCGGGGGAGCCGCCCCCGCGAGACCCTCACGCTCTTCGAAGGTCTCGGCCACGAGCGCGTGGTACTCTTCACGCAGCACGTCCGGCAGAGCCTCGTAGATCAGCTCCTGAAGCTGTGGATGATCGAAGCTGAAGCGCCGCCCCACCGTGCGCACCAGACCGCCACGTCGCTCCATGTTGGCGAGGGCCTGGAGGACCCGAAGCCGTTTCAACTCGAGAATCCGACGGATCAGATCGGCGTCGAACGTGAAACCCATGATCGACGCGACGTCGAGGATCGCTCGCTCCTCGTCGGACAACTCGGCCAGCCGGCCCTGCATGAGCTCGCGCACCGAGGCGGGGATCGTGAACAGGTCGATTCGTCGTGACGTCTCGGTCGGGCTTTCCGCGAGTCGCTGCAAGACTCCCTGCTCTTCGAGCTCGCGGATGATCTCGAAGACGAAGAACGGATTCCCGGCCGTCCGCGTCGCGAGCTGCGTACCCAGCCGTCGCGCGATGCTCCGCCGGGTGACCTTCCCTTCCAGAATCGCCACGACCGCGTCGGCGTCCAGCCTCTGGAGCGGCAGGCTGAGGGCGTACGGGAGCTGCAGGAGATCGCCCGCGAGCTCGCCCGATTCTCCTGGACGCGACGTCACGATCACCATCACGCCGAGGCTGCCGAGCTGGCGCGCCAGTGACGTGATCAACGCCCGGCTGTCGGCCGAAGCGAAGTGAGCATCATCGATGATCCAGACGGTCCGATCCGTCCTCGCGAGGGCGCGCGTGAGCTTTCGGTACAGCCCGTGGACGGCGTCGGAGGAGAGAGGCGCGACTCCCTCCGGCGGGGGCCGCCCCTCCAGTCGTGCCGCGAACGCCGGGGCCAGACCCGACGCCCCATGGAGATGGTTCTCCAGTCTCTCGGCGAGCAATGAGGACCCGAAGAAGTCGACGACGGCCTGCCCCACTCCCCCGGTGCCCGCTCCGTACCCGCTCGGCGAATACGATCCGTAGAGCACCTGGACCTTTTCCTCCCGCCCGCGGAGTTGATCCGTGAACGCGTCGAGCAACCGTGTCTTACCGACACCCGGCTCGCCCTCCACGTACACGAGTCTGTCCTTCCCGACCCGAACGTCCTTGTAGGCCGCGAGAAGTGCCTGAAGCTCGCGGTCCCGACCCACGAAAGGCGACTCGCGCGACACCTGTATCCGGAACGTGTCGGACTTTCCCTGGCCGTCACTCTCGTGCTCCCGTTGCCCCCACCATTCGGATCCCTCCGCCTCCCTGAGGACGGTCGCGACCTCCGCGGCGGTGGCGAACCGGTCGTCCGGCTGCTTCTCGATCAAACACATGATCATCTGATCGAAGAACGCGGTCAGCTGAGGGTTCACCTCGTGCGGGGGCGGCGGGACGTGCTCGAGCTGCCGCCATACCGAGCTGGCCACATTGTCGGACTTGAACGGCTGGGCCCCGGTCGACGCTTCGTAGAGAACCACACCGAGCGCGTACAGGTCCGAGTACGGACCGGAGTGGTTGTCCGCGAGCTGCTCCGGGGCCACGTACTGGAGAGTGCCGATGATATGGCCCGTCTGGGTCAGCCGCGTCACCTCGGTCACCGTGTGCGCGACTCCCAGATCCATGATCTTTACCTGGTAGTCGGGCGTGATGAGGATGTTCGATGGCTTGATGTCGCGGTGCGTCACCCCCCTGGCGTGAATCGCCTCCAGGCCGTGCGCGATGCTCTGCGCTAGATCGCGCAGCAACGGCTCGGGAAGAACCTTCATCGCACGCATCAGCTGACGGAGCGTCCGACCCTCCACGTATTCCATCACCAGATAGTGGATCGTGCCGAGATCCGTGTCTTCGTGACCCGAGTCGTACGTACGGACGACGTTCTCGTGGATCAGGTCCGAGCCAATCTCCGACTCGCGCTGGAACCTCTGCACCTCCTCCATTCGATCGAGCAGATGGGGGTGCAGGATCTTGAGCGCGACGCGCTCCCCGACCCGGCCGTACGGTCGATCCTCCTCGAGCTCCGCCAGGTAGACGCGGCCCATGCCACCCGCCCCTAGCTCCTCCAACGGACGGCAGGGCCCCACCCGGTCGGGGACCGTGCTGGTGGTTGGGGCGGCGGACTGCTCTTCGCGACGATCCACGGCGTCCTGGGGCTCGACTGCGAACGGTTTGTTGGCGCCCCGGAACCCGGCGTTCCGGGGTGCGCACGATGCGGCATCCCCGTAGGACACGACAGGGCGATTGCCGCAACTCGGGGCCTCGCGAATGTTTCGATCCCGCTTTGCACGGTCGACGTGCAAAGGGCGGGAACGAGAAGGAGGCGCGAAGCATGGCTGATCACCGAACGATCGGATCCGGGTGGGTGGAGGAAGAGGGGAAAGCCCACCGTCACCGGGCTCTCGGAAACCAGCGACTCGCAACGGTGCTGCGCGATTCAGCCGGCGCGAAGCGCGAGCGATTGGCGGAGGACGAAGCGGCGCAGTACCTGCCGCCGCGTACCACCGAGCTCCCGACGAGCGTGGATCTCCGAGACAGCTGCGGACCGGTTCGATTCCAGGGCGGGTTCAACACCTGCAATGCACACGTCGTCGCGAGCCTCCTTGAGTACTTCGAGAAGCGCGAACACGGGAAGTCGGTCGCCCCGTCTCGCCGATTCCTGTTCACGGTGGCGAAGAACTTCAACCAGTCGGAGGATGCGTCAGGCGTCTACATCCGTCAGGTGATGGGGGTGCTGCGCATGATCGGCGTGCCGCCCGAGAAGTTCTGGGGGTACCCGGAGTTCGAGAAGGACGAGGAGGGCAAGTACCCCCCCTGGGACGAGGCATTCAACGAGGAGCCGAATTCGTTCGCCTACGCGCTGGCCGGCGAGTATCAGGCTACCCGGTACTATCGGCTCGATCGGCGCGACGAGGATGGCAAGCTCCTGATGTCGCCGGAGGCCCTCCTGCTCAACGTGAAGAAGCACCTCGCGGGCGGGATCCCGGTGACGCTGGCGTTCCCGATGTACGACAACGTCATCGACGTCTCATGGGAGGCCGAGCCGGGCGGCCAGGTGCCGTATCCGGCCGAAGATGACAGCCGGTTGGGAGGACACGCGGTCGTCACCGTCGGATACGATGATGAGCGGATCATGACCAGCCTGAACGGAACCGCGTCGACCGGGGCGTTTCTGGTACAAAACTCGTGGGGGACCGAATGGGGCGAGGACGGCTTCGGCTGGATCGCCTATGAGTACGTCACGCGGGATCGAACCCGAGACTTCTGGACGCTCATCCGTGCCGAATGGACCGAGACCGGGATGTTCCAGCTCGGCCTCATCGAAGACGATGAAGTGGATACCGGCTGACCGGTTCTACCGCTCCAGCCACATCAACACGAGACACAACGGTGGTTGTTCTTCGCCCCGAGGCCCTCGAGCAGCGCGATCGTCTCCGGAAACGGCTGGATGCGCTGAACGGGGCCGTTGGCCATGTCCACGGTCGTCTGGCCGCTCCGCGCCACAAGGGTGACGTCCGCACCTTTCTCGACGAGATACCGGATCAGCTCGTTGTCGCCTCGAGCCGCCGCGTGGTGTGCCGGCGAGTAGCCGTTGTGGTCGCGGGCGTTCACATCCGCCCCCAATTCCTCGACGAGGAACTTCATCGCGAGTAGCCACCCGTCCGGCACGTGACGGTGCGAGTTGCCCGCGAACCCCTGCCCGTACCCGACGCCCGATGCGGCGTGAATCGGAGACACGGCCGGGCCGCCATCCGGCACCGGAGGAAGCCCGGAATGGTCCTCCGTTCGCTGACGTCGAGTCGGGGCCTTGATCGTCGGGAGAGTCGGATCCGCCCCGTACGCGAGCAGAAGCCGCATGGCTTCGACGTCGAGCGCGTGCGCCGCCCGCCAGAACGGTGTGGCTCCGGTGCGATCGACGCCGAGCAGATCGCGGTTGTAGGTCGTAAACCAGAGCGACCTCGCGAGACGTGCGTTCGGATCGACACCGGTCTCGAGGAGCACCGTCATCACCTCGATATAGGTCGCCTGCTGCTGTTGATAGTCGGTCGGCTGCGGGTGCCTTGCCTTCGGCGCCCATTGCATGTTGAGGACGGCATAGAGCGGCGTCGCCCCCGCATCGCTCGCGAGCCGCGGATTGGCTCCGTGGGCCAGAAGCCGGAGACCCAGATCGAAGTGTCCGTTGATCATCGCCATGAGGAGCGGCGTGGTCCGGTCGGCGGCGCTTTCCCCATCGATGTGCGCACCTCCCGCGACAAGCGCGAACACGGCGTCCTCGTGACCCTCACGTGCCGCCAGCAGCAGTGCCGTGAGGCCACCATGCGTGCCGACGAGATCCGCGTAGTTCCCCAGACAGCCCGAGCAGGCGATGGGGGGTTCGCCACCCCGCTGCTCGATCGCGTCCGAACGGTTGCGCTCGACGATGTCCAGGACCCGGGCGGTTACGGAGGGATCCGCTCCGCCCGCGATCAACGACTCGATCGCTCCGGCCCGTCCCGCCGCCGCGGCGAACATCAACGGGGTCTGGCCCCACTCCGGCTCGCGAGCGTCGACGTCGGCGCCGTGGAAGACGAGCGCCTCGATGGACGGGACGTCCCCGGACGCCGCCGCGAACTGGAGCGCCGTCGCTCCGGTCGTGGTCCTCGCATCGGGCTCGCTGCCGGCCCTCAGAAGGACGTTGACGAGCGCCGCACGTCCAGCGGCGGTCGCTACATGCAACGGCGTATGCGCGCCGATCCGCGTCGCGACATCCGTTCGCGCGCCGGCGTCGAGCAGCACGGTCGCGAGCTCCGGGTCGCCCAACCGGGCGGCCCAGTGTAGACCCGTCATCCCGTCGCCCTGAGCCGCGTTCACATCCGCCCCGGCTTCGATCAGCGTGCGCACGCCATGCGTGTCGCCTCGCATGGCGGCGTCCGCAATGGGCGCCTCGGGGCCGAGCGTCCCTAGGAGCGAGAGGATCGTCAGGAGGCCCGAGATGCCCATCTAGGAGTCCCCGGCCGCGGCGAGCGAGAACTCGCCCGTGCTGTCGCCAAAACTCTCGATGTCCTCGATGCCCAGGCGGTGCATCAGCGACAGCATGACGTTGGCCATCGGGGTCCCGGGAGCCGCGCGCGAATGCAGGTTCCCGTCCATGCTCCCGCTCGCCCCGCCGGCGATGAAGAGGGGGCAACGCTTGTGGTTGTGGACGTTCGGATCGCCCATCGGCGACCCGTAGACAATCATCGTCTTGTCGAGCAGATGGGTATCCCCGTCCATGGTGTCCCGCAGCCTCTCGAGAAAGTACGGAAGGAGGCCGACGTGGTACTCGTTGATCTGCTTGAAGTCCGAGATGTTCCGTTCGTTGTTTCCGTGGTGCGAAGCGGGGTGGAAGCCCTTGTCCACGCCGCTCGCCGGGTACACCCGACCCGAGGCGTCGCGCCCCATCTTGAACGAGAAGACCCGCGTCACGTCCGTCTCGAACGCGAGCGCCTGCAGATCGAACATGAGCTTGACGTGCTCGTCGAACGAATCGGGCACGCCGGCTGGAGCCTCGGGTAGCTCGCGGACTTCGCCACTCGTGTTCCGCTCGACGATTCGATCGATACGGCGCTCGATCTCGCGCACGTTGTCCATGTATCGGTCGATCCTCCGCCGGTCGCTCGGATCGAGCTCGCGCCTGAGGGACGCGACCTCACCGGCGATGAAGTCGAGGACGCTGCGGCTCGATCGGACCCGCTGCGCGCGCGCCTCGGCGTTTCCTCCGGCCCCGAACAGCTGGTCGAAGGCGACGCGGGGATCACGGATCATGGGCAACGGCTGCGTGGGCGAGGACCAGCTGATGGTGTCCGTGTATACGCACGCGTACCCGTATGCGCACCCACCCGCCTGGTCGACGTTCTCGATACAGAGCTGCATCGAAGGGATCGGCGTGTCCTGACCGAATCGCTGCGCGTAGATCTGGTCGAGAGACGTCCCTACCCGGACGTCCGAGCTCTCTGTCTGTCTGGGGTGCTCCTGGGTCAGAAACGTCGCGCTGGACCGGAAGTGATCGCCCCCGATCTCCTTCGGGAGGTTGGCCTCCGCGCCACGGACATCCGTGTCCGAGACGATCGTCAGGTACTCGCGAAAAGGCTCGAGCGGCCGGAGGGCGCTGGGCCCGAGATCGAAGTCGCGTCCTACGTCGGCCGGCGACCAGAGGTTCTGGCTCGCTCCCCAATCGCTGCTACCCGCGGCCCCGTGGACCATCTCGATGCAGACAAGGCGGGTCGGGTCCGGCGCGGAACGCCCCCACAGCCGTCCCGCGGGCACCATCGCGTCGAGGAATGGGAGAGCGGCCGTGACGCCCGCTCCCTTCAGGAACGTCCGTCGCGAGAGGTGTTTTCCGGTAATGAACTCCATCGCTTCTTTCTCTCCGTTGCTCACGCAGCGAGCGGCGTCAGTGCGAGGTGGTCTCCTGTGTCGCCGGGTCGGCGGCCTTCATACGGAACGCCGGGCTGTTCACGACACCGAGGATGTACGCCGAGATTCGGTGATCCTCGGCTGCGGCGCCTCGCACGATCGCCCGTACCGTGGGCATGTCGTAGTACTCGACGCGCCGCCCGAGGGCGTAAGCGAGGAGATTCTCGGTGAATGTGCGAAGGAGCGGCGTCGGTCGCGCGAGCAAGGCTGCCCGGAGATCGCTCGCGCTCTCCACCGTCGTCCCGTCGTAGTACTCGCTCGCCGCGTCGACCGGGACTCCCGCGTCTCGCAGCCGACGCGCGCCGGTCGCGTCGAAGTGCTCGAGCGCCATGCCGATCGGATCGATGACGCGGTGACACGAACGACAGGCGGGGCTCCGCCGGTGCTCTTCAAGCCGCTCCCGGACCGAGCGGAAGCGACCGTCTTCCGCCTCCGCAGTCGCCTCGAGGTCGGGGATGTCCGGAGGCGGCGGAGGCGGCGGCGTCCCGAGCAGGACTTCCATCACCCATTTCCCTCTGAGCACGGGGGACGTCCGGCCGGCGTGCGAGGTCAGAGTCAGAACGCTCCCGTGACCGAGAATGCCTCGACGCTCATCGTCGACCTGTCGGACTCGTCGAAAGTGGTCTCCCGCCACGCCGGACAGATCGTAGTGACGGGCCAGGCGCTCGTTCACGTATGTGTAGTCGGCCGTGAGGAGCTCCAGGACCGGGCGATCATGCGACACGAGCTCGCGGAAGAAGAGCTCGGTCTCGCGGGACATCGCATCCTTCAGCTGCTGATCGAAATCCGGGTAGGTCCGGACATCGGGGTGGAGCGGCTCCAGGTCGGCGAGCCGGAACCACTGCGCCGCGAAACGGGTCGCCAGCGCTTCGGACCGGCGGTCCTCCAGCATCCGCCTCACCTCTGACTCCAGGACGTCCGAAGAAGACAGCTCGCCGCGACCCGCGAGATCGGCGAGCCTGTCGTCAGGGCCCTGTCCCCACAGGAAGAATGAAAGCCTGGAGGCCAGGTCGAAGTCGCTGATCTCGTAGTCCGACGACTCCTCGCTGCCCTGCGCCGCGGCGATACGGGCCGCGGGCGGCTCCTCGAACCGAAAGACGAAGTGTGGGCTCGCCAGCAGCCCCTCGAGGGCAAGCCGGACGCCGGCCTCGAATCCGCCGTCGGTCGCACCATCGTCATAGAGGGCCATCACTGCGCTCAGGTTTTCGGGCGTCAGTGGACGGCGGTACGCGCGACTCCCGAGGCGCGCGAGGATCTCCTCGGCGCAGGGTCTCGCGCCGTCGGCCGACTCCGGATAGCAACCGAAGATCCTCGCCCGACTCGGCGTGGGGGAGACCCCCGTCGGGTCGAACGGGCCGGTGATCGCCATGTCTCGAAGGTGCGGGAGCGTCGTGAACCCGTAGGCGTCGGTGATGCTCGTCGACGCGATCGACCATTCGTGTGGTGAAATCAGATCCTGCAGAGGCCCCTCGAACCGGCGGATGAATGCGGCGGACACGCGGTGCGGACCCGCCGAGATCGCGATCGGTTCGGTGCGGAGGTTGACGCCGTCCTCGTCCGAGACGTGCATCCACCGCGGGACTTCGAGCAGGGCCACGCGGGCCCCGTCGACGGAGAGCTCGATCTCTTCCGGCCGCTCCTCCGTGTGTAGCGCACCCTTTCCGTTCCCGAAGAGGGCGCCCGTCGTCTCGTGGTGGAACGAGACGCGGAAACGGTACGCTCCGTCCGCCGGGAACGTGTGGACGACGCTAAGGCCGCCGCGTGTGCCATACGGGGCCCCCTCGACCTGATGCAGCTGCGATACCCAGCGTGAAACCCGATACGTCGCCTCGCTAGCCCCCGCGGACGCGTCACCAACCGCCAATCGGCTGATATCGCTCGCAGCCCGCAGATAGGCATCCATCAGCGTGGGCGACAGCAGCTGTACGTCCGCGATGTTGTCGAAGTTCGCGCTCTTCGTATCGGCCGGAAGATAGTCTGCGGCGTCGATTTCGAGATCGAGCAGGTCCCGGACCGATGCCGTGTACTCCGCACGGTTCAGGCGCTGAAACGTGCGTCGCCCGGGATTGATCGCTCCGGTGGCCATGTCGTCGAGCCGAATCTCGAGGGCCTCGACGAGAACCTCGAGGCTGTCGCCCCCGGGTCGCCGGGTGCCGACGGGCGGCATCATGCCGGCGCGGAGCTTTCGGACCATGCGTTCGGCGATGGCCCCGTGCTCCTCCGCAGAGGCTACCTGGAACCCCTCGAGCGACATGTTGCCGCGCATCCGGTCGGCGTTATGACATCGCTGACAGGTTCCCTCGACGACCGCCTGAGCGACGCGCAGCAGAGTGTCGGGAATCGCGGGAGCCGGGTGCACGTCGGTCGCGACCGCGGGGTCCGTCTCCGCGGACATTCCGAGCCAGATACCGGTGAAGGCCAGGAAGGCCGCCGAGATCATGATCATCGTGCCCCTCTCGTTTCGCCGTGGGTCCGGCGAGCGGCGCCCCGCGCAGGCGGGAACGGCCGCGGAAAAGGTACGAGGCGGCTCGCCGAGCCGGTACTGTCCGGCACCCAGATAGCCGGCGCGAACGAATCCTGCCTGGGCACCCGGCCCGTGGTGGGGAGTGGGCTTCGAGCCCTAACGGTCACCCAGATTCGTAGGGACCTCGACGGCCACGTGCCAGGGCCCGCCGGCGCCTTCGACCTCGAGGTAGAACGTGCCCCCGCCTCGGAGGT
This sequence comes from Gemmatimonadota bacterium, assembly GCA_029861425.1. Classification (GTDB taxonomy): domain Bacteria; phylum Gemmatimonadota; class Gemmatimonadetes; order Palauibacterales; family Palauibacteraceae; genus Palauibacter. The sequence goes on from JAOTZH010000092.1 coordinate 13,325, forward strand.
GCAGCGCAGAGATCTGCGACTCGCCATCCTGACTCACGTTGGCGACGAGCACGTCGCCCGGAATCGCGAAGGCCTTGATGCGGAGAGGTCGGTCCCCTTCACGCGCACCGCTGCGCCAGACGATCTGCCACTCGGCGTCGACAGAGAAGAGCTCCGTCTTGCGCACGCCGTCGCCGTTCCAGTCCGCGACGCGTCGCCAACCCGTCTCGGGCGGGACCGGATCGACGGGAATGAAGGTGTCGGGTAGCGGATCGGCGGAAGGCCCCCAGACGCTGTCCCCCCAACTGCTTTCGCTCGACATCTTCGCGAGCGTCTCCACCCGGGTTCGTTCCAACTCGGTCGTGCAAGCGGTCACGGCCAGGACGGCCAGAGCGCAAGCGGTCGAAGCGATACGGCGGTTGACCGACATCTGGACATCTCCTGCTCACAACACCGCGCTCCCCAGTACCTGGCTTGCCGCACCACCCATGAGCGAGGTAACCGATTCTTCAATATCCGGGTTCTGAAGCGGATGCGCCAACTTCCCGCAGGTTCCACCGACCCCGCGGGACCGGTGGAACCTGCTATCCGGGTGCACCGATTGCCGTTAGTGACGCCTGACCGATCCGGTCGACCCCCGATCACCGACCACCCCGCCACCCGGGATCAAGCTCTGGCGGCCCCGCCGTGGAACCCGTACACCCGCGGGCCGAGACCCGCGGCGGCCTCGGCGAGCTCGGGCGACGGATCGCCGAACACCTCGAGATCGATGTCCGCGACTTCCAGGATCGCTCCAAGCTGTTCCCCGACATGCGCGATGTGTTCGAGGAGGGCGTCGGAGTTGGCGTAGGTCTCCCGAACGACGCATTCGTCTCCGGACTCGTTGAAGAACCAGTCATACTGCAGGGTGCCGGTGTCCTCTTCGTCCACGATGCGGATGCACTCGTCCGCGATCTCGCGAAACCGGTCGTGACCGTCCGGGTGGATGTTGAACCGCGCCGTGACCTGAATCTCCTCCAACGGTGCCTCCTGTCATGATGTGGGACCGAGCCCGAAGCCTCGGGCTTCCGGTAAGTCAGGGAGGATAGGTGGTCGAGGACTCGCCGAACATTGGGGGGGGGACGCGCTGGACTACGAGCCGACGCCGCGGATAGTCTCCGGCATGTCGAAGACGCCCCGCCGTTCGATCTTTTCCGCCTTCAGGAGGCCGAGCGAGCCCGAGCAAACCGGGCTCGGCGCCGGGGCGCGGGTGGGGCACTACGTCATCGTCGAGGAGTTGGGGGCCGGCGGTATGGGCGTCGTGTATCGTGCGCACGACACGAAGCTCGATCGACCGGTCGCGCTCAAGTTCCTTCCGCCGCACCTGACCGAGGACGAGGAGGCCGCGCAGAGGTTGATGGTCGAAGCGCGAGCTGCGGCACGGCTCGACCACCTCAACATCTGCACGATTCACGAGATCGGCGCGCTCGAAGACGGGCGTTCGTTCATCGCGATGGCACACTACGATGGATGCTCGCTCACGCAGTTGTTGTCGGAGCGCCGCCGTCTCGAGCCTTCCGAGGCCGCGGATATCGCGCTCCAGGTCGCACGCGGTCTCGCTCGGGCGCACGACGCCGACATCATCCACCGGGACGTGAAGCCCGGGAACATCTTCCTGGTGGATGACGGCCCGGTGAAGGTCCTGG
>JAOTZH010000255.1 GCA_029861425.1 Gemmatimonadota bacterium
GACATCTGCCCGGGGGCGGAAGAGGGTACCGGAGCCCTGTGGGGCGGAGTGACCGACTCGGACGCGGACATGGTGCTGCCGGGCGCGAGTGTGATCGCATCGTGGGACGTCGACGGCGAGACCCGCCGGGCTGAAGCTCAGGTCGGAGTCGACGGCGCGTACACCATCTGCTACCTCCCTCTCGAGCTGCCGATCACGGTACACGCCGCATTCGCCACGATGGAGGGCGTCCCGATCCAGGTGGCCATGACCGAGGTCTTCACCCGTCAGGACCTGAGCCTCTCGATGAGCGGGAGCGCGGCGGCCGAAGACGATGACGATCGACTCTGGCTGTGCGTCGCCGGCGGCCAGTCGACGATCAACATCCAGAACTCCCGCCTGATCCGGTGTGATCCGCAGTGGCAGCCGCTCGAGCGCTGTCCGAAGGAGGAGCTCGGGGGGATCTCGGTCCAGCCGGCCGGGGGGGGCAGCGGAATGATGCGCGAGATGATCGAAGGGGTCGTCCAGGAGGCCAAGCGCCTCGGGGCGAACGCCGTCATCAACGTGCAGGATTCGAGGACGAGCATCACGGGCGAGGCGGTGCGGATCGACGTGGATCCGTCGACCTGCTGACGACCGCCGAACCTCTGTGACAAAGGCCGCTCCGGGAGCCGGGGCGGCCTTTTCTTGACCTGCGCAGGGGCGGCCCCGGCCCGGCGACCGCCCGTCAGTCGGCCGACATGTCGAACATCCAGTTCATGATCCACCACCGATCGCCGTCCCAGAACAGGGTGACACTATTGACCCCGGTGTCGAACGACTCGCCTCCGGGCTCGCGCGACGAGGCGTAGCTGCTCCACACGTGGGCCATGTTGCCCGACCGGCTGACGACGCGCTCCGTCTCCCACTCGAAGAACCCCTCGGCTCGTGGGGCGTTGTCGCCGTGGTATCCATCGAGCGTCATGATGTTGACGCCCGCGTTCCCGTCGCCGTCCTCGAACGCGATCGCGATCCAGGCATCCGGGTGATGCAGGGTGCGATCTCGCTCGGCGTCCGCCCGCTCTCCGGCGGGCCCGGACACGACCTCGTAAAAAGCTCTCATGACGCCATCGATGGTTTCGACATCGTCCGGTCGGGCGTCCTGCGCCTCGACCTGCGAGCAAACGAGGGTCGCGAGGATCACCGCGGGCATTGGCGAAGGTTTCATGGCTGAATCTCCTGGTCGAAGTCGCGGTTTTCCCTGGGAGCTCGTTCAGATGCGCTCGATCGCGGTCGCACGCAGCCAGCCGACCTGTCCGTCGTCCAGCACGATCTCCAGCCATCCATCCGATACCCGGTCGATCCTCACCCGCGTGCCCTCGTGGATGGAGAACAGCTGGAGGCCGGGGTCGTCGGCCGGGGCACTCTGCACAGGCGTCTCGACTACCATGACGACCCCGAAATCCGACCGACCGAGCCCGAACTGACGGATCGCCAAATTGAGCGTGAAGATCAGGGTGAGCGCCGCGACGACGGCCACTGCCGGACCGACCGCCCGCCGGATCCCGCCTCTCGAAGTGATCCGGACGATGATCAACGACATCGTGAGCAGATACCCGAGCGCGACGACCCCCAGCAACAGCCCCCTCGGCAGCAGGTCCACCCACCAGCTCCACGCTCGCGGGACCCAGAACCCGGGGAGCGGCGTGATCTGATCGGAGGTCAACGAGCGGGCCAGGCCGAGGTTGGCGAGGACGTTCTCATCCGAGGGCGAGACTTCCCGGGCCCGTTCGTACGAGAGAATCGCCGGCCCCAGCCTCCCGAGCTTGAACTGTGCGTTTCCGATGTTGTAGTGCAGGTCGCCGCTCTCGACTCCCGCGTCGAGGATCTGCTGGTAGGCCGCCAGGGCCCCCTCGAAGTCCCCGACCTGATACAGGCTGTTTCCGCTCTGAAAACGCTCCGCGGGATCGATCGAACCCGGGTCGACCAGCGTGGCCGACAGCCCGGGGTCGGGAAGCGTCGCCTCGATCCCGATCGCCGGCAGCGTATCGGCAGGCGGCCCCTCCTCCTGCGCCTGGACGAGGAGAGGGCCCGGAAGCGACACGAGCAGCGTGAGGCCGCCGACTCGAAGCGCCCGGATCATCGGCCAATTCCCCGGTTGAGGTCGGACATCGCCTGCGCGACACGGTCGAGAAAGCCGGAGCGCTCCGCGGGGTCCGAGCCGGCGGGAGAGAAACGTTGCCGGTCGCACACGTCGAGACAGGCCAGGTACTCCGCGATGGCCTCCTCCTCCGCGCCTCGCGCTTCGAGCGCGGGCCTGATTTCATCCCGGATCAGACCGGCCGCGGCGACGTTCAGGCGATCCGCGACGAAGCCTTCGAGCGCCTGCCCGGTCTCGGCGTAGAACGCACGGGCGTCGTCACCGATCGTCAGGTCACGCGCCCGGGCCAGCCGTTTTCTGGCGATGCGCCCTGCCCGCCTGGACCGCGCGAGGGCGACGTTGCCGGCGAGACGGTCGCGGCGGCGCTGAAGCCCGGCCGCCCCGCCGACCGCTCCGAGCGGTACGAGAAGCACCAGCCAGAAGAGCCCGCTTCGAAATGGGGACTGCCCCGTGCTTTGAAAGCGCGGGGTGTCGATCTCGATGAACCGAATGTCTGTTCGGAGAGCCTCTACCTCGCCGCGCGCGCGCGAGCCGGGCAGGGTCGCCCCGCTGGCCCTCCCGGAGACCGTGAGGTCCAGCGGGCCGGCAGACGCCACCCGGTATGCCCCCGCATCCGTGTCGTAGAAGCTGACATCGATCCCCGGGAGGGTCAGCGTGCCCGGCGCCCTGGGAATCAGAACGTACTCGTAGGTGCGAGTACCGGTGACTCCCCGCTCGGTCGTCCGGAGCCGGTCGTTCGTCTCCGGTGGGAAGGCTTCGATGGTCGGCGGCAGGTCGAATCGGGGCGGGGCGATCGACCTGAGGTTCCCGGTTCCCGACACATCGACGCGCATGGTCACGGCCTCGTTCGCCGCGACGCTGTCGCGGTCGATCGTCGTCGTGACGCTCAGGTCTCCCACCATGCCCGAGAACCCGTCCGGTCGACCCGCCGCCGGGAGCGGAAGCACCTCGATCTCGACGGGCTGCGAGACGGCGGAGGCGGGCACGTCGGCCCCGCGGTCGAGGACACCGTCGAACAGGTCGAACGGATCCCGAGTCCGCGCGCGCTGGACCCGTACGGTGGCCTCGATCTCCATCGGCTCGATCGTCCGGCTGCCCGGTCCCGTCGGGAAGAGGGCGACCTTCCGAATGAGCGCGGTCACGTACCGCTGGCCATTGAGCGTGATCGGCTCCACTTCCGGCTGAGCCGGCAACTCGAACTCCTCGATCCAGAACCCGGGCGTCGCCGGGAGTTCCCGGACGCTGTAGGAACTGACGTTCACGCGTGTGTAGATCCGGTACTCGAGGATCACCGGCTCGTTCTGGAGCACCTGGCTCCGACTGGCCTCGGCCGTGAGGAAGAGATCTTCCGGCCCGATGCCTCCGCCCGCGCCAGTGGGCGTCGGGGGCGCCCCGCTCCCGGCGGGCGTCGGCGGTGGCTGATCGGTCACGATGATCGTGACCGGCGCGGTGGTCGCGGTGGCCCCGTATGCGGTCACCGTGACCGGACCGATTTCGTGCGTCCCGACCGCGAGCGCCTGGAGCCGATACTGGATGATCAGTGAGGCCGTCGTGCGTCCGTTGGCCGTCCGCGTCGAGCGGGTCGTGCCACTCCCGAGGATCGACGCGAAGGCGCTCAGGTCTGGAAGCTCGGGGGTCTTGTCGAGCCGCTGTGTACCCGTCACCTCGACCGAGAGGATGAACTGCTGACCGAGGCCGAGGTCCGCGCGTCCGACCGACGCCGTGGCGTCGATCTGCGCCCCCTGCCCCGAAATGGCGACCGGCAGGGTCGCCGAGGCCACGAGCAGCGCCAACGCGGAAACGACGCGGCGGACCATCCCTACCAGTCCTTCCGCGGCCGGCGGCCCCGTGCGGCGGCGCGAGGCGGACGGTTCACCTCGTCCTGATCTTCGTCGATCGCGTCGAGCAGCCGCTCCGCTTCATCGCG
>JAOTZH010000093.1 GCA_029861425.1 Gemmatimonadota bacterium
GACGGACGGCTCCGCCCCCGAGCTCGTGCTGACCGACGTCGCGCCCGTCGGTTATCACGCGTGGCTCGACGACTCCACACTCGGGCTGTTCGTCCTCGGACAGCCGCCGACCCTCCAGATCGCGGACGCGCGGACGGGTCGGGCGCGGATTGCCGCCCATAACATCGGACGCTCGCTGCACAAGGTGCCCGGGCGCGCGGCGGTCAGCTTCCTGCACCGGGACGGGGGCGTCCCCACCATCCGCACGCTCGATCCGGCGCGAGGGACGGCGACGGATCTCGTGGCGCCCCTGGAGGGATCTCAGGACTACGCCTGGGCACCGGGGGGTGTGCTCGTGATGGGGTCGGGTTCCCGCCTCTTCGCGTTCGACCCCCTGACCGACCGGACCTGGCGCGAGATCGCGGACCTGTCGTCCGCCGGGATCGAGAACATCACGCGTCTGGCGATCAGTCCGGACGGCAGTCGAATTGCGGTCGTCGCGGCCGGGAGCTGACCCGTGACGTCCGGAGCCCACGGTCCGTCTGTCTCGTAACGGGAGGCGATGACGGGATCCCCCCGGACGCCGCCGGTGTTATACTTGAGCGACGCAACGTCGCTCGGACGGGTCGAGGACGAACGAGAGGTCGAGGTATGGATCGAGGACAGCGCCAGCGTACGTATCGGAGGACGCTCATCGCGGCGATCGGAATCTCCGTGGGGGTGCATCTCGTTGCCCTCGCGTGGCTCAAGCTCGATGTCCCCGTCTTCGAGGACCGGGAGCCCGGCCGTGCGCTCCAGATCGTCGACATCCCGGATGAGTGGGAAGAGAACGCGCTCGACGTGGTCGTGCTCGAGAGCGGGGGCGCTTTCGAAGCGACCATCGCGGAGCCGGCCGACGCCTCCCCGACGTCCGCGCGAGTCGACGCCCCGGTAGACGGGGCCGGCGGGGCGGATGCGGCGCCCGCCGCCATCGTCCCGCTTAACGCCCTTCCGGGCGCAGCTCCCGGCGAGCCGTCGATGACGCTCGCCTTCGCCGATGCGACTCCGACCCCGGCCGTCGAGATGGCGCTCCCCAGGTCGAACCGCGGGGTGATCCGGCGGGCCTCCACCGGCGGCGCGGCGGGCGAGTCCGGCTTCGATTTCATCGCAACCAGCGACGCAGCGCGAGACGCCGAGCGCGAGCGAGGCGGGGGCGGCTGGGGTGGCATCGGCGGTCCCGGCGTCTCGATCATCGGTGGCGGCGACGGACATTGTCCGACGTGGGGCGGCGTCCCGTTCGTGCCTCCCATGGGGAGCATCGGTGGCATACCCAATGCACCGAAGGGACGCGGAGTCATCGGAATGAGGCCGCCGACCTCGGAGGCGATCAACCGTTTCGGCCCGAGGATCGGTAGCGGTCGCTGATCGAAGCGGCCTGCTGACGCACCCGCTTGCGGACGCGACGACGCCCGCCCTCCGATCTGGAAGGCGGGCGTCTTTCGTTGACCGCGGTCCCGCCGGGGTTCGGCGCCACGCGGGCTAGGCGCTCTTCTTCTTTTTCTTCTTCTCCGCCGTCCCTTCCCCACCGACGCTCGCCCTGAGCGCCTCCATGAGATCGATGACCTGAGTGGCCGGTTCCTCTTCAGTCGAAGCCTCGATCAGCGCGCCATCGTTGATCTTCTTCTCGATCGCCGACAGCATGCGCTGACCCACCTCGTCTTCGTACTGAGACGGGTCGAAGTCCTCGGCCGACTTGGAGTTGATGATCTGAATCGCCATCTCGAGCTCGGCGTCCGTCACGTCGCCTTCGCCGGCCGGCACCTCTGACATGTCCCGCACCTCGTTGGCATAGTGAAGCTGTTCCATCACGAGATGATCCCCGACGGGTCGGATGAGGACGAGGTACTGTTTGCCACGCGCCGCATACTTGGCCAGGGCCGCCCGGCCGGTCTCCTTCATGGCGACACCCAGCAGTTGATACGCCTTCGCACCGCCCTTGTCGGGTCCGAGGTAGTACGTCTTTCCGATGTAGGCGCGCTCGACCTGATCGATGGGCACGAACTCCACGATGTCGATGGACTGCGTCGCCTCGGCCTCGAGAGCCTTCAACTCGTCGCCGGTAAAGGTGACATACCTGTCCTTGGCGAACTGGTACCCCTTGATCATCTGATCGCGTGCCACGGCGTCGCCAGTCTTGGAATGCACGTATTGCTGTTTGACTCTCGCGCCGTCCGGGGCCAGGAAGTTGAATCGGACTTTCTGCGAGTTCTCGGCCGACGAGTAGAGCTGGATCGGAATGTTCACGAGCGCCAGCGAGATCGTCGCCGACGAAATCGGTCGTGCTGCCATGTCGAATGCCTCCGCTTCTGACCTCGGGCCCCCTCCCGCGGTGCGACCCGCCCGCGTGATCCCGGTGGAGCCCGGAAGATAATAGGTTTCGAGATGCCAACGAAGCCAAGGAGCGCCGCGGGGGGCGACGCGCTCGAGACCTATCGGGCCAAGCGGGCCGCCGAGAAGACGCCCGAACCCTTCGGCGGAGCGCCGGGAACGGGGGCCGGCATCTTCGTGGTGCAGAAACACGCGGCATCGCGACTTCACTACGACCTTCGGCTGGAATTCGCGGGCACCCTCCTGTCCTGGGCCGTCCCGAAGGGGATCTCCCCGGATCCGGTGGACAAAAAGCTGGCCATGCACGTCGAGGATCACCCGGTGGACTACGTGGAGTTCGAGGGGGTGATTCCGAAGGACGAGTATGGGGGCGGCGAGATGATCGTGTGGGACATCGGACGCTGGATCCCCCTCGAGGATCCCGGCGACGGCCTCGTCGATGGCAAGCTCCTGTTCGAGCTTCGGGGTCACAAGCTGCGCGGGGTATGGACGCTCGTCCATCTCAAGAAGGGGGAAACCGGCAAGGAGTGGCTGCTCATTCGCGAGAAGCGGGGTGGCCACCCGATCCTCCCGGACGGCTCTCTTCCCGAGACGTCCATTCTGTCCGGCCTGACGGTCGAACAGCTGAAAGATGTGGCGGACGGCTGGTACCCCGGTGACGAAGCGACCGCCGAGCTGGAGCGGCTCGGAGCCCACCCCGGCCGAGTCGAGCCGAAAGACGTGAAGTTCATGCTCGCGAAGCAGCGGGAGGACCCCTTCGACGACCCTGCATGGCTGTTCGAGCTCAAGCTCGACGGGTACCGAATGCTCGGTGTGGGTGGTGGAGGCCAAGCCCTGCTCCTCACCCGAAACGGGCACGACGCCACGGCGAGCTTCCCCGACGTGGCCCGTTCGCTCAGAAAGCTGCCCTACCGGCACGTCGTGCTGGACGGCGAGATCGTGGTCCCGGATTCGGCCGGCTTCCCGAGCTTCCAGGCCCTCCAGAAGCGCGCTCGCCTCTCACGCCCCCTGGACGTCCAGAAGGGGGCGGTGCAGGCACCGGCGCATTTCTATGCCTTCGACCTGATCGGGTTCGACGACTTCGATCTCCGCCGGCTTCCCCTCGAGGATCGCCTGCGCGTGCTCGGCCCCTTGCTGCCGGAGATCGGCCCGATCCGGCGGAGCGAGCACTTCGTCGGGTCGGGGACCGCCCTGTACGAACAGGTCCAGCAGCTCGGCCTCGAAGGCATCATGGCCAAGCGAGGCGACTCGATCTACGTCGGGGACCGCTCCACGAGCTGGCTCAAGATCCACGCGGCCCAGCAGGACGAGTTCGTGATCGTCGGATTCACCCGACCGAAGAAGTCACGTAGCGGCTTTGGGGCCCTGCATGTCGGGGTGTACGACCCGCCGGAGGGGGATGGCGATCCGCCGGAGGGGGATGGCGATCCGCCGGGCGCGCTGACGTACGCGGGCCGCGTGGGGACCGGGTTCGATACCGTCCAGCTCGACGAGATACGAGGACGCCTCGACGCGATCGCCCGGGACACGCCCGCGTTCGAGGGATCGGCCCCGAGGAGCGACGAACACGTCTGGGTCGAGCCGGAGCTCGTCGTCCGCGTGCGCTACAAGGAGCTGACGGACGAGGGACTGCTTCGTCAGCCGTCGTTTCTGGGATTCGTCGAGATGCCGCCCGCCGAATGCTATCGCCCCCGTGGTCCTCGGGACCGACTCGACGAACCGGTGCCGGTCGACTTTGGACCGCCGCCGGTCGAGGACCTGACCCTCTCGAATCTGGACAAGGTGTTCTGGCCGGAGGAGGGGTATACCAAGGGCGATTTGATCGAGTATTACCGCGTGATTTCGCCGGCGATCCTGCCGTACCTCGAGGATCGGCCGCTCGTCCTCACGCGTTACCCGGACGGGATACACGGCAAGAACTTCTTCCAGAAGAACGCGCCCGGGTTCGCTCCGGAGTGGATCAAGACGGAGACGATCTACAGCGGGGGGTCCGAGCGTGACATCGACTATTTCGTCGCCGACTCGCAGACGGCGCTGGTCTACCTCGCCAACCTGGGGACGATCCCGCTTCACGTGTGGGCGAGTCGGCTCGCCGACCTGGATCATCCCGACTGGTGTCTGCTCGACCTGGATCCGAAGCACAAGGTGAACGGCAAGGAGACGTATGCTCGTTTCGAGGACGTCATCGCGATCGCGCAGGCGATCCATCGACTGTGCGACGACATCGGTCTGCCCAACTACGTGAAGACGAGCGGCTCGTCGGGGCTGCACGTGTTGATTCCACTCGGGGGCCAACTGGAGTACGACCAGTCTCGCGCGCTCGGACAGCTTCTCGCGAGGCTGATCGTGGCCGAGCTTCCGAAGATCGCGACGATCGTCCGCAGCCCGGAGGATCGCGGTGGGCGTATCTACATCGACTACGTCCAGAACGGTCGCGGACGCCTCGTAGTGTCTCCGTATTGCGTGCGTCCGAGATCCGACGCACCCGTCTCCGCCCCCCTCAAATGGACCGAGGTGAAGAAGGGCCTCACGATCGAGAAGTTCACGATCAAGACCATGCCGAAGCGCGTCGCCTCTCTCAACGAGGATCCGATGCTGGCCGTGCTGGAGGAGAAGCCCGATTTGATGAGCGCCCTCGAGACGCTCCACGCCCGGCTCCAGGAGACCGATGACTGAGGTTTGCGACCACCTCGGGAAGACTGCCCGAGGACTGCAATCACGGCCCGCGCGGCGACGCGGGATGACAGCGAGGTCCCGGACCGACCGCTAGAGCGACTCCAGGAGCGTCTCGACCGCCCGGCGCCCCTCGCCCGCGGCCCCCGTCCAGTTCTGATGGCCTCGCAGCTCCGAATGGCCGATCGCGATCCGGCCGAGCGGTTGCCTGATCACGTCGGGCGGTGCCGGTGCCGGATTCGTGCCGAAAAAGAAGCCGGGGCCAGGCGCCAGGTAGGCGTGCCCCCAACGATTCAGGACGATCCCGGCGATATCGCTCCCGGCGTCGAATCCGCCGTCATCGAACAGCGTTCGCATCTGGTCCACCAGGCGACGCTCGTAGTCCGCGAAGGACGTGCTCAGCATCTCGGTCCGCCCGGCGATTCCCTGGTCGCCTGGCGCGAGGCCCGGAGACTCGAAGGTGATGTAGAACGTCAGCACGTTCGGATGGTCGGGGCCGAACGGTGGCCGGTAGCTCGGCGTGTACATGGGGCGTCGGATATTGCAGGAGAACCCGAGATCCCCCTCGTACATGCAGGCGGCCACGCCGAGCCGCTCCATGAAGCGCCAGTTGGTCAGCGCCACGTTCGCGACGAGAATCGGAGCGTGAACAAACTGCTCGTAGGCGTGCCTGTGCGAATCGGGCAGCTCGGGCAGGACGTGCCGGTTCACCCAGCCGCCGCTCGCCATGACGACGCCCGAAGCCTCCACCGAGTAGAGGCGATCGCCGAGGGCATACGTCACCCGGACCCGGTCCTGCGCGGGACCGAAATGACGAACATCCACGACCGTCGCCGAAAGGCGGACCGCCACGGTCCCGCCGGCGCGGTCCAGCTCGTCGAAACGGACCTCGGCACCCACCATGTCGCCGAGCGAGCCGTCCCCCGGGATCGAATCAGGCACGAGGTCCTTCATGAAGTAGCGGGCGATCCCCGCGTTTCCGCCCGGAAAGGACTGAAAGACCACGTCGTCATAACGAGACGGGACGCCGAACCCCGGGAGGGCGAAGTGGTATCCCCACCAGGCGGACACGGCGTCACAGCCGAGACCGATAATGCTGGCGAGTATCGGATCGACGTAGGCAGTCACCTGCGGCGGGAGACCCAGGACCCCCTCGTAGTACTGCTTGAGGGTGATGCCGTCGAGCCAGCGGGGCGGGTCCTGCCCGGACACGTCCGGGGGTGCGTGGTCGGCCAGCCGAGCGTCGCGCCAGCGACGGAATCCGGCCTTCACCTCTTCCGACCACGGGGCAGTCTCGAGGCCGGCGCCCCAGAGGTCTCGAATGAACGCGTCTTCCCCGCCGGCGACCCCTCCGAGGCGGTGACCCACGGAGAACCGGTCCTGGACCCAGTGCATGAACCCGTAGTTTTCGAGCGGCACCCGAAGATCGGTGGAGTCGTCCGGGGCGTACTCGAACTCCATCGGAATCCCGAGCGACCGGAAATAATCGTCCGGGCCGCCGTCCCCCGCCCGTGCGACGAAATCGTTCGAGCCCTGCGGCCCCATGAGACGGACGCCACCGACATCGAACTCGTTGCGCTTCGCCTCGCCGCCGAAGATCGGATGATTGTCCAGAACCAGGCATCGTCCGGTCGGGTGGTGACGTTTGAAGTGATGAGCCGCAGACAGGCCGGCCAGGCCGCCCCCGACGATCACGACATCGAAGCGCTCGCCCGTGTCGGACGCGTCGGCGAGCTGCCCAGCGTAGCGATCGACGCGAAGACCGTGCGCGAGGCGTACGACGTCCGGCGTGTTCCCGTGCGAGGGAGCGTAGTCCCCCACCCCTCCGGGCCCGTACCAGGCCACGCCGAGAGCGTCCGACCACGCGTCCGGGGGTCCACCGGCGATCCGATCGAGGGGCGTGCCCCCGGGTGAGTCCGCCCGGCAGGAGACCACCGCGCCGGCCGCGCCGGCCCCGGCGAGGTAGACGAAGTCCCGACGGGTGATGCCGCGGAGTCGGCCCGAGTCGCTCGAGCCCATCACGCGACGCAGCCCCGGAGCGTCACCCGACCGGGGGTCCGGGCCAACGTCATTCGGGCTTTCGGGCGCGGAGGACGAGCCGGAGCGCAGCGGTATCGTACGGTCGACCATCCAGGGCCCCGAAGACCCTCACATCCTCGAAGCCTGCTGCCCGAACGAGATCCCCGAGCTCGACGCCGGAGTAGAGTCTGTGCCCGACCGTGTATTCGTTCCGCTCGGTGGTCGTGATCTTGATCCAACGGTTATCGATCCAATCCCAGCCGTCTCGAATCGTGCGCTCGTACAGGTAGAAATCCCCGTCTCGCTCGCGCCATTGTTTGTGCTCGAAGATGCGGGCGATGACTTCCTTCCCACCCATGTCCATCAGCAGCAGCCCGCCGGGGCCGAGCGACTCGTAGAGGTTGTCGACCACTCGGCGGTCGTCCCGGTCGTCGGAGAAGTACCCGAAGGAGGTGAAGAGATTGACCGCCACCTCGAACTCGCCCGGGGCCACGAACTCCCGCATGTCGGAATGCGCGAGGTCTACGTCCAGGCCCTCGGCATCCGCCCGTCTCCGGCACTCCTCGAGAAACTCCTCGGTCCGGTCCACTCCCGTCACGCGGTATCCGCGGCGGGCCAGCTCAACCGTGTGACGACCCGGCCCGCAGCACAGGTCGAGTATCCGGGTCGGCGGTTCGATGTCGAGCAGCGCGATCAGGTCATCGACGTGACCCGGGGCCCGATCCCACGAACCCTCGTCGAACATCGAACCGCCGAACGATGACCAGAAATCGTCGTCGTCGTGCCACGCGCTCATTGGGTCGTGGTCGCCTCGGGCGTCCGGTAGCGCTCGAACCACCCGAGGATGTGCTGCACCTTCGCGATCAAGTGGCTCGGACGGGCGGCGATCCCGTGTGATGCCTCGGGGATTCGGACGAGCGCCGCCGGCACCTTCTGAATCTTGAGAGCCTGGTAGAACTGCTCCGATTCCGACATCGGAGTTCGCCAGTCCACCTCGCCGGTAATGAGCATCGTCGGTGTGGTCACGTTCCCGACGTGGTGGATGGGCGAGCGGTCCATATAGTGGTCGAGGTTCTCCCACGGAGTTCCCGGGAACCAGTAGTTCAGGCCGCCCGTGCCGCCCATGTCCGCCGTGAGCACCCAGCTGTACCAGTTGATCACCGGCTTCTGCGACGCGGCGGCGGCGAAACGGTCGGTGTGTCCGACGATCCACGCTGTCAGCACGCCGCCTCCGGACCCGCCCGTCACGAAGAGCTGGTCCTCGTCGATGTACCCCCTCGAGATCACCTCATCGACGCCCGATATCAGATCGTCGAAATCGTGGCTCGGATACGCGTGGTGGATCTCGTTCCCGAAGTCCTCTCCATAGCTCGTGCTCCCCCGCGGGTTCGTGTAGAGCACCACATATCCCGCAGAGGCGTACAGTTGGATCTCGGCGCTGAACCTGTCTCCGTAGTTGGAGAACGGTCCCCCGTGAATCTCGAGCATCAGGGGGTACTGCCGGCTGGGATCGAAGCCGGGCGGTTTGACGATCCACCCCTGGATCGGCAGACCGTCATGCGAGGACTCGTACCACACTTCCTCGACCTCGCCCAGCTCCTTGTGCCCGAACAGGTCGTCGTTGAGGCTGGTCAGCCGGCGCGGCTCCATCCCGGGACCGCCGACAGCGAGGTCGGCCGGGTGCTCGGGGGTCCCCAGCGTGAACGCGAACGAGCCGTCGCGCGCCGTCGAGAACGTACCCCCGCCATACGGGCGACCGAGAGACAATCCCCCCACATCGCTGGCGTGGTCGGTGACGCTTCCATCCAGATCGATCGTGGCGATCCGCGTGTTCCCCTCGGTGTCGTACTGGACGAAGAGGCTGCGGCTGTCCGAGGCCCAGTGAACGTTGCCGACGCTGCGATCGAGGTCATCCGCGATCATGCGTGAACCCGACCCATCACGGTTCATCACGTAGAGCTTGGAGACCTGATAGCCGAGATACCGGTCGTCGTACCCGGTGTAGGCGATCAGTCGGCCGTCCGGCGAGACGCGCGGCCCGCCGTCCGGCCCCTCGCGGCTCGTCAACTGCGTCACGGCCCCGTCGGCCACGGAGATCTCGTAGATCTCCGAGTTGCTCATCTGGTATTCCCAATCGTCACGGCGGTTCGCCGAGATCAGCAACGACTGCGAGTCAGGGGCCCACTCCGGTGTCCCACCATGGTTGTAGGGTCCGTGGGTGAGCTGACGGGGAGTTCCCCCGTCGACGGGAAGAACGAACAGATGCTGGTTCCCCAGGGGGAGGAAGCCCTGCCCGTCGGCCCGATAGAGCAGCCGCTCGAAGGTCCTGGCCGGTGGCGCCCAGTTCGCCCCAGCCGGCCTGGACGGCATCTGCGCGAATGGCTCGGGCGCGTCCGGCACGAACATGCTGAAGGCGATCGTCGAGCCGTCCGGCGACCACGAAATGCCGCCCGGCGACATCTGGAGGTGGGTCAGCATCGCCGTCTGACCAGTGTCCATCCAGCGCAGGAAGAGCTGACGCTTCTCGTTCTCGTCAGTCGCCACGTAGAGTAGCTTCGAGCCGTCCGGCGACCAGCGCGGCGATGAGAAATTCTGCTGCCCCGTGAGAAGCGGCCGATGACCCGACCCGTCGGACCCGATGATCCACAGGTTCTGGCGAGGCCGGTCCGTCATGATGTCCATGAACGTTCGGACGTAGACGATGTCGCTCCCGTCCGGCGAGATACGCGGGTCGCCCGCGTACTCGAGCTCGAACACATCGGCGGGCTCGAACATGTCCGTGGCCTGAGCGTCGAGCAGCCGGGGTTGGGCGGGGGCGAGCGCGATCGTGATTGCGAACGGGACGAGGAACTTCCTCATGACGACGACTCCTGGCTCTGAGAACGACCAAACGCGGGCACTCGCGGGCGTGCCCGGTGGAGAAGGAAAGATATGTGCTCGCGGGCCCAGCGTCAGCGGAGGCCCGCGACGGTGACAGTTACGCTACTCGCCGCGCAGTCTTGTCAGGATGTACCGTGCCACGGCGTCGACGTCCCGGTAGGGGAGTCCGTGCAGTCCCCAGTTCGGCATCTCGCTTTCGTGACCGACGAAGACCCGATGACGGATACCCTCCAGGTCGCCGGCGAACTGCCAGCCGGCGGCAGTCACGTCGGGCATGACGATCCCGTGCTCCTGGGCCAGATCGCCGTCGCCGAGACCGGTCGACCCGTGGCAACGACGGCAACTGTAGAGGAATACGGTCGTTCCCCGTGACAGCGCCGAGTCCGGTGACGCCCACGTGATCGTATCGAAGCCGGCAGGGTCGTAGAGCACCTCCGCCTGGGCCGTCGAATCGGCACGGGCGAACCGAATGCCTTCGTCACGAGCGGCCTGTTGCTCCTCGGCGCTCGGGCCACAGGCGGCGAGAAACGCGAGGGCGAGGATCGGGAGGACGGGTTGTTTGACGGACATCGGCTTCGCCTCCTTGGTCTGAGGGGTCCTTGGAAAGCTACCGCTCACCGTCGAGACCGGAACAGCGACAAAGTGTCCCAGCCCGCGCAGGGTGACGCCACGGCAAACCGGCGAGTAGGTTCGGCGGAATGACGAAACCGTATGAAGTCCCGACGACGATTCGGTGGGCGGCGGATGGGCGGAGAGTGCGCATCCTCGACCAGACGAGACTCCCCACGGAGCGTCTCGAGGTCGACCTTCAGACCGTCGAGGAATTCGAGGAGGCGATCCAGAGTCTCCGCGTGCGTGGCGCCCCATTGATTGGAATCACCGCGGCGATGGGAATCGGCGCGCTCGCGCGACAACGGGCTGACGAAGGGCTGGATGCGGACTCGGCCATCGATGCCGTTTCGAGAGACGCCGACCGGCTCGCGGCCGCTCGTCCCACCGCAATCAATCTCGTCTGGGCCATCGAGCGAGTTCGCGGGATACTGTCTGACGGCACGGGCTCCGCCGCGGAGCTGGCCGAGCGCCTGTCGGCCGAAGCCAACGACATCCTTTCCGAGGACCGCCGGATGTGCCGGGCGATCGGCGAGCACGCGGCGATACTCCTTCAGGACGGCGACGCCGTCATTACGCACTGCAACGCGGGCTCCCTCGCCACCGGCGGGATCGGAACGGCTCTCGCACCCGTCTACGTGGCCACGGAATCGGGCAAGCGGGTCAGCGTCTTCGCAGACGAGACGCGTCCGTTGCTCCAGGGGAGCCGGCTGACCGCCTGGGAGCTGTCGCAGGCCGGGATCGACGTAACCGTGATCTCCGATAACATGGCGGCCGCGCTGTTCGCTCAGCACCCCCCGGACATCGTGTTCGTCGGCTCCGACCGGATCGCCGCGAATGGCGATGTCGCCAACAAGGTGGGGACCTACGGCCTGGCGGTGCTCGCGCGGCACCATGGCGTGCCGTTCTACGTGCTGGCACCCACGTCGACCGTCGATCTGCAGACGCCGACGGGAGCCGACATCCCGATCGAGCACCGAAGCGCGGACGAGGTCCGCCGTGGCTTCGGCAAGCTCACTGCGCCCGTCGAGGTGGCGGTCTGGAGCCCGGCATTCGACGTGACGCCCCACGAGCTGGTCACGGGGATCGTGACGGAGGCCGGCATCCACGTGGACCCGTACGGGCCGGCTCTCGCCGAGGCGGTCCGATTGGCGGCGGACGGGCGGACGTCCGACTAGCCCTGACCTTCCCGGGAATGGAGGATCGGCAGATACTCCCTCCACGCACCGACATCCTCTTCGAACTGGTGAGCCACGACGCGCACGATCTGGGCGATATGGTTCAGGTCATGGACCGCCCACGTCGCGATCAGCTGCGAAAGCGTGACGTGCCCGAGTTCCGGGTGGGTCCCTTCCGTGTTCAGGTCCGCCCCGACCGCGAGAACCGCGCGGAGCGCTTCGAGCCCCTCCGCCCGAAGCGTCTCGAACTCGGTCAACAGCTCTTCAGCCGATCGGTCCCGACTTCTTTCCACATGCGCGAACCGGTCGAACGGCGGAAGCGGGACCTCGGGGCCGTGTGCCAGAATCCACTCGGCTCTCGGTACCCAGTCGTCGATCTCGCCCTGGACGAGGTGCCCGAGCACGCCGAACGGACTGAAGGTGCCCTCCCCCTCATCGGCGTGGAGGAGGTCTGGCGGCAAGTCCTCGATCAGAGTGCGTATCGTCGCGGGTGTACGTTCGAGCAGTTGCAGGAGGTCATCGGTGACCGGCATCACGTCTTGATTCCCGGACGAATGGCCCATCGGTCTTCTCCTGGCGGTTGAATCCCCGTTCGGGTGCGAATCTATTACCGCGACCGGAGACGGGCTTCCATCGGAGGATTGCTTGCCGGACCTGCCGTTTGTCACGACGGACGAAATGCGCGAGGTAGACCGCGTCATGGTCGCGGAATACCGCATCGAGCTCATCCAGATGATGGAGAACGCCGGGTATTCGCTGTCGGCCTTCATCCGGGAGCGCTTTTTCGCTGGCGATCCGCGCGGACGGCGCGTGCTGGCCGTGTGCGGGACCGGGAGCAACGGCGGAGGAGGTCTGGTATGCGCCCGGCGGCTGCACGCCTGGGGCACGAGCGTCCGCGTGCTGACGGTCCATCCACCCGACCGGTTCATGGGAGTCCCCGAGCACCAGCTCGACATCGTGCAACGACTTCCGATCCCGCTCACTCACGCGGGACAGCCGACGGTTTTGGGCGACTTCGACCTGGTCGTCGACGCGATGATCGGGTATGGCCTCGACGGGCCTCCACGCGAAGACACGTCTCGCCTGATCGGCCTCGCGAACGACCTCGGGCCGAATGTGGTCAGCCTCGACGTACCGTCGGGCCTCGACGCAACCACGGGTGAGACCCCCGGCGAGGCAATTCGAGCCACCGCGACCCTCACGCTGGCGCTCCCGAAGACGGGCCTGGCGGCCGCGGGCGCTCTGGACTACGTGGGCGAGCTCTGGGTGGCCGATATCGGAGTTCCGCCCGAGCTCTACCGCGCGACGGCGCCCGGGGTCGACGTTGGCCCCGTCTTCGCCAACGCGCCGTTTCGAAGGGTCTGACCGTGCCCTCCGACGGATCGTTTCTGGGCGCCCTGCGGCGCCCGAGGAGCCTCACCGCCGTCGAATTGCGTCCTCCGCGCAGTGGCCTGACGCGGGGCGGCGCCATGGACATCTGGATCGACCTCTCCAACTCCATTCGGCGACTTGCCGCGCTGGACGCGCCGCTCTTTCTGACCGACAGCGCCGTCGGGGAGGAGGAAGAGGAGAATCTACAGCACCTCGCGGCGAACCTCGCGGGCGAGATCGATCCACGAAGGATCGTGCCGTTTCTCACCTGCAAGCACACGCTGGAGTACTGTCTGGTGTACGCCGAGCGGGCGCGCGCGCGGGGCCTCGAGGCGCTCACAGTCGTCGGAGGCGACCCGGGTGGACCGCCACGCTGTTTGCCGCATGCGTACCTACTCCGAGCGGAGATCCGCGGAAGGGCTCCGGATCTGGACCTCGGAGGCTGGGTGAATCCGCATGGCGATCCGGACGCACAGGGCGATTTCGTCGCAGCCCCGGATTTCGGCGCGGACTACCTCCTCACCCAGGTCGTGTCGCACCACGACACCGCGAGGGTGGAATCGTGGCTGCGGGCCGCGGACGACCGTGGGATCGACCTCCCGATGGTGTTCGGCGTCTTCTACTATCGGAGCGGCCGGCGGGAGGCGCTGGGTCGACTGTCCGAGTTCTTCCCGGTCCCGGTCGACGGCGCCGCCGCGGAATTCGAGGCGGGAGCGACTCCCGCCGAGCACTGCGCCAGGTCGATCGTCGCGCTGCGCGGGCTCGGCGTTAAGAACGTCTACGTGTGCAATCTCGGGGCGAGGGACGGAGGCAGGCGGTTCGAACAGGTCATGCGGGAGGTGGATCGCCTGGCGGACTGAGCGGGTGTTTCGCCGAGGCCGGACGGACGGGTGCCGCCCAACCGGGCTCAGTCCAGGACACTGATCGCCCGGTCGACGCGGCTGGCCGGAGCACTCACGATCACGCCCGCGACCGAGTCGCGGATCGCCTCGACGACTTCCCGGGCCAGCGCGACGCCTTCCCGGGCCGCACTCGTCTACCCACCCTCCTCGGCTCGCCGCATACGATCGAGCACCCCGTCCGGAACGCTCATTCCCGGAACTTCGTTCGCCAGGAACTCAGCGTTTCGGAGCGACAGCGGCGGCCACAGCCCCGCGATGATCGGAACACCGAACTCCTCGACCCGGGAGGCGAACTCGAGAAACGCGTCGGGATCGAACACGGGCTGCGTCACGGCGAAGTCGGCACCGGCCTCGGCCTTCCAGGCGAAGCGGCGGATCTCCTCTTCCGGGTCCAGGGCGGCGTGGTTCACGGCCACCCCGACCACGAACGACGTGGGCGCACCGATCGACCCGCCCCCCGGGTCGCGGCCGAGGTTCAGCTGTCGGGCGATGTTCGTCAACCCGATGCTGTCGATGTCGTACACCCCGCCGGTGTCGTACGGCCCCTGACGCGGCGGGTCTCCCGTGACGAGCAGCACATTCCGAATCCCCGCCGCCGCCGCACCCAGGAGGTCTCCCACCATCCCGAGCATGTTTCGATCGCGGCAGCTGTAGTGCGGGACGGTCTCTACGCCGAGCTCGCGCTCGAGGACGATCGCGGCCGGAATCGAAGCGATGCGACTCCGGTCAGTCGGACCGTCCACGATGTGGACCGTGTCGATCCCGACGTCTAGAAGGTGCCTGGCGCCAGCGACCAGCTCACGCGGCTCCCAGCCCCGTGGCGGGGTAAGCTCCACACCCCGTACGAACTCACCGTGAGCGAGTCGCCTCCCGAGCGCCGACCGTGCCCCCAACGGGACCGGCTCGGCCATCGGAGCGTCGTGTTCCGCGGA
>JAOTZH010000094.1 GCA_029861425.1 Gemmatimonadota bacterium
GGTGGCGCTGGAGGGCCAATCCCTCCAGACTCCGCGAAAGTGACGCGGGAACCGGGTCCAGGGTCTAAGGTATGCGTTCCGGGGAGCGTGGACGTGCGCCCCGCGGGCCAACGTATGCGCGGCCCGAAAAGGGTACAACGAAAACGGTGTGGAAGCAGGGGAGGGGAGCGATGAGGATGCGACAGGTCATGAGAGAAAAAACGCAGGTTTCGGTCGCCGGTCTAGCGGTTCTGGCGTTTGCGGCTCTTGTCGGCGCGTGCGGCACCGGTTCGGCCGACGAGGCCGAGCAGCCGGATATGGAGCTCGCGCTGGCGCAGCAGGCGGAGCCCGAGCTGTTGGACGTGGCAGACGGATCGGTTCCGGAGGATGTGCCCCCGGAGTCGGCACCTGAACAGCGCTCGGCTCCCCCCCGGCCGGCGCCCGCGCCGGCCGAAACGCCGCCGGAGGAATCGTCGCCGGTTCGAGCGGTGCCTGAAGCGGTCGCGCAGCCCGCGTTCGTGCCTGAGGAGACGGCCCCCGCCGAGCCTCAGATGATCGCTCTCACCGCACCCGCGGGGGCCGAGATGGAGGCCGAGCTCCTGGAGGAACTGAGCACGAAGACGAACGTGCCTGGTGACCGGTTCCAGCTCCGGGTGACGTCTCCGCTCATTGACAACAACCGCGTAATCATCCAGCAGAACTCGTTGATCACCGGCGAGGTCACCGCGGTACAGAGGTCGGGGGGCAGCGGAGAAGAGGCCGTCATCAAGGTGGCGTTCCACGAGATCGCGTTGCTCGGGGACTCCTGGCCGATGTCAGCGACCGTCGTCGAAGCCGAACCGGAGACCGAGGGTCGCTACTCGACCGGCGACAAGGCCGCCCGGATCGGTGCCGGCGCCGTCGCGGGCGCGATTCTCGGACGAGTGATCGGCGGGAACTCCAAGGGCACCGTCATCGGCGCAGCCGTCGGAGCCGCCGCGGGCACCGCGATCACTCTGGCGACGGAGGACGTGGACGCCGTGTTGCCGGAGGGCTCGGTGTTTCGGCTTCGGCTCGACAAGCCGCTCACGATCATGGTTCCGTCTGGCTAGGACGGTCTGTCCGCTCCTGCGTCCAACCCGATCTTCGGACATTCCTGTTCGACCGGACAGGTCCCGCAGCTGGGGGCGCGCGCCGTACAGGCGTCGCGCCCCAGCGTGATGAGCAGCATGTGGACCGCGAACCTGTCGGACGGCTGCACCCACTCCTCCAGAAGTCGATGAGCTCGATTCGCCGTACACGACTCCGGTAGCCAGCCCAGCCGCTTGCCGATTCGGAACACGTGCGTGTCGACTGGAAGCACCGGTCGCCGCAGGGAGAAACAAAGGACGCAGGCCGCAGTCTTGACGCCGACGCCGTCGAAGGAAGTCAGATACTCGGTGGCCTCCGTATCCCCCATGGCCGCCAGGTGGGACAGTGTCGTCGAGCCGCGCTCCTCGTGGAGGCGCGCGAGGGCCCGCTTGATGGAGCGGGCCTTCTGGCCCCCGAGGCCAGCCACCCGCACGGCATCCTCGATCGCTCCTCCCGGAGCGGTTCGGACGTCGTCCCAACTCGGGAATCGATCCCTCAGGCGATCGTAGGCGCGGTCACGGTTGGCGTCGGTAGTGGACTGGCTGAGGATGGTGAGGACCAGCTCATCCAGGGGGTCCAACGTTGGCTTGTCGACCGTCCCGTAACGGTCGGTCAGCCTTGCCCGCACGCTGGCGGCGGAGGGGCCCCGTCCAGTCAATAGCGTTTCTGGCCAGTCAGCGCGCCGAGTACGGCGACGAGCGCCGCGGACCCGAGAATGGACCAGACGAGCGGAAAGACGGTCCCGTCCACCGTGACTTCATAGAACGTAGGAAGGCTCATGACGGACGCGAGCCACATGCCGAACACGGCACCGATGAAGCCCACGCCGGTCGACACGACGAACCCGCCCGTCGAATACCCGGCCAGTGCCTGGGCCACGACGCTGCAGACGATGGAGATCCCGAGCAAAACGGCGAGTGCTTCGAGCGACACGTCATCCTCCTCCTGGTCGAGCCCCTGCTTTCGGCGGTCATTCGCCGTCTGCTGTACGTCGTTTCCCTCTCGGCCTAGCTTGCCGCTCAAGGGTTGCAGACGGGACATGGCAAATCCGAATCTACCCGTCTCGCAAGACACTTTCCAACGGTGGGGAGGGAGTGTGGTGTCGAGGATCGTCTCGAGGGGGCCTGCCCCAGAGCGGGGGCGGTGGCGTTGAACGATCGGGCCGGTTGGGATCCGCGTCTGACCGAGGCCCGAAACCCTCGGA
The DNA here is from genome assembly GCA_029861425.1 of Gemmatimonadota bacterium. Lineage (GTDB taxonomy): Bacteria > Gemmatimonadota > Gemmatimonadetes > Palauibacterales > Palauibacteraceae > Palauibacter. The sequence continues at coordinate 2,294 of JAOTZH010000094.1, forward strand.
CCGAAACGATCGATCGTTCCGACGCCCGGACCATCGTTGCAATGATCCAGGCGGAGGACCGGGCCGTCTCCGTCGCGGTCGAATCGCAGTCCGGTGCGATCGCCCGGGTTGTCGAACAGGTAGCGAAACGGTTTCGGCGGGGGGGACGGTTGATCTACGTGGGTGCGGGCACCTCGGGCAGACTGGGTGTGCTGGACGCGTCGGAATGCCCGCCCACCTTCGGAACCGATCCGGTGCTCGTCCAGGGGGTGATCGCCGGTGGAGCGGATGCCCTTGTGCGGAGCAGCGAGGGGGCGGAGGACGATCCCGTGGGAGGCGCAACGGCGATGAGGGAGCTCGAGGTGGGCCCCAACGACTTCGTGGTCGGTATCGCCAGCTCCGGCACGACTCCCTACGTGCACGGCGCGCTCGAAGAGGCGGGCGACCGGGGCGCGGGGTTGGCGTTTCTGTCTTGTAGTGTTCCGCCACCGGCGGTGTCGGAGCTCGGCGCGATTCCGATCACGCCCCTCGTCGGTCCGGAGGTGATCGCGGGCTCGACTCGCATGAAGGCCGGGACCGCGACGAAGCTCGTTCTCAACACGATCACCACCGGCGCCATGATCCGGTCGGGCCGGGTCTACCGTAACCTGATGGTCGATCTACGGGCACGATCGGCGAAGCTGGTCGACCGCGGGATCCGCATCGTCGCCCACGTGACGGAAACGGATCCCGAGAGCGCGCGCCAGCTGCTGCTGGCGGCCGGGGGGTCGGTGAAGACGGCCCTTGCCATGGACGCGCTCGGCCTCCCGCGGGTGCTCGCCGAACGCTGCCTGGATGCCGTCGATGGGCTTCTCGAGACCGCCATAGAGCGTCATGCCGGGGGTGATTTCCCGTACTACGAGGCCTATCCGGAGGCCCCGGGGTGGCCGGACCGTTCCCGGTTGCTCGCTGACCTCGAGAGCGTGTCGGACCGTCTCCTGGCCGCCCGGTCCGCCGGCGCCGCCGTGGACTCGCGTGGCCGACGGGTGCACGCGAGCCCTGATGGCTGGACTCCGTCGGACCATGCGGCGCACCTGCTCGCCTTCGAGCTCGAGGCCGTCGGGCCCCGCGTCCGCAGCGCGATCGAGTCGAACCACGCCGAGTGGCGGGAATGGGAGCCGACGAATCCGCCGCCGCGGGCCGATGCCCCGTTCGAGGAGGTCCTCGGACGGCTTCGGTCCGCCAGGGCCGAGACCGTGGCGACGGTCGCCGATGTGCCGGAGGGGCTGGCGCGGCGGGCGACGCTGGGTAGCGAGCGACCCACTCTCTACCAGTTTCTCCGCGGGATACGACAACACGACGAGGCGCACGCGCGCCGTATCGAACAGCGGATCCACCCGACGCTGCTTCGTGGCATCGACGCCGACTGGGGGCGCGAGTGAGCGTCTACGTCGGCGTGATGTCCGGGACCTCGCTGGATGGACTGGACGTGGCCGTGGTGCGGTTTCACGGACGGGACGAGCGGCCCCTGGAAACGGAGGCTCTCGCGTTTCACTCGGCGCCGTACGACTCGGCGTTTCGGGCCCGTCTCGTGTCGTTGATCAGCGAGGGAGACGCCGAGCAGATCTGTGACGCGAGCTTCGAGATGGGGCGACGGATCGGAGTCGCGGTGCGGGAATCGTTGGAGCTCGCGGGCCTCGAAGCCTCCCACGTCCGGGCGGTCGGTAGCCACGGCCAGACGATCTGGCACGTGCCTCCGTCCGACGAGCGCGGCTCCACCCTCCAGATTGGAAATCCGTCGCTGGTTGCGGAGATCGCCGGCGTAGATGTCGTCGCGGATTTCCGGGCTCGGGATATGGCCGCAGGCGGGCACGGCGCGCCGCTCACCGCCTACACCGATCGGATCATGTTCGAGTCCGAGGAGCCGAGGCTCATCCAGAACATCGGTGGGTTCGCGAACGTCACCTACCTGCCCGGGCGTGCCGGGGGCGACCCGATCGCGTTCGACACCGGCCCCGGGGTGGCCTTGATCGACGGCGCAGTCCGAACGCTGATCGACGGGGCTTCGTTCGATCGGGATGGGGAGCTGGCCGCGTCGGGCGAGGTGAACGAAACGGCGCTGCAAGAGTGGCTCGAGGATCCGTATTTCGCCGCGCGGCCGCCCAAGTCGACCGGACGAGAGATGTTCAGCGAGGAGCGTCTGAGAAGGTGGCTGGCCCGTCATGCGGAGCTCGCCGTCGAGGACATCGTCGCGACGATCACCGAGCTCACGGCTCGGTCGATCGCGGACGCATACCGCTTTGTCCCCCAGACTCGCGCAGGCTACGTCTGTGGCGGTGGGGCCTCCAATCCGACTCTTATCGCGAGGCTGCAAGCCCTCGCGGCGCCGATCGAGATCCGAGATCTGTCGGGTTTGGGAGTCGACCCGAACGCCCGGGAGGCCATCGCGTTCGCATTGCTGGCGCGCCAGCACGTCCTGGGGATCCCCGCGAACGCGACGTGGGCGACCGGGGCGGCGGGTCGCCGGGTCCTCGGAACGCTGACGCCGGCATGAGCCGCGCGGGGCGTGCCGTCGTCGCGGCGGTCCGGCTCGATCGCTGGACCGAGGACGATGTCCGTCGCGGAGTCGACGAGGCGATGAGTGCCGGAGTCGGCGGATTCGTCCTCTTCGGCGGTGACGCCGACCGCGTCTCGCGTCTCACGGGCGAGGCAGCGATCGCCGCCGGACGGGATCTCTGGTTCGCGGCGGACCTGGAGCGCGGCGCCGGACAGCAGTTCCGCGGTCTCACGGAGCTTCCGCCTCCCGCGGCGCTCGCGAAACACCCATTGCCGCGGGAGGCGGCCGCCGCCGCCGGCACGCTCACGGCCGCGGAGGCACGGTCGGTCGGGGTGAACTGGGTGCTCGCCCCTGTAACCGACATCGATGCGGAGCCCGACAACCCGATCGTCGCGACGCGAAGCTTCAGCTCGGATCCCGCGGTCGTCGGGGAGCTCGGTCTCGAGTGGATCTCGGCCTGCCAGGCCGCGGGAGCTCTCGCGTGCGCGAAGCACTTTCCCGGGCACGGGCGAACCCTGGGAGATTCCCATGTCGAGCTCCCGGTGGTGGACGCGACGTCCGCGGAGCTGGAACAGGATATCGCTCCGTTCCACGCCGTCACGAGGACGGTCGGGTCGGTGATGGTCGCGCACGTCGCGTTTCCGGCCCTCGGATCGGGCCGGGCCGCCACCGTTTCTCCGGAGATCGTCGGAGCGCTGCTGAGGGGACGGCTCGGCTTTGATGGCCTCGTCGCGACGGACGCGATGATCATGTCGGGTATCGGAGACGATGATGCCGCGGCGGCGGTCGAAGCGATCCGAGCGGGCTGTGACGTCATCCTCTACCCGGGTGATGTCATCCGCACGGTGACCGCGCTCGATCGGACCGCCAGCGATGACCCCCTCTTCGCTGATCGGCTGGCCGAGTCGATCGAGCGGAGCGACCGTGCGCTGTCCGGTCTCCCCCCGACGGGCGCCCCCCGGGACCCCGAAGCGGCGGAGATCGGACTCGATCTCGCGCTCAGGACTGTAGTCGACCGATCCGATGGCATGTCCGGGTGGCGCCGGGACCGGCCGACAGAGGTGGTCGCGGTGTCTGATGACCCGGAGGTCGGCCCTCCCGCCGGACGGGAGGGTCCGTTGGGGACGATCGTCGAGCGAGATCTCCGCGCGGCGGGGTGGAGCGTCCGTCCCGCCGCCGACACGATCCGTCCTTCGAGCGAGCCTGCTGCGGAACAGCGGGTGGTCGTGCTCGCCGCCACCCCACGGGGCTGGAAGGGACACGGGCGAGTGTCGGATGAGGCCACCGCACGTCTCCGAAAAGAGATGTCGTCCGCGGAGAGGTCGCTGCTCGTCATGCTTGGGCACGATCGCTGGCTGGCAGGGCTCGGGGTGCCGGGGATCTGCGCCTGGTCGACCGAGAGCGTGATGGAGCACGCCGCCGCCGCGTGGATTGACGGCCGCGTGGGCCCGGGGTTCGGGAGGAAGTGACCAGATGACCCGAGCGGACTGGGCGATCGTCGGAGTCTACATGGCGCTTACGCTCGCGGTCGGCCTGTGGCTGTCCCGCCGGGCCCGTGGCGGCGTCGAGCAGTTCTTCATCGGGGGGCGCTCGCTGCCGTGGTGGCTCACCGGCACGTCGATGGCTGCAACGACGTTTTCCGTCGATACGCCGCTCTATGTCTCGGCGTTGATCGCCACCCGCGGAATCGCGGGGAACTGGGAGTGGTGGTCCTTCGGACTGTCGCACCTCGTGCTGATCTATGTATTCGCCCGTCTGTGGCGGCGCGCCGAGATCGTCACGGACGTCGAGCTGACAGAGCTTCGGTACGGCGGGCGGCCCGCCGCGGTCCTCCGGGCGACTCGGGCGTTCTTGTTCGCGATCCCGATCAACTGCATCGCCATCGGCTTCGTGATGCTGGCCATGCGCAAGGTGATCGAGGCGCTCGGCCTGCTCCCGACGCTCCCGGAAGGCCTGCCGGGCGATGAGCGACTCTGGGCCGTCGTGGTCCTGTCGGTGTTCGTCCTCCTCTATGCCGGCGTCTCCGGGCTGTGGGGCGTCGTGGCCACCGACTTCTTCCAGTTCTTCCTGGCACTCTTCGGCGCGATCGTCGTCGCCGCCTACGCGCTCGGAGAAATCGGAGGCATCGCCGAGCTCAAGCGCCAGTTGGTGGAGATGGGCCGCGGAGACGCGCTTCGCATGGTACCCCGGCCGGGGTCCGAAGCGTTGCCGTTCGGGACCTTTCTCGCTTACCTCGGAATCCAGTGGTGGGCGTTCCGCCGCTCGGACGGCGGAGGCGAGTTCGTGCAGAGACTCTCGGCCAGCCGGACGGAAGATGATGCGGAAAAGGCGGCGTGGTGGTTCGTCTGGCTCCATTACGTCGTACGTGCGTGGCCATGGATCATCGTGGGCCTCGCCGCCGTCGTGCTCCTGCCGGGTCTGGAGGACCCGGACCTCGGGTATCCGACGCTCATGCTCAGGTACCTGCCCGCCGGGCTCCTCGGGCTGGTCGTCGCCTCGTTCGTGGCCGCCTTCATGTCCACCGTTTCGACGCAGATCAACTGGGGTGCCAGCTATATCGTCAATGACCTTTACGCGCGCTTCGTGCGGCCCGATGCCGACCCTGACCGCCTGGTCGCCGTCGGTCGAATAGCGTCGGTCTCGATCGTGACGCTCTCGGGCGTCGCCGCGTTCTACGCCAACGACATTGGCACCGTGTTCCGCTTCATGATCGCGATCGGGACCGGGCCCGGCGCCGTACTGATCCTCCGGTGGTTCTGGTGGCGGGTGAACGCCTGGGGCGAGCTCGCCTCGATGCTGGCTGGGTTCGGGATCGCCGTCGCTTCATACCACCCCGTCTTCGCTGGCATGGAGTTCGGCACCCGACTCACCATCACCGCCTTCGGCTCGGCGGCGGTCTGGATCCCCGCCATGATGTTCACACGTCCCGAGTCCCCGGAGACACTCGATGAGTTCTACCGAAGGGTGCGGCCGGGCGGCCCGGGATGGTCGGTGGTGCGGGCGAGGGTCGGCACCGAGCCCGACTCACCGCTCGGCTACGCCCTGCTCCGCACGGTCGCGGCTACGTTACTGCTGTTCGGTAGCATGTTCGCTGTTGGGGGTGCGTTGCTGCTCGAAACGCGTCTGACGGTGGGCGCCGCGCTCGCCGCCGTTCTCGGCGGGGCGGGGCTCGTGGCGATCCGCCGCGCGGCCGCGAGGTCGCCGGCGGTGGGAGGGGTGTGACGTGCGAAGCCAAGCGAAGGCGAGAACTCTTGCTCTGGGGGTCGTTCTACTGCCCCTCGTCCTCGCGGGTGAGCGGACGACCGCCAACGCTTCAGGTGCCGGATCCTCGGGCGGGGTGATCGATATCGAGGTGAGGTACCCCGCCCGCCACCAGCTCATCGTCCCGGATTCGAACTTCATCTTCGGATCGGTCGGAAGCGGCGGAGTCGCCCTGGAGATCGACGGTCATCCCGTGACCGTCGAGGGAAACGGGGCGTTCCTGGCCTGGCTCCCCGTCCCGGACGCGGGGCGCGGCGATACCGCGGCCTACATGCTTCGCGCCGTCGAGGGCCCCGACACGGCGACAGCGGTGCTCTCCATCCTGCGTCCTCCGTCGCGTCCCCCCAGCGGGTCCGAGACGCCCTGGCTGCTCACGACACCGTTGGAGCGCCCGTCGGACCGCTGGTACGAACCGGGCGGAGAGTTCGCGCTATCCGTCCTCGGCGAGGGCGGGGCGGAGGTCGAGCTCGCCGCGGGGAACCGCCGGTTCCCCCTGCGCGACCTCGGTCCCGAGCGCGGGTCGCTCCACCGCTATGCCGGGCGGATCGACGCCGCCGCTCTTCATGCCGCAGCCTGTGAGGCGGGGGACTGCCGATCGGGCACGACCGCTCTGCCGACTGGCGAGGGCGACTCGATCTTCGTGGCGATCGACACCGTGACTGCCGGGCTCGTCGCCCGCTCGGGAGCGGACGTGACCCGGTCACCCGTCTCTTTCCACCTCGCTCCGCGTCCCGATCCCGCGCCGGGCATCAAGCTCGTCGAAGCCGAAGATCCGGTGAACGGTCAGAGCGGGGTCGTGGTCGGCAGGCCGACGGCCTTCGGGCCCTACCGGTGGCGGTTTCCGGAAGGGACGGTGGCAAGAGTCGCCACGCGCGTGGGGTCCCGCGTGGCGCTGGACCTGGGTGGTGGGCTGCGCGCTTGGGTCGCCTCCGAGGACATTCTCTGGGAGCCGGACCCGCTGCCGGAAACGCCGGCCCGGGCCTTCGGGGGGCGCGCCGAGCCCGCCGGTGGGCGCATCGACTTTCGAGTGGGGCTCTCGCACGCGGCGCCGGCGCGCGTCGTCCAGACCGGACCCCGGGCGATCCGACTCACCGTCTACGGGGCCGTGGGCGAGATGGACAGGATCGCCCTCGGGGCGGCCACTGGGGTGACCGCCATCGATTGGGTCCAGGAGGCGCCGTCGCGGCTCCACATCGACCTCGAACTGGATTGGCCGATCTGGGGACACCGCTTGTCGATCGAGCACGGCGATCCGCGCGCGTACGAGGGCCCCCGCACGAGCGCCCCCCGGCCGGCGGATTCACCGGCCGGGGGCGTCGTGCTCCGGCTCGCGATTCGTCGCCCGCCTCCGATCGATCCGGCGGCTCCGCTGCGGGGGCGTCGCATCGCGGTCGATCCCGGACACCCGGGCGCCGGCTCGTACGGGCCGACCGGGTATTACGAGGGCGACGCGAACCTGGCGGTCGCCCGCCGGCTGGCATCGCTCCTGGAGGCCGCCGGGGCCCGTCCGATTCTGGTCCGTGATGGCCGTCGGGCCGTGGGGCTCTACGAGCGCACGCTCCGCGCGCGGGAGGAGGACGCCGAGCTCTTCGTGTCGATCCACAACAACGCAGTCCCCGACGGGGTCCGCCCGTTCGACGTCGCCGGCACCAGCACCTTCTACTATCACCGGCACTCGGCGGCTCTGGCGCGCGAGGTTCAGGATGGGATGGTCCGTCAAATGGGCTTGCGGGATCTGGGACCGCTGTGGGGGGATCTCGCGGTTGTTCGCGAGCCATGGATGCCTGCAATCCTGACCGAGGGGGCATTCATGATGGTCCCGGCGCAGGAGGCGGCGCTCCGGACACCGGAGTTTCAGGAGCGCTACGCGCGCGGGGTCCTCGAGGGGATCGAGGCCTATCTCAGAGAATTCACGGAGCGGATGCCATGATGCCGGAAGAGATCGCTACGTTGACGACGGCGTCCCGTCCCAGTATCGCCTCGTCCGCCTTCGTCGCGCCGTCCGCGGACGTGATCGGCGACGTTACGATCGGTGCGGACTCCTCCGTCTGGTATGGTTGCGTCATCAGAGGCGACATCGCTCCCATCACCATCGGTTCGCGGACCAACGTCCAGGACCTGACGCTGATCCATGTCGACCGGGACACGCCCACCGTCATCGGCGACGCTGTCGGAATCGGGCACCGTGCGATCATCCACGGATGCACGCTCGAGGACGGCTGTCTGATCGGGATGGGCGCGATCGTGCTGTCACACGCCGTGGTCGGGCGGGGCAGCGTCATCGCCGCCGGAGCCCTTGTCACGGAGGGCATGGTCGTCCCGCCTGAGAGCCTGGTCGTCGGGATGCCGGGTCGCGTCGTCCGATCGGTCGACGATGAGCTCCGTGGCCGGATCGCCATGACCGTCCGGAGTTATGCCGCCCTGAGAGAGGGGCACCGGACGGGGCGGTGGGCCGGCCCCGACTAGGTCGTTTCGGGGCCCTTTCCGCACTCGCTTTTCGAGCAGGGCCAATATGTCCCATTCCGTTTTGTCGACGGTCGGACCTGCCAGGGGAGAAGCGGGGAATCCCTCGCGGTTACGGCGTTTCAGGGGCCGCATCGTGCTCCGGGGCGAGCTTCCGACCGCAAAAACCGGCGATTCCCGTCCTCATTCGGGTTGACCACAACATGTGGTGGTATTAGAATTGGTTCGCCACAAGATGTAGCGGTTCGTGTGGACAATTCGCGGGGAAAACGGCGGCGAATTGTCGATTTTTCGTGGATAAGTAGCGGCAATCCCCAGCCGTGGACGAAAAGAAAAACCGAGGGTGTCGCGGACCGGAGTGTCTGCGACCACTACGCAGACCGGCGTAGGCCGGCATTCGACTCGCGCGGTCGTCGGGTCCCGGCCGAAGCCGGTCTTGTCCTCGGAAACGCCACCTCGTCCCGGCATTCGGGTATAGAAGACATATGGCTCGCTTGTACCGGGCGGGCCGAACCCGACGCAATCACAAGACAGCGAGGTCAGGGCAATGAATCCACCGGACGTGGCGGTGAAGGGAGTCTCGTCGGCAGAAGCGCCGGCGACGGGTGGGGTGGTGGACGCCGGCACGCCTCCGATCGATTTGCCCGAACCTACGCTGACCGATAATGCGCAGACGGTCCTCGCGAAGCGGTATCTGAAGAAGAACGATGCCGGTGACCCGGTCGAGGAGCCGAGGGATCTGTTCTGGAGAGTCGCCGCCGTCATCGCGGGCGTCGAGCGCCGCCACGGCGCGAGCGAGACTGAAGTCGAGGCCCTGGCGCGTCGCTTCTACTCGATGATGGCCGACGGGGTCTTCGAACCAAACAGCCCCACGCTCATGAATGCCGGACGCCCGCTCGGGCAGCTCTCGGCGTGTTTCGTTCTCCCCGTCCCGGACAGTCTCGAGGGGATCTACGGGACGCTCCGTGACATGGCTCTCATCCACCAGAGCGGTGGCGGGACCGGCTTCGGATTCAGCCGGCTGCGCCCACAGGGTGATGTCGTCAAGTCGACGATGGGCGTGGCGTCGGGGCCGGTCTCCTTCATGGAGGTCTACGACGCCTCGACGGAAGCGGTGAAGCAGGGGGGGACGCGGCGCGGCGCGAACATGGGGATCCTGAGGGTCGATCACCCGGACATCCTGCATTTCATCGACTGCAAGGAAGACAAGACCAAGATCACGAACTTCAACATCTCGGTGGGCGTCACGAACGCGTTCATGGACGCGGTCGCGAACGGTGAGGACTACGACCTCCTGAATCCGCGCACGCGGGAGCCCGTAGGCAAGCTCAACGCTTCCGAGGTGTTCTCGAAGGTGATCTACGGCGCGTGGAGGAACGGAGAGCCGGGCGTCTATTTCATCGACGAGGCCAATCGCTACAACCCGGTACCGCATCTGGGCGAGTACGAGGCCACGAACCCGTGTGGGGAGCAGCCTCTTCTCGCCTACGACGTGTGCAATCTCGGCTCGATCAACGTGGGGTACTTCGTCGATGGCAGCGGCACCGTCGATTGGGAGGGTCTGCGCGACGCGGTTCACGATTCGACTCGCTTCCTCGACAACGTGATCGACGCGAACCGGTACCCGCTTCCGCAGATCGACGACCTGTCAAAGCGGATCCGGCGCATTGGTCTGGGGATCATGGGCTGGGCGGACATGCTCGTCCGTCATGGCGATTCCTACGGGTCGTCACGGTCGATCGAGCTGGGCCGGGGACTCATGGAGTTCGTCGACAACGAGTCGAAGGTCGAGTCGGAGCGCCTCGCCGAGCAGCGCGGCGTCTTCCCGGAGTGGTCGCAGTCGATCTGGGGACCCGATGAGACGTGTGCGCGGGATGAGGCCGGGGAGCGGATCCGTCCGAAGCGGAGGCTGCGAAACTGCAACCTCACGACCGTCGCTCCGACGGGGACGATCTCGATCATCGCTGGTTGTTCGAGCGGGATCGAGCCGCTGTTCGCGGTCGCGTTCATGCGCAATCAGGCGGGCGTGCTGATGCCGGACGTCAATCCGGAATTCGTGCGCCGTGCGAAGGAAGGGGGTTGGTACTCCGAGGAGCTGATGAAGCGAATCGCCGACGAGGGCCACATCCACTTCGATGAGGTGCCGGGGGACGTACAGGGGATCTTCGTCACGGCGCACGATGTTTCACCCGAGCAGCACATCCGGATGCAGGCGGCGTTCCAGGAGTTCACGGATTCGGCCATCTCGAAGACGTGCAACTTTGGTACGGAGGCCACCGAGGACGACGTCCGGAGCATCTACGAACTTGCTCACGAGCTGCGCTGCAAGGGCGTGACCGTCTACCGTGACGGCTCCCGGGACGAACAGGTGCTCTCGACGGGGAGCACGGCGAAGGCAGTGCAACAGCAGACGGCGGCCAGCGGAAGCGCCGCCGCGGTGGAGGGTGCGCTTCTCGAGGCTGTGGATGTCGATCCGGCGCTCGCGGGCGACATGGCCGCGGCGCTCGAGCAACTGGCGGCCCTGGAGGAACAGCGCTCGGAGCTCGAGCAACAGAATCGCGAGCTGGAAGACGAGGTCGAGCGGAAGGCGAGACGAATCGTCGAGCTCGAGGGTGGGAAGATCAAGCGTGTCTCGAAGCGCGAGCGCCCGGCGGTGCTCCGGGGTCACACGCGTCAGATCGAGTCTCCGCTCGGCACCATGTACGTCACGATCAACGAGGACGAGCAAGGACGTCCCTTCGAGGTCTTCGTCGCACTCGGAAAGACCGGTGGGTCGGCGATGGCGGATGCGGAGGCGATCGGTCGTTTGATCTCGCTCGCGCTTCGTTCGGGGCTCACGCTGCGAGACGTTCACAAGCAGTTGCGGGGCATCTCCTCGGACCGTGCGGTCGGGCTCGGGCCGAACAAGGTGCTCTCGGGTCCGGACGCCGTCGCTCAGGTGATCGAGAAGTTCCTGGAGGAGAAGGACGGCGTGCAACAGGCGTTGCCGATTCCGGATGTGGAGGTCGCCCCAAAGACAAACGGTGGGTCCAACACGGCCCACCGGCCGGTGCTGCAGCGATACGAGGAGTCGGTGGCCCGCGTGTTCATGGGAGTCTGTGTCGAGTGCGGTAGCAGCATGGCGTTCGAAGAGGGGTGCGCGAAGTGCTACGCCTGTGGCCATTCGGAGTGCGGATAGGACGCCTTCCGCGACCGGGCTCGCTCGGAACGGCGGCGAGGGCGACCCGGGGGCTGGTGGCGCCGCAAGCCTTGCGACGACGGGCACATACCGGCTAGGGTACACCACATATTGGGGGAGGCGAACGGCACACTACCACATGTTGTGGGTAACATGTGGAAAACCGGCCCACGATCGGGGATCGCACGGGCAAATCTCGGGGAAAACCCGCCGGTCCGTCTGGCGGACCCGGGTCCCACAGGGAGCGGAAGATGGCCACCAACGACAACGGGGGTGGCGGCGGTGGGGAGAGGGTGGACGAACACGGAGATGGCTCGCGACCCGAGCACATCTCTCCGCAGTGGCTGAAAGCGACGCAGCAGACGAATCGCGTCGCGTTCGAGCGTGAGATGGAACGTCACCGTCAACGCTTCGACTCGGAATTCCAGCGGTTCTGGAGGACGCACCAGTCACCGAGCTGAGCGACACGACGTTACCCGGTCAACGGGTGGATCACGAAGAAGCCTCGGCCTAGTGGCGGCCGGGGCTTTTTTTCGCCTTCCCCCTTATCTTCCCGCCCGTGAATACTGAAGAGACGCAGGGCCTCTCGGGAGTGGGCGCCGCCCGGCGCGAGACGGTGACGGTCGAGGTCGGCGGTGTGCCGGTGGGCAGTAGGCACCCGATCGTCGTCCAATCGATGACCAACACCGATACGTCGGATGTCGAGGCCACGACCGATCAGGTCGAAGCGCTCTGGCAGGCGGGCTCCGAGCTGGTCCGGATTACCGTGAACACATCTGCAGCCGCCGCGGCGGTCCCCGAGATCGCTCGTCGACTCGAGGATCGGGGCGTGCCTGTCCCGCTGATCGGAGACTTCCACTTCAACGGCCACATCCTGCTCCCCGGACACCCTGACTGTGCTCGCGCTCTCGCGAAGTATCGAATCAACCCGGGCAACGTGGGCAAGAAGCGCTGGGACGAGCATTACGCGACGATCGTGCGCTGCGCGATCGATCACGGGAAGCCCGTTCGGATTGGCGTGAACTGGGGCTCCCTGGATCAGGTGCTTCTGACACGGCTGATGGACGAAAACGCAGGCCGGGACGATCCGCTCGAAGCGCACGCGGTCATGTTGAACGCCATCGTCGAAAGCGCTCTCGAGTCGGCCCGCGTGGCAGAGGAGATCGGTCTGCCTCATGACCGAATCCTC
>JAOTZH010000095.1 GCA_029861425.1 Gemmatimonadota bacterium
GGTCTCCGCGCACCTGGCACGCATCGCCGCCTACGAGGACCGGCTCAACGCGATCACCGTCCTCAATCCGGCCGCACTAGACAAAGCGGATCGGATCGATGCCGCGATCGCGGTCGGAGCCGAGCTCGGGCCGCTCTTCTGCGTTCCGATGCTCGTCAAGGACAACTTCGACACCGGCGACATGGTCACGACGGGTGGCTCCATCGCGCTGGCCGGAAGCGTTCCCCCCGATGACGCGTTCATGGTGCGGATGATCCGGCACGCGGACGCGATCGTGATCGCCAAGACGAACATGGCGGAGTGGGCCTTCAGCCCACGGCAGACCATCAGCTCGTCGTTCGACACGACCCGCAACGCGTACGCGCTCGACCGGGTCCCCGCCGGCTCAAGCGGCGGCACCGCGTCGGGCGTCGCGGCGAGCTTCGGCGTCATCGGTCTGGGCAGCGACACAGGAAACTCGATTCGCGGGCCTTCTTCGCACCTGGCCCTCGTCGGCATCCGCTCGACGATCGGTCTTACGAGCCGGGATGGCGTGATCCCACTCTCGTTCGACCGCGATATCGCCGGCCCCATGGGTCGTACCGTCGAAGATGTGGCGAGGGTCTTCAACGTCGTGAGCGCCCTCGATCCGGCCGACCCGTATACGCTCGCGGGGGCCGACCGGAGAGAGCCGGACTACACGGCGTTCCTCGACCCGGCGGGGCTCGAAGGAGCCCGAATCGGCGTCCTGCGGGATCTGGTCGATCGCGAGGAGGCGGACCCCGCCATCGTCTCGTTGTTCGAGGCGGCCGTCGGGGATCTCGCCCGGCTCGGGGCCGACGTCGTGGACCCCTTCGACTTCGACGTGGACACCAACAACTCGCGTGAAGGGATGTTCTGCCCACGCTTCCGCTACGACATGTGGGTGTATCTGCGGTCGCTGGGCGAAGGCGCGCCCCTGACAGATGTGGTTCAGGTCCTCGAGACGGGCGAGTTCTCGGACCACGCGGAGGGAGGCCTTCGCCGATTCCAGGACACACCCCTCGACGTCCACCCGTCCCGCTGGCCCGAGCCGTGCCCGGACTACACCGACAACCCGGGCCGGCAGGCGTACCTGGCGGCCCTGACGGCCGCGATGGACGCCGCCGAGGTCGACGCCATCATCTACCCGTCGTGGCTGTGCGTGCCCGCGCACCTGGACCGGGGTCGAGAGGAGTACTGCGGCGACAACAGCCAGCGGGTCGCCCCCGCCACCGGGATGCCCGCGATCACGGTGCCCATGGGGTTCACGAACGGGACGCTCCCCGCTGGGCTCCAGATACTGGCTCGCCCCTACGACGAAGGGCTCCTCTTCCGGTACGCGTACGCGTACGAGCAGGCCACCCGGCACCGGCGTCCGCCGGTCGAGTTTCCGCCGCTTCCCTGAAGGCCCGACAGCTCGCGAGCCAGGACCCGACTATCTGTCCGGGCGTTCGCTCCAGCGCGCCACCATTATGCCATCCTGACCGGAGATCGTCCGGATCCGGTCAGCCAGCGGAACCTCTGAGATCTCGACCGATGAGCCCACGAGGGGCGCATGGATCATGTGGAGCCGTCCGTCCACGCTGAGCGCCAACCCCGTGTGCGCTATGTCGAGACCCTCGACCGTGGATGTCGCCGCGATCACGTCCCCCGTCGCGATGTGCTCGGCGATCGACCCGATCCTGTCCTGCGGGACGAACGAACGGGGAGCCATGGTGTTGAGGCGATCCTCCATCGAGCGTATCGCCTCGAGCACCGCTGGATCCGTCAGCTGTCGATAGGCGTCGGGGTGAGTCGACATGAAGTCGATCGGCTCTTCATCCAGCGCGGGATCGAGCTCGCCCGTCACCACCGTCACCAGCCCCCTTTCAGCGTTGTCAGACAGCCATTCCGAGAAGTAGTGGAGACGGCTCGAGTACCCGGCCAGCGACCCGTCTCGATAGCGAAGCGCAGTGAGGTGGTCTCCATACCGGGCCTCGGCCGCCGCCCGGTCGGGCAACAAGTCTACGCCACCCGCCCGGATGAACCTCGTCATGGCGAGCATGTTCTCGACGAACGTGACGCAGTCGAACTCGCGGAAGTTGATCACGAGGGCCTCCGGTCCGTCGGCCTCGAGCGTACCCGGCGTGTAGGGCGTCCCGACGAAGGATTCGGCCAGACGGCCGACGGCCTCGCCAGGCTCCAGCTCGGCGAGGCCCTCCCGGGCGGCCCAGCGGACCTTCGACTCGAAGATGGCCCAGTCCTCGTCGATCCACGCCGCTCCGGCGTCGGTCACCCCAACTACCGGGTCACTCGTCTCGTTCCCCGCCGGGTCACTCATCTCGCTCGCGTTCGGACCGGTGTTCGGCCCATCGCCGGGACCAGGATCCACGCGTCCGACCCACCAGACCATCGCGCCGAGAAACGCCGCGACGATCGCGAGCAGGCGCACGTATCGGGTCACCCGCCCTCCTCCTCCGAGCCTGTCTGCGTCGCCACCCTCTTCTTCTCTTCCTCCAGATCATCGAGCGCGACGCCGTCGGTGATCCACTCGGCGGCCGGATCACCCTTCAGGTAGTGTCCGAACCACTCGAGGATCCGGCGGTGGTAGTCCTTCTGGTTCGCCTCCTCCCGGAAGCCGTGGTCCTCGCCCTCGTACACCAGCAGGACCATGTCCTTCCCGGCTCGACGCGCGAAGTTGTAGAACTCGGTCGCCTGGTCCCAATCGACCACGCCGTCCTCGTTGCCATGCGCCATCAACAGCGGCGTCTCCATCTCGTGGACCTTGTGGATCGGTGAGCTGCGCCGGTGCGCTTCCGGATCCTCCCAGAACGGGACCTCCATTCGACCCTGGCCGGTCTCCCAGTGGGACAACTCGGGCACGCCGCCGTTCCAGTGAAACTGCCCCATGAAGCTCACGAAGTCGGTGAGGGGGGCTCCGGCGACGGACGCGGCGAAGATGTCGGTCCGCGTCGGGAGGAATGTCGCCTGGTAGCCACCCCACGAGTGACCGATCAGTCCCACCGCGTCGGGGTCCGTATGGCCGAGCTCCACCGCCTGTGCGACCGCCGCCCTCACAGACGCCAGCGCGCTCGGACCAGGCTCTCGCCATGTGTAGACGATGTCGGGCAATAGCACCGCGTACCCATGCTGCGTCCACGCCGTGAAGTTGTAGTAGTCGCGTTCGCTCGGTCGTCGGAACTGGTGGATCTGAGGCGTGAGGACCTCGTACGTGTACACGATGGTCGGGACGGGCCCACCCGCGTAGTTGGCCGGGAGCAGGATGCCCGCCTGCAGGTCGCGCCCCTGTTCGCTCGTGAAGTTGAACAACTCCGAGCGACCCCACGCGTACTCCGACATGAAGGGGTTCGTGTCGGACACCTGCTCCGCGCTGGCCAGCTCAGGACCGCCGACGAAGAGGTTCGGCGATCGATCGAATGCCTGAGTCCGGTACATGTAGACATCCGCACTGTCCGCCCTGGCCAGGCTCTGAAACGACATATCGTCGAAGACGAGAGTCTCGACCGTCCCGTTGGGCATGAGTCGCGCGTAGCCACGCCGCTCGGTCTGATCGTCGTGCATCGTGAGATAGAGCGGCTCATCGGAGTCGAGTCCCGGCTCGTCGTCGTCGGGAATGAACGCGACCCGGTAGGTCACCCCGCTCTCCGCTCCGTCGGTCAGGCGCACGGGTGGCTCGCCGGTCACGGACACGCGCCAGATGTCGTACTCATCGTAGAGGAGGACCGTCCCGTCTCCCTCGTACCATCCGCCCGGCCCGAACCCGTGCGGGGGCAGCATGTCGGTGGGCGTGTCGTAGGCCGTGTCGGCGAAGACGGTCGGGATGGACTCGGTGAGGATGTAACCGGAACCCGGCTCACCGCCGATATCTCCGGTGCGGTAGTGCTCGCCGTCGAAGACGAGGAAGCGCGCGCCGCCGGGACTCGTCCACAGATACCGCACCCGCTCGGCGATCCGCGTCCGCTCGCCGGTGGACGTGTCGATGCGCCAGGTGTCGACATACGGTTTCCCGAACATCGCGCCAAACGGATACGGCCCCTGGTCACGCTCGATCGCGTACGCCCAGCCCTCCATCAACTGTGCGCGGTTCAGGATGTTCCCGTTGAGCTGCACCACGCGATCACGGTCGATGTGCCAGACGGCCGTATGCGTGCGGCGCGCGTCGGAAGATTCGGCGACCTTCTGCTGCGGGTAGACCCGCACGTCCTTCGTGTGCCAGATCTGGACGCCCGGCAGATCGGGCTCTTCGGCCTCGGCGGATCCGCCCTCGTCGCCGACCGGGTCGGTGTCCGCATCTTCATCGTCCTCGTTCCCGCCTTCGTCTTCGTCGTCCTCCTCGTCTTCATCGTCGTCGCCTTCGTCCGGCCGGAGCCCGAAGGCGATCATCGACCCATCATCCGACCAGCTCGGGGACGCGTGACGCACGATCTCGAAACCGCTCTCCATCCCCCCGTCCCCTTCCGTCAGTACCAGCGGCGGCGACAACCCGAGGTCGAGCGCTCTCCAGGCCAGGACCGCGTGTTCCGGTGCCGTGCTGCTGGCGTCCTCCTCGGAACGAAGGACCGCCAGGTCTGCGGCTCCCTCCCGCCATGAAAGGCCCAGGTATGCGGAGCCGGAGACGTCGAGCGACCGGATACGGCCCTCGAGCGGATCGTAGACCTGTACACCGTTAGCGGCGTCCTCGCCCGTCGCGATCGCCATCGCGAGAAATGAGAGGGAGTCGCTCCAGGCGAACTCGCCGACGTTGCCGAACGTGGTCTCGGTACCAGACGTCAGATCGAGCACGCGCAGATCGGCCCCCTTCCCGGCGGGCTCCTCGGGCTCGTATCCGTGGAGCGCGAGAAAACGACCCGTCCCGTCAAACCCGATGCCGCTAACGGCGTCGAACGACCGCTCGCTCCAGTCGCCCGTGTCGAGCAGCGCTACCGAGTTTCGCACGGACTCCTCGGCTTCCTGCAGCCGCTCGCGCTCGTCCGGCGAGACCCCCACCGACCAGGCGATCCACCTCCCATCCGGCGAGAAGACCGGATTCGAGCCCCACGCGACCACGTGCGTCGAGTCGCCTCCGACCTGCCGGATGCGAAGCTCGTTCTCCTCGTTCACCCGCGCGACGGGGTACGCGACCCAGTCGCCGTAGGGCGACAGCCGGGCGCCGAAGCCGAGGCTCTCCCACCGACCGTAGTCGGACGGAGGAACAGTCGGCAGCTCCTGTGCGAAAGCGGGGACCGCGGAGGTGGTGACGGCCAGGATGAGCAGGATGGAGCGAGCGGCAGACATGGCTTTTCTCGGATCGCGCGTGGACCAGCATCCGACCCTTCGCGGGCCGGCAGCCTGTCCTGACAAGTTGGTTGCGGCGGGGACTCGATGCACGGACCTTCCCGCGATGAATACGGGATTCGCCCGGTGAAGATCGGGCTCGTCGGCTTTGCCGGCTCCGGGAAGACGACCGTCTTCAACACCATGACCGGGCTCGATGTCCCCGTCGGATTCGGCGGCGAGCTCAAGCTCGGCACCACCCGGGTACCGGATCCTCGCATCGACCGGCTGAGCGAAATCTTCTCGCCCAGGAAGACCACGTACGCCGAGATGACGTTCTGCGACATCCCGGGCGAGCATGGCGCCGAGAAGAAGGGTCTGACCGGGCGCTCACTCCAGCAGATCCGTGAGCAGGAGGCGCTGTGCCTTGTGCTTCGCGACTTCGACAACCCGGCGCTGGCGGGCGACCCCGACCCGCTGGGCGACCTGGAGGCGTTTCACGCCGAGTGCCTGTTCGCCGATCACGAGATCGTCGAGAAGCGCATCGACCGCGGTCGAAAGGAGCAGGCGAACCCGGTCGAGTTGATTGCCTTCGAGAAGGTACTCGCGGCGCTCGAGGACGAGCGGCCGGTCCGCACTGTCCCCGAGAGCCAGCTCAACCGCGGCTTTCTCAAAGGCTACGGCCTCCTGACCGACAAGCCCCTGCTCGTCGCGCTCAACGTGGGGGAGGAGAAAGCCGGCGAGGAGCTGCCGGCGGATCTCGCGGCCCGGATCGAGGAGATCGGTGGAGCGGGCCTGGCGCTGTCGGCAAGCCTCGAAGCCGAGATCGCCGGTCTGGACGCCGGGGATCAGGCCGCCTTCCTCGAGGACCTCGGGGTAGCGGAGTCCGCTCTGGGTCGCTTCATCCGGACCGCCTACGGCCTGCTGGACCTGATTTCGTTCTTCACCGTCGGTCCCGACGAAGTACGGGCCTGGACGATCCGGCGAGGCACCGCTGCGAAGGAGGCCGCGGGCCGGATCCACACGGACCTGGAGCGCGGGTTCATCCGCGCGGAAGTCACTCCCTACGACGTCTTCATGGAGCACGGGTCGGAACAGGCGGTCAAGGACGCCGGCAAGCTTCAGGTCGAAGGCAAGGAATACGTGGTGTCAGACGGCGACATCATGCACGTCCGGTTCAACGTCTAGTTCCCCAGCAGCGTCTCCACGTGCGCGGCCGTCGCGAGGGCCAGGCCGTCGACGTTGTATCCGCCCTCCAGAAGCGACACGACCTTTCCGTCACAGCATGACTCGGCGTAGTCCATCGTCCGACGCGTCATCACCCGAAACGCCTCGTCCGTGAGATCGAAGCACCCGAGCAGGTCATCCTGGCGACTGTCGAACCCGGCCGAAATCAGGACCAGGTCGGGCCGGAACGACGAGACGGCGGTGTCCAGCTTTCCGTCCCAATAGCTCAGCATGTCCGCGTTCTTCGATCCGCACTCGAGGTGGACGTTGATGTTGAGCCCCCGACCGTCGCCCTCTCCAACGAGCGACGGATCGCCAGTCTGCGGATACGCCTCCCAGTCGTGTGCGGAAAAGAACAGAACGGACGGGTCATCGTAGAAGGCGTTCTGTGTGCCGTTCCCGTGGTGGTAGTCCCAGTCGATGATCAGAACCTTCTCGAGGCCGTGGACGGACTGTGCGTACTTCGCCGCGATCGCGGCGTTGCTGTAGAAGCAGAAGCCCTCTTCGGCGCCGGTGTTGTTCGCGTGGTGGCCGGGCGGGCGGATAGCGCAGAACGCGTTCGCCACGTCACCGTTTGCGACCGCGTCGACGGCAGTCAGCGCTCCACCCACGGCGAGCTCGGCGATCGGGCCGGTGATTTCGATCTGCTCGATCGCGTCGACGTGTGTGGCGGTGTGATGACCGCGGATGTACGTCATGACGTCGTCCCGGGGGGCCAGCCGGGTCATGTCGTCGATGAGCCCGCGCGCGGTCAGCTCTTCGTGGATTCGCCGCAGGCGCAGCGGCCTTTCGGGGTGCGGTTCGCCGCGGCGCGGTGGCAGAACGTGAGCGAGCGATCGCTCTTCAAAGACGAAACCCGTCCCCGTCGCGCGCGCGGTAGAAAGAAGGGCTCCAGGGCTGCGGCTCATAAGCGGGGCGAGCCCGAGGCCGGCCAGACCAGCCGAGGACGTGGCGACGAATTCCCTTCGCGTCGTCATGGCGCGTCTCCTTTTGCGGACGTTAACGTAGCCGCCCCCACTTCACGGAAGTAGAGGTTCTGATGAGCAAGAACGCGGCAATCGCCGTCACGACCACACTCCTTATCGCCTGCGGGGCGCCAGCGGAGGACGAGATGTCGGAATCGGCCCCGGGCATGTCTTCGCCGTCCCAAATCGGCGCGCTCCTCGCGGACGGCGAGGTCGTCTTCGGTGTGTTCCCCGGACAGCAGACCGCCGAGGGCGGCACCGCCATGGCGGCGCGGTTCGGGATGGACTTCGTGTTCTATGATCTCGAGAACGGACCCTTCGACCTCGAGGCGTACCACACGTATGTGGACGCGATGACCGCGGCGCTCGGTCCCGATACGCCACGCCGTGCGATGGCGCTGCGGATCCCGCCAGTCGGCGCGGATCCGGATGGGGCGATCCAGCGGGCCCTGGAGGCGCTCGAGGCGGGGATCGATATCCTCGTCGTCCCGCACGTCCAGAACGCGACGCAGGCGACGGTCGTCGTGGAGGCTACCGGGCGCAACGCATGGCCGACCCGGCCGGACGGCGCGCACGTGAATCTCCTGATCATCGAAGATCAGGAAGGCATCGCGAACGCCTCGGAGATCGTCGCCACTCCCGGCGTGAGCATCGTGTTCGCCGGACCGGGCGACCTGCGGCGCGCCTACGAAGGCGATATGGAGGCGGTGGAGAACGCGATCCAGGTCGTGCTGGCGGCGTGTAAGGAGCATGAGGTCCCCTGCGGCGTCACCGCCGGCCCGGACAACATCGCGGACCGCATCGAGCAGGGGTTTCGAGCGTTTATCGTCCAGCAGCAGGAGGCGGTCGAGGCTGGAAGAACCGCTGCCGGACGCTAGGCCGTGAAGCTCCTTCTCGCGTCCGACCTCCACCGGGACCTGGAAGCCGCTGCGTCGCTCGTTGCACGGGCGCCGGAGTACGAGGTGCTCATCGTCGCGGGCGATCTGGCGATCAAGCGCCGGGGGCTCCGGGAGATGGTCGACGTGCTCGCCGCCATTGAGACACCGACGGTGATGGTGTGCGGGAACGGCGAATCACCCGAGGAGCTCCGGACCGCCTGCCGGACCGCCCGTGGAGGGGCGGGCTGGGCCGCTGCGCACGTCCTGCACGGAGACGGAGTGGAGATCGGCGGGGTGAGCTTCTTCGGGATCGGCGCCGCGGTCCCCGTGACCCCCTTCGGGGACTGGAGCTACGATCTCACGGAGGAAGCCGCTGCGGAGCTGCTCGCCGATTGTCCGGGCGGCGCGGTGCTGATCTCGCACTCACCGCCGAACGGGCACGTCGATACGGACGGAATGGGGACGCACCACGGAAGCTGGTCCGTTCTGGAGGCCATCGAGCGGACCTCCCCGCGTCTGGTCGTATGCGGGCACATACACGCGTGCTGGACGGAGCGGTCGACGGCCGGCGACACACCGATCGTGAACGCGGGGCCGGGTGGAGTGGACTGGACGCTCGAATGAGGATCTCGGAATCACTGGAGGATTCATGAAGCGCCTGATCGTATCCATGTTGTTCCTGCTGCCGGCGGCGGTCGCCGCCCAGGACGCGAGCAACGGCGGAATGGAACCCGAGCCGTCCCGGTGGCAGACGAGCCATTCGATCGTCATGAACGGCGAGACCGTGGCGTACGACGCCATCGTGGGTAGCATCATCCTGCGCAACACCGACGAGAGCCCGACGGGAGAGCTCTTCTACACCGCCTACATGCGTACGAACGGCGGAGCTCCGGGCACCCGACCGATCGTCTTCTCCTACAACGGCGGTCCCGGATCAGCGTCTTTCTGGCTCCACATGGGAATCATGGGACCGCGGCGGGTCGTCACCCCGAACGTGGGGCAGCAGTCACCCCCACCGTATCCGCTCGTCGACAACCAGCACACGCTGCTCGACATGGCGGACATCGTGATGATCGATCCGATCGGGACCGGGTTCAGCCGGCCGGCCGGAGAGGCCGAGGGTAGCGACTTCTGGGGGCTGGACGAGGATGCCGCGTCGCTCACGCAGTTCATTCGACGCTTTCTGAGCGAGAACAACCGCTGGAACTCGCCTCGCTATCTGCTAGGGGAGAGCTACGGTACGACCCGCTCCGCCGTGCTCGCGGGCCATCTGCAGCGCTCGAACATCGATCTGAACGGGATCGTGCTCGTGTCGGCCGTGCTCGACTTCAACACCATCCAGTTCCCTCCGGGATCGCACACCGGGTACATCACGAACGTCCCGTCCTATGCGATCACCGCGGCGTACCACGATGCGCTCCCGAGCGGCCAGCCCGACGATCTCGAGGCGTTCATGGCCGAGGTCGAGGAGTGGGCGCTGACCGATTACGCGCAGACGCTCCTCGCCGGGAGCGCCGTCGATCCCGCACGGCGCCAGCGCGTCCTCCAGCAGATGCACGAGTACACCGGCCTGTCGACGGACTATCTCGACAAGGCGGATCTTCGGGTGTCGGCCCCGGAGTTCGAAAAGGAGCTGCTGCGTGACGATCGTCTGGTCGTCGGGCGGCTCGATGCCCGATTCACGGGGCCGACGGGCGACCAGCTCGAGACCACCCCCGGGCACGACCCCCAGTCATCGGCGATCAGCTCGGCGTACACGTCGATCTTCAATACGTACGTCCGCGATGAGCTCGGCTACGACGGCGAACGCGAGTACGTCCCGAGCGGCATGGCGCGCGGGTGGAACTGGGAGCGTCAATTCGGCGGAGGCGGCGGGTTCTTCGGCGGGGCGACCCCGAACGTCGCGCCCGATCTGGCCCGCGCGATCGAGCGGAACCCGCGACTGGAAGTCCTTCTCGTCAACGGGATCTACGACCTCGCCACCCCGTACTTCGCGGCCGTGTGGACCATGGATCAGCTGGGGTTGCCACCGGATCTCCGCGACAACATTGCCCGCGAGGACTTCGCGGCCGGGCACATGATGTACGTCGAGGGGACGTTGCTCGATCAGTGGCGGGACGCGCTGGTCGCGTTCATCAACCGGACGTCGGGCACTGCTCTCGTTCCGTAGGGCCTGGCTGACGGTGGTCGGGGGCGTCGTCTTCGCCGCGTCCCCCGCCATCGCCCAGGCGCCGTCCCCAACCGTCGAGACCGTCGCCTCTGGTCTCGTGGTCCCGTGGTCCCTCGCGTTCGCGCCAGACGGACGTCTGTTCGTGGCCGAGCGCCCCGGTCGGATCAGGGTCATCGATCGTGACGGGCTGACCCCCGACCCCTGGGCCACACTGGATGTGGCGGCGCCCCAGGGCACCGAGGCCGGGCTAATGGGTCTCGCGATCGATCCGTCGTTCCAGACGAACGGCCGTGTCTACGCCTGTTACAGCTTCGCCTCGCCGCAGGGCGGGATTCTCAACCGCATCGTCGTGCTCCGAGAGGTGGACGGCCGCGGGCGGGACGAGGCCGTTCTGATCGATAACATGCCGGGCGGTGCCTATCACGATGGGTGCCGGCTGGGCTTCGGCCCCGACGGGATGCTGTACGCGACGACAGGGGACGCTACCGATGAGGACCTGGCCCAGGAGCTTTCGTCCCCCGCGGGGAAGATCCTGCGTTTGCGCCCCGACGGCGGCGTACCGGAGGACAATCCGTTCGACGGCTCTCACGTGTGGAGCTACGGCCACCGCAACCCGCAGGGGCTAGCGTGGGACCCGGCGTCGGACGACCTGTGGGCGACAGAGCACGGCACACGCGGCTACAACGAGCTCAATCGCATCGTTCGCGGCGGCAACTTCGGGTGGCCGACGATTCGCGCGGGCGAAGCGGACGACCGATTCATCGAACCCGCCGCCGGGTTCATCGACATCCCCCCGGCCGGCGCCGCGTTCGTCACCGGCACAGCGTACCCGGGGCTCGAGGGCGCGCTGGTCTTCGCCACTCTCGGCACCGGCTCGCTTCAGTCCGTTCGGATCGACACTCCGGACGTCGCGGGCTCGCGCGTGGAGCTGATCGACGACCGATTCGGGCGGATTCGGGATGTCATCATGGGTCCGGATGGGTTTCTCTACATCGCGACGAGCAACCGGGATCAGCTGGGAGACCCGCGCCCGGACGACGACAGGATCCTGCGCGTCCTGCGTTTCTAGCCCTCGGCCTTCTCTGAGGAGAGGGTCAGGCGCTGCCCACGCTTCCCGGCCTCGGGGGCGGTTTCCACCCCGTCGCGGCCCGCCGCTCCTGCACGCACCGCTTGAATCGAAACGCGTTCTCAGGAAGCGCGAAGTCCATCCCGTAGATATCGGGACCGACCGCGTCGACGTGGGCCACGATCACGCTGAGGTCAGCCCGCTCCATGGCTTCAACGAACGCTTCGCCGAACCCCATCGTTTCGGTCACCGAGACCGCGTGCTCGATTCCGGCGCCGCGCGCGATCGCCGCGAGATCGGTGATACCTGCAGTCGTGTGCGAGTCGAACCCTCCGGTCGAGAGGAGGCTGCCGTTGTCGAAGATGATGTGGACGAGGTTCGACGGCCGGTAACGGGCGAGGGTCGCGAACGTGCCGAGGTTCATGAGTGCCGATCCGTCTCCATCGAGCACGATCACTTTCTCGTGCGGGAGGTGGCGAGCCAGCCCGAGCCCGATCGAGGACGCCAGCCCCATCGCGTGCTGGAGGTAGAAGAAGCTCTCCCGGTGCCCCAGGTCGTAGAGCTCCTGCGCGCACGCCCCCATGATCGTGACGACGAGCTTGTCCTCGATCTCCGGATAGATCAGCTCGAGACACTTCGCCCGCTCCATCAGTCCTCCATCAAGTCGCGCGTGAGCAGCAGCGCGACGGGCGAGAGAGAGCTCCGCGAGAACGTGTAGGCCTCGGCGATCTGCTTCGCGACAGCCTCCGGATCGCGGGCGTGCTCGTACGGGATGTTCAGCGCCCTGAGCAGTCCCTCCGTGACGATTCCGCCCCTCGTGTGCCACGGGTACGGCTCGCCCCAGTGACCGCGCACGGCGATCAGCATGCACAGCGGAATCGAGTATAGCTGCGCGAGCGAGATGATCCCGTTCATCGCGCCGAAGAAGCCGTGGTTCTGCATTAGCAGGACGTGTGGCTCGCCGGCGAAGTAGGCTCCGGCGGCGACGCCGATCGCCTCTTCTTCCTTCGCGACCTGGATCAGGTCGACGTCGGGATCGTCCTCGGCCCGCTGCAGCAGCAGACCCAGCCAGGTTTCGGGGAGCGCCGAGATGCTCGTGATCCCCGCGGCTTTGATCCCCTCGAAGACGGCCTTGGAATTGTCGTAGGAGACGGTCACCAGACGGCCTCGTAGCGCTCCGGAGCGAGGTTCCAACGCTCACCGTATACATGGACCCGCGTGGTCGGGCCCTCTTCGCCGACCAGCGGGCCGCCGGCATGCGTCCACGCCAGGATGCTCCCGCGCAGGTTCGCCACGGGGCGCCCCTCCGATGTGTGTTTCTTCGCGAAGGCGGAGCTGCGGGCGCCGATCGTGCAGTAGGCGACGACGATCGCGCCGGAGTAGCGGCTCGGGTCGGCCTCGAACTCCTCCGCGGTGATCGACCCCGGGATCCGGGAAACCTCGCGTTCGTGGTTCTCCCGCACGTCGACGAGCACGAGGCCGTCGCCGTTCGCCTCCAACAGCCGGCCGACCTGGTCGACGCTCAGCTGCTCCACTTTCGGGAATCGTGCGTCTACGTCGGCGGCCATCTCGTTCAGCACCGCCAGCTTTTCGGCGTCCGTCCGTGGACCGCCGCCGCAACCGGCGACCGCGAGCCACACGAGAACCGCCGCGACGCCCCCCAGCCCTCCGGGCTCCCCTCTCGAAGGCAGCCACGCAGGCACCCTCGATCCGTATGACCCACTCATCCACCTCTCCCCATCCACAGGTCGATCAGCTCCGCCTCACGTGCCCTCGTCAGGCCCGGTCGCTGACCGTCCGGCCAGTCGCCGAACGCTTCTTCATACCATTCGGCGACGTCGAACGCGATGTCCGCCAGCGGACGAGCCTCCAGCCCGGCTGCGCGCGCGTGGCTGCCGTCCAGAAGACCCGACCCCTCTCCACCCTTGATTCCACCGAACACGGGCTCCCCGTAGTCGTTCCGGGCAGGCCACCAGAGCGGGAACTCCACCCACGGCCGCGCCCCATGCTGCCATAGGAAGTCCTCATCGACCCAGGTGAATCCAACCTCGGCCGAGGTCGTCGCCCGGATGCCGTAGAGCATCTCGGCCATGGAGGTCGGCGGCGCGACCAGGTGAAAGGTGCCCCCGTCCCGCCGCTCGGCCCGCATAGTGACGAAGTCCGCGATGTCCCTTACGTCGATCCACTGGATCGGGTTCTCCGGACGTCCGGGCGCCAGCACTTCGCCGCCCGCATGCGTCCGGACGACCCAATACGTCCACAGGTGGTTGGTGTCGCCGGGTCCGATCACCCAGGTCGGGCGAATGACCGTGTTCCGGCCCGGAAACGCCTCCCGGACGGCGTGCTCGCAGATGACCTTGAGCTGGCCATACCAGCGCTGCGGGTTGTGGGGCTCGCCCTCCGGCAGCACGCCGAGCGGATAGTCCTCCGTCATCCCCGGCGTGTCGTAGTCACGGTAGACGTCGGTCGTGGACGTGAAGATGTAGTGCTCGGCCTGATCGGCGAGCGTGGTCGCCGAGAGCGACACATGCTCGGGGTAATAGCCGGAGTTGTCGATAACGACATCCCAGCTCTGCCCCCTGAGCGCGTCCAGCGGACCCGCCCGGTCGCCGACCAGCTTCTCGACCTCCGGGAACAGGTGTGTGTTCGTGCGCCATCGGTTGAAGAGGGTGATCTCGTGGCCGTTGGCCTGCAGCGCGCGGACCATGTGCGGCCCGATGAAGCCGGTACCGCCGAGGATCAGGACTCTCAAAGGGCTGGCGTCATGTGAGGTTCGCCTTCCGCGGCTCGTGCCGGCTCAGTACTTGTCGAGGATGCGCTGAAGCTCGGTCGGATCCGTCGTGATCGTCAGCGCGAGCATGAGGAGAATACGTGCCTTGTAGGGCGAAAGATCCCGCACGACCAGGGCTCCCGATCCGCCCGTGACGTCTCCGACGATGCGTCCGCCGGGGACCCGTGACGCGAGCGCCACCGGGACGTCGTCCTCGATCGCCTCCAACACCCCCTCGCGCGCTCCGGCGCTCATTCGACCGCCCGCGAACGTCGCCACGACGATCCCATCCGGGTCTCGGCCGACCGCGTCACCCAGCACCCTCGCTTCGAGCCCTGTGTAGTCCGAAACGATGTCGACGGAAGGCAGGTCGTCGACCGCTTCGATCGGGAACGTGGCGGCTACGGTGTGCGGCTTGAGGGACGCACGGTAGAACAGGACGGTGTCCGGATCGGCGACTCCGAGAAACCCGAGCTCAGGCGACCTGAAGGTCTCGACCCGGCGATTGTGCGTCTTCCACAC